>DBMN01000039.1 GCA_002298965.1 Rhizobiales bacterium UBA697 | reverse complement strand
GAGGCCGGTCGCGGCGGCTGGGTCTCCGACCTGCTGCGTCGCGCCTCGCGCGACGAGGAGCCGGCCGCGCAGTCCTGGGGTCGCGGCGGCGCCGCCTCCACCGGCGACAATCTGAACGCGCTCGCCGGCGACATCGCCCGCGGCATCGACGACGCCGCCTATGCCGACGCGTGGGAACGTCACGATCGCGGCGAACGCGCCGCCTTCTCGCGCCGCCTCTACACCCCGCAGGGTCAGCAGACCTTCGAGGAGATCCGGCGCAAGTATCAGCGCGACACCGACTTCCGCACCGCCGTCGACCGCTACGTCGGCGACTTCGAGACGCTGCTCGACGATGCCGGCCGCTCGCGCGATCCCGACGTCGCCCGCACCTACCTCGCCTCGGACACGGGCAAGGTCTACACGATGTTCGCCCACGTCGCCGGCCGCCTCGGCTGAGCGCGACGACGGGTGACGCCATGAAATCGAGAGGGAGGGCCCGGTGCCCTCCCTCTTTCGTTTCGGGCCCCTGCGGCGATCACGCGGCCGCGACGACGCGACGAAGCGCCCCCTCCCCGGTCCCTCTTGCCATTCGCCGACCGCTCCCTATCCTGCGCCGCGTTCGGCGCGGGCGGGTCCGCGCCGCCGGCCGATTGCGGCCGAGGCACGAGAGCTGAACCGCGGATGTCCTTCGAGCGCCACGTCCTTCCGACCGAGACCTTCACGGTCGCCGAATCCCGTCGTCTCGACGATGACCCGCTGTTCGCGCGTCCCGCCGGCGACTTCGTCTCCGAAGGCGAGATCCGCACCTATCGCGGCGTGAAGGCGACCGGCGAGGGCTTCCTCTTCCGCGGCTTCCGGCCGATGGTCGAATCGAGCGTCGGCGCCCGGCTGACCGCCAAGAACCACGTCGGCCTCGACTGGTCGAACCTCGCCGAGGCGATCCTCGGCGTGCGCTGGTCCTATTTCCGCGCCGCGATGAAGGCGAGCCTGCGCTCGCTCTTCGACACGAGCCCGCAGGCCCGCGGCGGCTGGGCGACCAACGGCTGGGCGGCGAACTACTATCACTGGTTCTGCGAGGTCCTGCCGAAGATCCTGCTCCTGAAGGAATTCGAACCCGACCTGCCGATCCTGCTGCCGCAGGGCCTTGCCCGGTGGGTCTTCGTCGGCGCCTCGCTGCGCCTCCTCGGCATCGACGACGTCGTCTGGGTCCCCGCCGGCCGTTCGCTGAAGGTCGCGCGTCTGTCGGTGCCGACCGAACTCGCCCCCAGCGCCCGCCAGCGCGCCGATCTGATGGGCGTCATCGGCGGCCGCATCGCCGCCGCCGTACGCCGCGAGCGCGGCCTCGCCGACGTCCCCGAGGCACCGAAGAGCAAGGTCTTCGTCAGCCGCGCCGCCGCCGACAAGCGCAAGTTCGTCAACGAGGACGCGATCACCGGCACGCTTCGTGCCGCCGGCTACGCCGTCGTCCAGATGGAGAAGCTGTCGTTCGAAGATCAGGTGCTGACGCTCGCGAACGCCTCGCACCTCGTCTCGATGCACGGCGCGGGGCTGACCAACATGATGTTCATGGCCCACGGCGCCGAAGTGCTCGAGTTCCGCGTGCCCGAGAACCCGGACTGTTTCGTCGCCCTCGCCGCCGCCTGCGGCCACCGCCACTGGTCGGCCTCGCCCGGCGCGCCGGACGTCGGCTCCTCGGCGCATCTGGCGAACTACGTCGCCGATCCCGCCCGCTTCGCCACCGTGCTCGAGACCTTCGACCGCGGGTGAGCCCCCCTCAGCGCGGCAGCGCGTCGGCGGGGGAGCCCTTCAGCAGCGCGTCGAAATAGGCGATCGTCCGCGTCAGGCCTTCGCGCAGGTCGATCGTCGGCGCCCAGCCGAGCGTCTCGCGCGCCACCGTGATGTCCGGCCGGCGCTGCATCGGATCGTCCTGCGGCAGCGGCTGGAACAGGAGCTTCGACTTCGCGCCCGTCAGCTCGATCACCTGCTCGGCCAGCTGGCGGATGGTGAACTCGCCCGGATTGCCGATGTTGATCGGCCCGGTGACGGCGTCGCCGGTGTCCATCATCCGGATCATCGCCTCGATCAGATCGTCGCGATAGCAGAAGGAGCGCGTCTGCAGCCCCTCGCCGAAGATGGTGATGTCCTCGCCGCGCAGCGCCTGGACGATGAAGTTCGAGACGACGCGCCCGTCGTTCGGGTGCATCCGCGGCCCGTAGGTGTTGAAGATGCGGACGACCTTGATCCGGAGCTTGTGCTGACGGTGATAGTCGAAGAACAGCGTCTCGGCGCAGCGCTTGCCTTCGTCGTAGCACGAGCGGATGCCGATCGGATTGACGTTGCCCCAATAACCCTCGACCTGCGGATGGACCGCCGGGTCGCCGTAGACCTCCGAGGTCGAGGCCTGGAGGATCTTGGCGCGCAGCCGCTTGGCCAGCCCCAGCATGTTGATGGCGCCGTGCACCGACGTCTTGGTCGTCTGCACCGGATCGTGCTGATAGTGGACCGGCGAGGCCGGGCAGGCGAGATTGTAGATCTCGTCGACCTCGACGTAGAGCGGGAAGCAGACGTCGTGGCGCATCAACTCGAAGCGCGGATGGCCGAGCAGATGTTCGACGTTGCGCCGGGTGCCCGTGTAGAAATTGTCGACGCAGAGCACCTCGTCGCCGCGCTCGAGCAGGCGCTCCACCAGATGGGAGCCGAGGAAGCCGGCGCCGCCGGTCACGAGGATGCGTCTGGTCATGGCTTCACGTCCGTTCCGCGAGCACCCGCCCGCCCTGGTCTCGATTGCGGAGGCCCCGCGCCTCGACGAGACACGGTTTCGCGGCTAAACGAGAGCCGCCGGCGCCGACGGGAGGGCGCGCCGAACGAACGCGCAACGTAGCCGTCCGTTCGTGCCGCACCCGTCCGACACGGTTCCGTCACGCGCACTCATTACGGCTGCGGTGAAGGTTCGGCAAGGGACGCAGCCGGAAGGATCGCGCATGAAGATCACCGTCGTGGGGGCAGGTTACGTCGGCCTGTCGAATGCCATTCTGCTGGCCCGCAACTCCGACGTGGTGCTGCTCGACGTCGACGCCGCCCGCATCGCCCGCATCGCCGCCGGCCAGTCGCCGCTGCGCGACGCCGAGGTCGAGGCGGCGCTGGCCGCCGGCATCCCGCGCCTGACCGCCACCACCGACGCGGCCGTCGCCTACGACGCCCCCGACTTCGTCGTGGTGGCGACGCCGACCGACTACGATCCGGTCAACGACCATTTCGACACCTCGACCGTCGAGGCGGTGATCGCCGAGACCCGCGACCGCGCGCCGCATGCCGCGGTGATCGTCAAGTCGACCATCCCCGTCGGCTTCACCGAGCGCATGCGCCGCCTGCACGGCACCGAGGCGATCGTCTTCTCGCCCGAGTTTCTGCGCGAGGGCCGGGCGCTGATCGACAATCTCCACCCCTCACGCATCGTCGTCGGCGACCGCGGCGAGATCGGCCGCACCTTCGGCGGCCTGCTCGAGGCCGGCGCCGAGAAGAAGAACGTCGCCGTGGTGCTGACCGGCTCGACGGAAGCGGAGGCGATCAAGCTCTTCGCCAACACCTATCTCGCGATGCGCATCGCCTTCTTCAACGAACTCGACACGTTCGCGCTGACCCGCGGCCTCGACACCGCGACGATCGTCACCGGCGTCGGTCTCGATCCGCGCATCGGCGACCACTACAACAACCCGTCCTTCGGCTACGGCGGCTACTGCCTGCCCAAGGACACCAAGCAGCTGCTCGCCAACTACCGCGACGTGCCGCAGAGCCTGATCCGGGCGATCGTCGATTCCAACTCGACCCGCAAGGACTTCATCGCCTCCGAGATCCTGGCGCGCCGCCCGCGCACCGTCGGCATCTACCGCCTGACGATGAAGTCGGCCTCCGACAATTTCCGCTCCTCCGCCGTGCAGGGCGTGATGAAGCGGATCAAGGCCAAGGGCATCGAGGTGCTGGTCCACGAGCCGACGCTGACCGAGCCGACCTTCTTCAACTCGCCGGTGGTGCGCGACCTCGCCGAGTTCAAGGCGCGCTGCGACGTGATCGTCGCCAACCGCCGCGACGCCGCCCTCGACGACGTCGCCGACAAGATCTTCACGCGGGATCTTTTCGGTCGAGATTGAGGGCCGAATCGAGAGAGGAAGAAGGGTCGAACCGGACCGTGCCGCGCGGCAAACCCGCGCGCAGACGGTCATGCGTCCACGAACGCGGGATGCGCGGGCGAAGTCGTGATCGTGACGAAGGGAGATGGTGCTGCGAGAGAGGATTGAACTCTCGACCTCTCCCTTACCAAGGGAGTGCTCTACCACTGAGCTACCGCAGCGTACCGTCGTTCGAGGAAGCGGCGTTTCCGCCCGGCGACCTCGCGCGGCCCGCTATGTGCCACAGCCGCTCCCCCGTTGCAAGCCTTCCGGCACGCGAAATCGTCGCGTCGCCAAATGCTGCCGTAAGCCGCCGTTTCTCCGGTGGAAAACACCGCGGCCCCTCCCCGTCCGCATGCGGGCTCGGCCGCGAAGGCCGTGCGCCGGCCCCGCGCCCGCCGCTCCGCACCCCCGCTTCGCCCGGCTTGTCGACGCAGCCCGGCTCGGGCAGGATGCGGCCATGTCCGAAGATGCCGACAAGACCCGCCCCGCCCCGACGGCCGCCGAACTGCGCGCCGAACGCCTCGCCGCCGAACTGCGCGCCAACCTGCGCCGTCGCAAGGAACAGGCGCGCGGAAGACGCGACGCGGTGGGCGACGCGACCGGAAACGACGCCCCCGACGCCGACTGATCGGTCGCGGGCGGCCTCCACGATCTCGCCGGAATTCACCACGACCTTGCGCGCCGGTGCTTTGCCGGCCGTGCTTCGCTTGCCCCCCGATCCGGGAGGCATTAAGGGAAGCGCACGCAGGAGGAGCGCGAGGCGCGAGGCGCCGCGGCGGCGGCAGACATTCCCGCGCATACGCGAAGGACAGGTCACATGGACAAGATCCGCATCGTCGGCGGCAATCGGCTCGAAGGCATCATTCCGATCTCGGGCGCGAAGAACGCGGCGCTGCCGCTGATCATCGCCTCGCTGCTCACCGACGAGCGCCTGACCCTCGAGAACGTGCCGCGCCTGCGCGACGTCTCGCTGCTCACCCGGATCCTCACCAATCACGGCGTCGACTATTCGCTGAACGGCAAGCGCCCGGGCGAGGACCACCTCGCCGGCCAGACCATTCACCTGACCGCCCGCCACATCGTCGACACCCGCGCGCCCTACGAGCTGGTCAGCCAGATGCGCGCCTCCTTCTGGGTGATCGGCCCGCTGCTCGCCCGCTGCCACGAGGCCAAGGTGTCGCTGCCCGGCGGCTGCGCCATCGGCACCCGCCCGGTCGATCTCTTCATCGAGGGCCTGCAGGCGCTCGGCGCCCAGATCGACATCGAGGCCGGCTATGCCGTCGCAAAGGCCCCCGGGGGCCTCGTGGGCGCCCGCTACGTCTTCCCGAAGGTCTCGGTCGGCGCAACCCACACGCTGATGATGGCGGCGACGCTGGCCAAGGGCGAGACCGTGCTCGAGAACGCCGCCCGCGAGCCGGAAGTGGTCGATCTCGCCGCCTGCCTCGTCGCCATGGGCGCGAAGATCACCGGCGCCGGCACCTCGACCATCCGCATCGAGGGCGTCGAGCGTCTTCATGGCGCCACCCACCGCGTCGTACCCGACCGCATCGAGACCGGCACCTATGCCATGGCCGTGGCGATGACCGGCGGCGACGTGTTGCTGACCGACACCTCGGCCGATCTCCTCCGCAACGCTCTCGACGTGCTCGCCGCCACCGGCACCACGGTCGAGGTGCGCGCCGACGGCATCCGCATCGCCCGCGGCGACGGGCCGATCCTGCCGGTCGACGTCACGACCGAGCCCTTCCCCGGCTTCCCGACCGACCTCCAGGCCCAGTTCATGGCGCTGATGACGCGGTCGAACGGCGTGTCGAAGATCACCGAGACGATCTTCGAGAACCGCTTCATGCACGTCGCCGAACTCGCCCGCCTCGGCGCCCGGATCGAGATCGACGGCCGCACCGCCAAGGTCACCGGCGTGCCGCGCCTCGTCGGCGCCCCCGTCATGGCGACCGACCTGCGCGCCTCGGTGTCGCTGGTGATCGGCGGCCTCGTCGCCGAGGGCGAGACCATCGTCTCCCGCGTCTACCATCTCGATCGCGGCTTCGAACGCCTCGAGGAGAAGCTCGGCCGCTGCGGCGCGATCGTCGAGCGCATCTCCGGCGAAGGCATGCGCTGATCGCCGGGTTGCGCGTTGCGGTCTCCGTCCCCATATCGGCCGGAGACCCCCGCGCTCCCGATACCGGAAACCGATCATGCCCGACCTGAAGATCGTTGCCCTCGACGCCGAAGATCTCGAGATCGTCTCGGCGCAGGTGCAGGACGCCGTCCTCAAGGTCGGCGACATCCATTGGCGCGCCGACGAGAAGCGCCTCGTGGTGGCGCTCAACCGCTTCGTCTGGGAGAGCGCGCTCGGCACCCGCACCCGGACCTTCGAGCGCCGCCGCGCCGTGCTCCATCTCGCCCGCGTCACCCGCGTCCAGGCGCAGCACCTCTCGCCCGGCAGGCCCGACGCGGTGCTGGAGCTCCTCGCCGTGCGCTTCGTCCCCACCGACGAGCCCTCGGGCTTCGTCGAACTGGTCTTCGCCGGCGGCGCCACGCTGCGCGCCGAGGTCGAATGCCTGGAAGTCGGCCTCGGCGATCTCGGCGCCGCCTGGTCGACCGCGAGCTGCCCCGACCACGGCGCGTGAGCGGCTGACCGTCGGCGCCGCCCGGCCCCGCGACGCGGCAATTCCTTGCCCCGCCCTCGACGATCCGCTACCACCGCACCAGATGACGGGGACCACCCTCCCCGCCGCCCACCCGCATCCGAGGCTCTCCTCTTGGCCATCCGTCTCGACACGCGCGACGCCGACTTCGAGCGCCGCTTCGCCGAACTCCTCGACATGAAGCGCGAGGTCTCCGAAGACGTCGACCGCGCCGTCGCCGACATCATCGCGCAGGTGCGCACCCGCGGCGACGCGGCGCTCTACGATCTGACCGCGAAGTTCGACCGCGTCGACCTGCGCCCGACCGGCCTGCGCGTCACGGCCGACGAGATCGCCGCCGCCAAGGCCGCCGTCGCGCCCGAGCTGATGGCCGCCCTCGAACTCGCCCGCGACCGCATCCGCTCGCACCATGCCCGCCAGCTGCCGAAGGACGACGTCTATACCGACGCCCTCGGCGTGACGCTCGGCTCGAAGTGGACGGCGCTCGAATCGGTCGGCCTCTACGTGCCCGGCGGCACCGCGAGCTATCCCTCCTCGGTGCTGATGAACGCCGTGCCGGCCAAGGTCGCCGGCGTCGACCGCCTCGTCATGGTCGTGCCGACGCCCGACGGCAGGCTGAACCCGCTCGTCCTCGCCGCCGCCGACCTCGCCGGCGTCGACGAGATCTGGAAGATCGGCGGCGCCCAGGCCGTCGCCGCGCTCGCCTACGGTACAGAGAGCATCGCCCCCGTCGCCAAGATCGTCGGCCCCGGCAACGCCTTCGTGGCGGCGGCCAAGCGCCGCGTCTTCGGCAAGGTCGGCATCGACATGATCGCCGGCCCGTCGGAAGTGCTGATCATCGCCGACGAGAAGAACGATCCCGACTGGCTCGCCGCCGACCTGCTCGCCCAGGCCGAGCACGACGCCGCCGCCCAGTCGATCCTGATCACCACCTCGGCCGAACTCGCCGACGCGGTCGAAGAGGCGGTCGAGAAGCAGCTGACGACCCTGTCGCGGGCCGAGACGGCGCGGGCGAGCTGGCGCGACTACGGCGCCATCGTCCTCGTCCGCACCCTCGACGAGGCGGTGCCGCTCGCCGACCGCATCGCCGCCGAGCACCTCGAGATCGCCCTCGACGATCCGGCGCCTCTGGCCGCGAAGGTGCGCAATGCCGGCGCCCTCTTCCTCGGCCATCACACGCCGGAAGCCATCGGCGACTATGTCGGTGGCTCCAACCACGTGCTGCCGACGGCGCGTTCGGCGCGGTTCTCGTCGGGTCTGTCGACGCTCGACTTCGTCAAGCGCACGTCGATCCTGCAACTCGACGCCGAGGGCTTGCGCGCGCTCGGGCCGGCGGCGATGCTGTTGGCCGAGGCCGAAGGGCTCGACGCGCACGGCCGCTCGGTGTCCATCCGCCTCAACCTCTGACCACGGGACCCCTCCCGTGACGCTCGGTCACCTCGGGAGGGCCGCACGCATCCCATGCCCAACGCCAGCCCCGCGAAGCCCCGCACCCGCCTCGTCGCCGTCGACATCGACGAGGCCTCGATCGCCCGCGCCAGCGCCGACGTCGAACACGAACGCGCCACCGCCATCTGGGACCTGATCGAGGACAATTCCTTCGCGCCGGTCGGCCACGACGGCGGCCCCTATCGGCTGCGCCTCGGGCTGGTCGAGAACCGCATGGCCTTCGAGATCAAGGAGGAGGACGGCACCCCGGTCGCCGCCCATCTCCTGTCGCTGACGCCCTTCCGCAAGATCGTGAAGGACTATTTCTTCGTCTGCGAGAGCTATTTCGCCGCCATCCGCACCGCCACCCCGTCGCAGATCGAGGCGATCGACATGGGCCGCCGCGGCCTGCACAACGACGGCTCGCAGGTGCTGATGGATCGTCTGACCGACAAGGTCAGGGTCGACTTCGACACCGCCCGCCGTCTCTTCACCCTGATCTGTGCCCTGCACTGGAAAGGCTGAGGCGCATGGGCGGGACGCGGCCGACCTCCGTGCTCTTCGTCTGCGGCCTCAACGCCGTCCGCTCGCCGATGGCCGAGGCGCTGGCCCGCCGCCTCTTCGGCAAGTCGATCTACATCCAGTCCGCCGGCGTCCGGAAGGGCGAGCTCGACCCCTTCTCGGTCAAGGTGATGGAGGAGGTCGGCCTCGACATCGCCAAGCACCGGCCGCACACCATCGAGGACCTCGAGGACGACAATTTCGACCTCATCATCACGCTGGCGCCGGAAGCCCACCACAAGGCGCTCGAGATGACGCGGACGCTCGCCGCCGACGTCGAATACTGGCCGACGCCCGATCCGCAGCTCGCCACCGGCTCGCGCGACCAGATCCTCGACACCTACCGCCAGGTCCGCGACGGCCTCGAGCGCCGCATCCGCACCCGCCTCGACTGGAAGCCCGGCGGCGGCAGCTGAGCGCCGCGACGCGACCACACCCGCGCCCCGCTCGGGTTCCCTTTCCCGCCCCGATCCGCTAGCTTGCGCGCGAAATCGCAATCGTCCGAGAGATCCCCATGACCGCCGAACGTCCCAAACTCGTGCTGGCCTCCGCCTCGCCGCGCCGGCTGGGGCTGTTGCAGCAGATGGGGCTCGATCCCGATCATCTCCAGCCGATGCACGTCGACGAGACGCCGCTTCCCGGCGAGCTGCCGCGTCAGCTCGCCCAGCGGCTGGCCAAGGACAAGGCGGAAGCGGCGCTGGCCTGGTCGAAGCGCGACACCGCCTGGACCGGCAGCCACATCGTCACCGCCGACACCGTCGTCGCCGTCGGCCGCCGCATCCTGCCCAAGGCCGAGACCCGCGACGAGGCCGAGGAATGCCTCAAGCTCCTGTCCGGCCGCGGCCACCGCGTGTGGACCGGCGTCGGCCTCGTCACCCCCTCGGGCGCGGTGAAGACGCGGCTGGTGGAGAGCCGCCTGCGCTTCAAGCGCCTCGGCCGCGCCGAGATCGACGCCTATCTCGCCTCCGACGAGTGGCGCGGCAAGGCCGGCGGCTATGCCATCCAGGGCCTCGCCGGCGCCTTCGTGGTGCGGCTGATCGGCTCCTACCCGAACGTCGTCGGCCTGCCGCTCGCCGAGGTCATGGCGATGCTGGAAGGCGCCGGCTATCCGGTCCGCGCCCAATGGGCGAACCCGCCGGTGCCGGTCTGACCATGGCCCGCACCACCGCTCCCGAGACCACCGCCCGCCCCTGCCCGATCTGCGGCAAGCCGGCGGTCGCCGCCCATCGCCCCTTCTGCTCGTCGCGCTGCCGTCAGGTCGACCTGCACCGCTGGCTGAACGGCTCCTACGCCATCCCGGTGGTCGAGGAAGACGGCGCCGAGGACCGCGAGGACTGACGGCCGCGTCCACGACGAAGGCGAATTCCCCATGCGAGGCAGGATCTTGGCGCCGCGCACGGAGACCCGGGACGAGGCCGCGCGCGCCGTTGCCCACAGGCCGAAGTGCCGATCGATCTTTTCGCGCACTCCCCTCTGGACAGCCCTCCGACCTCTCGCTATAAGGCGCCTCACCAACGAGGTGGCGGTCACGCTGCCCTCCTCGCCCGGTCGCCTGGGTAGCTCAGTTGGTAGAGCAGCGGATTGAAAATCCGCGTGTCGGCGGTTCAAATCCGTCCCCAGGCACCATTCCTCTCCCCCCGTTTCGCCTCCGTCTCCACCGCGTCTCGCCGCGTCGCCTGCGCGCGCGCCCGAAAACGCGTCGACCCCGCCGCGGGGCCCGGACAGGCACCGCGACGGGGTCGAATGCGCGAGATCGGTCGATCAGACCGTCGCCTTGCCCGAGGCCACCACGAAGGTGCAGCCCTGCGCGGCGAGCGTCGAGGACGACACCCACAGATCGATGACGGCCGGGTTGGAGACCGCCGTGTTCCACGGGTTGTGGAGATGCACGTTGCCGTTCGACGTGTCGTAGCCGATCACCTCGTACATGTGATTGCCCACGAGGTTGCCGGACACCGAGTTCGAGGTCGCCAGCATGATCTCCTGGCCGGCGTTGTAGGCGTCGACGATCGCCTTGGAGCCGGGCGACCAATAGGAGACCGCCTTGCCGGTGATCTCGGTGATCGGGTCGCCCCAGCCGCCGGCGATCGCCGCGTAGGAGTTCGCCGCCGCGCGCGGCAGATAGCCCTCGGCGTTGTACTGGGCATAGGCCTTCTCGACCAGTTCGACCCAGCCGACGCTGCCGTTGGCATATTCGAGCTTGGAGCCGTTGGCCCAGGAGACGTTGGCGAAGGTCGGCAGCTCGTTGTCGACCGTCACCCAATGGGCGCCGCCCGCGTTGTCGAGGAAGCGCACGCCCCAGGTGTTGTTGCCGTTGTCGACGATCATCGACTTGATGACGCTCGGATCGCGCATCGCGATCACCGCCAGCGACGACATCAGATAGCAGTCGCCGACATAGCCCTGGTTGACGTCGAGATAGGACGGAATGCCCGACGGATTCCACAGCGTCAGGCTGGTCGCCTTGTAGGTCGAGCCGTAGCTGGGGTCGATCGACGGCAGGTCGGTGCCGAGGAACCACTTGCCGATCAGGCGGTTGGCGTTGACCTCGGTGGTGCCCGACGCCATGTTGCCGAGCGCGACCTGCGATCCGCCGCCGTTCCACCAGGCGTTCGCCTTGTTGCCGCCGACGAGGTCGTGGAAGATCCCGTCGAGATAGGACGAGGTCGAGATCGTGCCGCCCGACGAGGCGACCATCGTGTCGACCGCCTGCAGCGAGGCGAATTCGGCCGCGGTGATGCCGGCGACCGCCGCGTCCTTGAGGATCTTCAGCAGCCCGTCGTAGCCGATCGCGCCGTTCTTGACCTGCGCCTGCAGGTCGGCGGCGATGCCGGCGTCGGTGACGCCCGTCCACACCGACTGCGACGTGATCGTGCCGGTCGAGATCGCCGACCACAGCGTGCCGTCCGAGGCCTGCAGCGAGAAGGTCTCGGCCCCCGAGGTCGCGCCCGCGACATAGGTGAGCTTGGCGAGATCGGCGACGTCGATGGTGATCCACTGGCCCGAACCGATGGTGACGCCGTTCAGCTCGAAATGGCCGCCGCCCGAGCCGTTGTCCATGAAGCGATACTGCCTGATCGTGTCGCCGTCGGCATCCGACACCGACTTGATCAGCGTCGAGGCGGCGATCCGGGTGCCGGCGTCGAGCGTCGTTGTCGTCGCGGCGGCGACCGGCGCGTGCTCGATCGTGGTCAGCGTGCCGTTGACCGAGGTCGACCACACCTTGCCGTCGAAGGCCTGGACCGAATAGCTCTCGGCGCCCGAGGCCGAGCCGCCGACATAGGTCAGCTTGGCGAGATCGGCGGCGCCGATCGTCACCCACTGGCCGTTGGCGATCTTCTGCCCGTTGAGCATGAAGTAGCCGCCGCCCTTGCCGTTGTCCATGAAACGGTACTGGGTGATCGCGTCGCCGTCGACGTCGCTCGCCGCCTTGATCAGGCTCGACGCGGCGATGGCCTGATTGGCGTTGATCGTCGCCGAGTTGGTGGTGACCGTGGCGGCATGATTGACGATCTGGATCTTGGAGGTCGCCGAGACCGACCAGTCCGAACCGTCGAAGGCCTGGATCGACACCGTCTCCGTGCCGGTCGCGCCGGCGGCGACGTAGGAGAGCTTGGAGAGGTCGGCGGCCGTGACCGTCACCCACTGCCCGGCGGCGATCCTCGAGCCGGAGAGGACGAAGTATCCACCGGCCGCACCGTTGTCCATGAAGCGATACTGGGTGATCGCGTCGCCGTCGGCATCCTTCACCGAGCCGATCAGCGTCGAGGCCGCCACGACCTGGTTCGAATTCAGCGTCGCGGCATTGGCGGCGACCACCGCGGCATGGTTCACCGTGGTGACGGTGCCGGCGACCGTCGCCGACCACTCCTTGCCGTCGTAGGCCTGGATCGAGATCGCCTCGGCCCCCGACGCGCCCTTGGCGACATAGGAGAGCTTGGCGAGATCGGACACCGCGACCGTCACCCACTCGCCGGCCGCGACCTTCTGGCCGGAGAGCACGAGGTATCCGCCGCCCGTGCCGTTGTCCATGAAGCGATACTGCGTGATCGCGTCGCCGTCGGCATCCTTCACCGACTTGATCAGCGCCGAGGCGGCGATCGACTGGTTGGCGTTGAGCTTGGCCGACAGCGCGGTCGCGACCGCGGCGTGGTTCACCGTGGTGAGCGTGCCGACCGACGTCGCCGACCATTCCTTGCCGTCCGACACCTGGATCGAGAAGGTCTCCGACGCGGTGCCGCCGGCGGCGACGTAGGACAGCCGTGCGAGATCGGCGGCATTGACCGTCACCCACTGGCCGGCGGCGATCTTCTGGCTGCCGAGCACGAAGAAGCCGCCGGTCGAACCGTTGTCCATGAACCGGTACGCGGCGATCTTGTCGCCGTCGGCATCGCCGACCGCGCCGAGCAGCGCCTTGGCGGCGATCGACTTGTTGGCATCGATGGTCGCCCGGCCGGCGACGACGGTCGCGGCATGATTGACCGTGCCGATGGTGGCCTCGACGCTCGCCGACCACTCCTTGCCGTCGTTGGCCTGGATCGACACCGTCTCCGACGCGGTTCCGCCGGCGGCGACGTAGGAGAGCTTGCCGAGCTGCGCGGCGGTGACCGTGACCCACTGACCGGCGGCGATCCTCGAGCCGGAGAGCACGAAGTATCCGCCGTTCGCGCCGTTGTCCATGAAGCGGTACTGGGTGATCCTGTCGCCGTCGGCGTCGCCGACCGACTTGATCAGCGTCGCCGCTGCGACCGCCTTGTTGGCATTGATCGAGAGGTCGGCGGTCGCCAGCGTCGCCGTGTGGTTGACGGTCGACAGCGTGCCGACCGCAGCTCCGGACCACGTCTTTCCGTCGTAGGCCTGAACCTGATAGCTCTCCGAGCCGGAGGCGCCGACGCCGACATAGGTGAGCTTGGACAGTTGCGCGGGCGTCACCGTGAACCACTGGCCGGCCGCCATCTTCCGCCCGTCGAGCATGAAGTAGCCGCCGCCCGAACCGCTGTCCATGAAGCGATACTGCGTGACGGTGGCGCCGGTCGAGGCGACCAGGGACGCTCCCGAGATCGACGCGTTGGCGCCGACGCTCGCATTGGCCGCGGTCAGGGTGGGGGCAGTGATCGCCATGGCTTCGAACGTCCTCGCGACACGGCGGACGCATGGTCCCGCCTGATGTTTCCGAGGATGAAAGGCCCGCGATCCTTGCCAAAGCAATGAACGCTTCTGCGTATCTTGAATGTGTCGCTAAGATTTCCTGAACGTTTCCGATCTGAACTTCGCAGTCTGTCCCGGTCCGCGGAAGAGCGCGGAGAACGGCGGATTTTCGTTCACCTTCCGCCAACCGTTTGCGTGCATCGTCGAGGACGAGATCGGTCGACGGATCCGCGGGGGGCGCGGAGTGTCGCGACCGTCAGGGGACCCGGCCCGGACCATGCAGAACACCGCCACCGCCCGACCCGCCGAGGGCGGCGCGACCCCGGCCGTCGATACCGGCATCGAGGGTCTCGTCCGGCTCGCCCGCCATTTTCAGATCCCGTCCGACGGCGCGCAGCTGCGCCACGAACTGGCGCTGGTCGGTCGCACCGCCGGTCCGCAGGACATCGTCCGCGCCGCCCGCCTGCTCGACCTCAAGGCCCGCGTCGCCGAGGACGTCGACGCCGACCGCCTCGGCCGCATCCCGCTGCCGGCGCTGCTCGAGCTGAAGGACGGCTCGTGGACGATCCTGGCGCCCGGCGCACCCGACGGCAAGATTCGCCTGATAGACCCCTACGAACGCGGCGCCGGCGAGATCTCTCTCGCCGATGCGATCGGTCTTTCGACCGGCCGCGCCGTCCAGGTCACCCGCCGTTTCCGCGGTCGCGGCATCGATCCGGAGACCTTCGGCTTCCGCTGGTTCCTGCCGTCGCTGGTGCGCTACCGCAAGCCGCTGATCCAGGTGGTGATCGCCTCGCTCTTCGTGCAGTTCTTCGCGCTGCTGACGCCGCTGTTCTTCCAGTTGGTGGTCGACAAGGTACTGGTCCACAAGGGCCTGTCGACGCTGGTGGTGCTGGTCGTCGGCATGGTGCTGCTCGCCGTCTTCGAGACGCTGCTGCAGTTCCTGCGCACCTATGCGCTGAACCACACCACCAACCGCATCGACGTCGAGCTCGGCGCCCGCCTCTTCTCCCACCTCTTCCGCCTGCCGCTCACCTATTTCGAGACGCGCGCGGCCGGCCAGACGGTGGCGCGCATGCGCGAGCTCGAGACCATCCGCTCCTTCCTCACCGGACAGGGGCTGACCTCGCTGCTCGATCTCGTCTTCACCATCGTCTTCTTCGCGGTGATGTTCGTCTATTCGCCGATGCTGACGCTGGTCGTGCTCGCCTCGATCCCGGTCTATCTGGTGATCGCCGCGGTGCTGAGGCCCCTGCTCCAGGACCAGATCGCCGAGAAGTTCAACCGCGGCGCCCGCTCGCAGCAGTTCCTCGTCGAGAGCGTCGTCGGCGCCCAGACGCTGAAGGCGGCGAGCGTCGAGCCGATCATGCAGATGCAGTGGGAGGAGCGGCTCGCCGCCTATGTGCGGACCTCCTTCGACGCCTCGATGCTCGGCGCCGTCGGCCAGAACCTCGTGCAGTTCGTCTCCAAGGCGACCACCGCCCTCGTCCTCTTCGTCGGCGCCCAGGCGGTGATGGCGGGCGAGATGACGGTCGGCGAGCTGATCGCCTTCAACATGATCGCCGGTCAGGTGGTCCAGCCGATCCTGCGCCTCTCGCAGCTGTGGCAGGACTTCCAGCAGGTCCAGGTCTCGGTCGAACGCCTCGGCGACATCCTCCTCGCCCCGCCGGAGCCCGCACCGCCCGCCATGGTGTCGATGAAGCCGCTCGAGGGCGCGATCGAGCTGCGCGGCGTCACGCTGCGCTACCGCCCCGACGCGCCGGAGGTCCTGAAGAACGTCGATCTCTCCATCGCCGCCGGCGAGGTGATCGGCATCGTCGGACCGTCGGGGTCCGGCAAGTCGACGCTGACCAAGGTGATCCAGCGCCTGCACATGCCCGGCCGCGGCCAGATCCTGGTCGACGGCGTCGACGTCGCCCAGGTCGATCCCGGCTGGCTGCGCCGCCAGATCGGCGTGGTGCTGCAGGAGAACATGCTGTTCAACCGCACCATCCACGAGAACATCGCGCTGGGAAATCCGGCGATGAGCCGCGCCGAGGTGCTCGCCGCCGCCCGGCTCGCCGGTGCCGACGAGTTCATCCGCGAGATGCCGCGCGGCTACGACACGATGATCGAGGAACGCGGCGCCAACCTCTCCGGCGGCCAGCGCCAGCGCATCGCCATCGCCCGGGCGCTCGCCACCAACCCGCGCGTCCTTATCCTCGACGAGGCGACCTCCGCCCTCGACTACGAGAGCGAGCGCATCATCCAGGACAACATGAAGGCGATCGTGAAGGGCCGCACCGTCATCGTCATCGCCCACCGTCTCGCCGCCGTCCGCCCCTGCACGCGGATCGTCGGCATGCGGGCCGGCGAGATCGTCGAGGTCGGCAGCCACGAGGAGCTGCTGGCGCGCGAAGGCGGCCTCTACGCCCGGCTGTGGTCGCTCCAGTCGGCGGCGAAGGAGGCGTGAGATGAAGTCGATCCTCTCCCGCATCGCCGGCACCGACCGCGAGTTCCTCCCCGCCGCGCTCGAGATCCAGGAGACGCCGCCGGCGCCTCTGCCGATGGCGATCATGGGCACGATCTGCGCCTTCGCCCTCGTCGCCATCCTGTGGTCCTTCTTCGGCCGGCTCGACGTCCATGCCGTGGCGCAGGGCAAGGTCGTGTCGAGCCAGTCGACCAAGATCATCCAGCCGCTCGAGCCCGGCCGCGTCGCCGCCATCCGGGTCGAGAACGGCTCGCGGGTGAAGGCCGGCGACCTCTTGGTCGAACTCGACGCCTCGGAGGCCCTCGCCGACGAGCGCACCAACGCCGACCGGCTCGACTCGAGCCTCGCCGAGATCGCCCGCCGCCGCTTCTCGACCGAGGTCGTCCGCGCCGCTCAAGGGCGTGTCGCCCGCACCGATGCCGCCGCGACGATCGACACCCTCTTCACCGACGTCGGTCCGATCCCCTTCGACGCCGCACTTCCCGAGGACGCGCGCCGCCGCGAGACCGCGGTGCTCGCCGCCGAACTCGGCCGCCTCGCCGACGCGCTCGCCGCCATCGACAAGCAGGTCGTGCAGAAACAGGCGACCCGCAGCCGCCTCGAGATGGCCATGGCCAACGACCGCCGCCTGATCGAGACCGTGCTCGGCCGCGTCGACACCCGCCAGCAGGCGATCGACATGAAGGTCGGCACCAAGATCAACCTCTACGACGCGCAGGAATCGCTCGACCGCGCCCAGGCCTCGCTCGCCGCCGACCAGGGTCAGCTGATCGAGACCGACGCCTCGATCGTCCAGCTCCACGCCGAGAAGCAGAAGGTCCTGTCGCAGTCGATCGCCGAGGACGAGAACCGCATCGCCGAGGCCGCCCGCAAGGCCGACGAGGCCCGTCAGATGCTCGCCAAGGCCCGCGTCCACCTCGACCGCACCCGCCTCGTCGCGCCGATCGACGGCGTCGTCCAGAAGATGGCGGTGACCACCATCGGCCAGGTGGTGACGACCGGCCAGCAGCTCCTCGTCGTCACCCCCGACCAGGGGCCGCTGCTGATCGACGCGCTGGTCTCCAACCTCGACGTCGGCTTCGTCGAGGTCGGCCAGGACGTGGTGGTCAAGGTCGACGCCTTCCCCTTCACCCGCTACGGCACGCTGCGCGGCGAGGTGGTCAAGATCGCCACCGAAGCGGTCGACGAGGCGGAAGCCAAGCGCACCCTCGCCAACGCCACAGCGCCGACCGCCGGCGCCGCCGCGGTGGGCGCCGCCCCCGGCGTGCCGCAGAGCTTCGTCTTCCCCGTCACCGTGGCGCTGAAGGACACCGCCATCCGCGTCGACGAGAAGACCATGCCGCTGACCCCCGGCATGACCGTCGTCATCGACATCAAGACGTCGAGCCGCCGGGTGATCGACTACGTCTTCTCGCCCATCGCCAAGGTCTCGTCGGAGGCGCTCCGGGAGCGTTGAGGCGGGACGGCAGGGGCTCGGCAGCCGGTGTGGGGACCGACCGACCGACCCGAGGCAGGGCGCCCCTTCCCTTCTCCCCTCGCGGGNNGCCCCTGCGGGGCACCTTCTCCCACGGAGGGGAGAAGGGGAACCCGACCGCACCACCGAGACCCGCCCTCGGCCACCCACCTCGCCCCTCGCCTCCTCACATCCCTGCCCCGCACCTTCGCCGCATTGACGAATACGGAAAGATTCTGCCCTATTCAGCATCCCGAGACCCCGCGAGGCTCCGATGCGTCCGTCCGTGTTCCGCCGCCTGATGAACCTGTGGCCGCCGTTCCTCTTCACCGGCATCCGCTGCACGCACATCTCCGAAGACTTCCGCGAGACCGAGGTCGAGCTGCGGCTGCGCTGGTGGAACCGCAACTACGTCGGCGTCCATTTCGGCGGCTCGCTCTTCGCCATGACCGATCCGTTCTACATGCTGATGGTGCTGAAGAACCTCGGCAAGGACTGGGTCGTCTGGGACAAGGGCGCGACGATCGACTACGTCTCGCCCGGCCGCGGCACCGTCACCGCCCGTTTCCGCCTCGACGAGACCCGCCTCGACGAGATCCGCGCCGCCGGTGCCGACGGCGCGAAGGTGCTGCCGACCTTCCGTTGCGAGATCACCGACGCCGACGGCCGCCTCGTCGCCACCGTCGACCGCACCCTCCACGTCCGTCGCAAGCGCGAGACGCCCGCCGCCTAGGCCGGACGATCCGCCGCCGCCTCGCGCAACGCCGCGAGCATCGCCCGCATGCCGGGGTCCTGCACCTTGTCGCGCCGTCGCACGATGCCGAGCCGGCGGACGAGCGGCGGATCGAGCGGGCGGATGTCGAGGCCTTCGGCCCGCGCGTCGACGGGAAAGGCGAGAGCCGGCAGGACGGCGACGCCGAGCCCCGCTCCCACCAACTGGCGGATCGTCTCGACGCTCGCCAGTTCCATCACCGGCCGCACCGCGACGCCGCCGGAGGCGAACCAGTCGTCGACGATGCGACGGGTCGACCCGCGCGATTCGTAGAGGATCAGCGGATGGCTCGCGAGTTCGGCGGCCCCCAGACCACCCCGGCCCGGCGCGGCCCCGGCCGGCAGCACCGCCACCATCCGGTCGACCAGCAGGTCCTCCACTTCGAAGACGCGGCCGGACACCGGCAGGGTGACGACCGCGATGTCGATTCGGTTGGCCTCGAGCTCGGCCAGCATGTCGGCGGTGTCGCCGGTCCGCACGATCACTTCGAGACCGGGAAAGGCGCCGCGCAGACGTCGCAGCGGCCCGGGCAGGAAATGCAGGCAGGCCGTCGCTCCGGTGCCGATCGCCACGCGGCCGGTCGTGCCCTCGCGATGCGGCGCGATCGCCGCGATCGCCGCCGCATGGGCCGCCCGCAGCCGCTCGACATGGACCAGCAGTTCGGCCCCCGCCGCCGTCGGCGTCACCCGTCGCCCGATCCGCTCCAGCAGACGCACGCCGAGTTCACGCTCCAGCCGCCGGACCTTCAGGCTCATCGCCGACTGCGTCAGGCCCAGTTCGTCGGCCGCGCGGGTGAAGCCGCCGGCCTTGGCGACCGCACGGAAGGCGAAGAGCGCGTCGAGGTCCGGGCCGATCATCGATGATTTTATCTCATGCTTTGCACAATTGTCATGAGCTTGATCGAAGGAGAGCCATCCCGCAAGAAGTGAGTTCGCGCGGCCCTCGCCGCCCACGAAGGATCTCCGATGTCCGTCGCCCTCCTCGTCCGCCCCGCCGCGACCGCCGACTTCGAGGCGATCCGCGCGATCTACGCCCATGCGGTCGAGACCGGCTGCGCCTCCTTCGAACTCGACGCCCCGAGCCTCGCCGAGATGCTCGCCCGCCGCGACAAGATCGCCGCCGAGGGCTTTCCCTGGCTGGTGGCGGAGGAAGACGGCCGCGTCCTCGGCTACGGCTATCTCGGCTTCTATCGCACCCGGCCGGCCTATCGCTTCACCGTCGAGAACTCGGTCTATGTCGCCCCCGACGCCAAGGGCCGCGGCGTCGGCCGGGCGCTGATGGTCGAGCTCCTCGCCCGCGCCGAGGCCATGGGCTTCCGCCGGATGATCGCGGTGATCGGCGACAGCGGCAACGCCGCCTCGATCGGCCTCCATGCCGCGCTCGGCTTCGAGCCCGCCGGCGTCCTGCCCGCGGTCGGCTGGAAACACGGCCGCTGGCTCGACAGCGTGCTGATGCAGCGCCCCCTCGGGGACGGCGACGCCACCCCGCCGGTCGACCGCGTGCCGGCGGACGCGTCGCAATGATCTCCGGCCGGGTCATCGCCGCGCTCTCCGCCTCGCAGCTGATCGGCTGGGGCGTCACCTTCTACGCCGTCGGCGTCTTCTCCGGCCGCATCGTCGCCGATACCGGCCTCTCCCTCACCACCGTCCACGGCGGCTTCTCGCTCGCCCTCGTGGTGATGGGCCTCGTCTCGCCCGCCGTCGGCCGCGCCATCGATCGCGCCGGCGGCCGCATGACCATGACCGTCGGCTCGGCGCTCTCGGCACTCGGCCTCACCGTCCTGGCGCTGTCGCACGAGGAGATCGCCTGGTTCGCCGGCTGGGCGATCCTCGGCGTGTCGATGCGGATGACGCTCTACGACGCCGCCTTCGCCGCGCTCGTCCGCATCGATCCGGCGGATGCCCGCCGCGCGCTCTCCACCGTGGCGCTTTCGGGCGGCCTCGCCTCGACGGTGTTCTGGACGGTCGGCGAGTTCCTCGCCGTCCACTGGGGCTGGCGCGTCGCCATGGGCGCCTTCGCCGGCTTCGCCGCCCTCACCCTGCCGCTGCACTGGATGCTGCCGGCCGCCGCCGCCGATCAGCACCTCCACGTCGACCCGAAGGCCAAGCCTCTCGCCCCGCCGCTCGCCGAGACGGCGGAGGAACGGCGCGTCGCCGCCTTCCTCTTCGCCACGATGATCGTCGCCGTCTCGACGCTCGCCTCGGCGCTCGCCGCCCAGATCATCCCGCTGATGACCGCCGTCGGCCTCGCCGGCTCCGCCGCCGTCTTCGTCGCCACCACCCGCGGCGTCGGCCAGTCGGCCGCCCGCCTCGCCGAACTCGCCTCCGGCAGCCGCCTGCATCCGGTCGACCTGACGCTGTTCGCCTGCGCGGCGCTGCCGATCACGCTGGCCTTCGCCCCCTTCGCCGGCCTCTCCTACGCCGCCGCCCTCGCCTTCGCCATCGGCGGCGGCATGGGCAACGGCCTCGTCACCGTGGCGCGCGGCGCCCTGCCGCTGGTGCTCTTCGACCCCGCCGCCTACGGCACGCTGACCGGCCGCCTCGGCGCTCCCGCCTTCTGGGCCTCGGCGGTGGCGCCGGTGACCGTCGCCGCCATCCTCGACCGCTTCGGCCCCAACGCGGCGTTTGCCGCCCTCGCGGTCCCGGCGCTGGCCGCGGCCCTCGCCGCACTCCTCCTGCGCCTGCGTTTCGGCGCTCGGATCGCCGCACGCGGGCCCGGAAACCAGGCCTGAACCACGTTCCGCGAC
>DBMN01000041.1:7817-15892 GCA_002298965.1 Rhizobiales bacterium UBA697 | reverse complement strand
GGTCGCCATCGCCCGCGCCCTCGACCGCGAGACCGGCGTCCTCGTCCTCGACGAGCCGAGCGAGGGCCTCGACGACGTCGCCGCCCGTGCGCTCGCCGCCCGCGTCTCCGCCGCCGCGACCGCGTCGGGCCGCAGCCTGCTCGTCTTCTCGCACGGGCCGTGGACGGTCGGAGCGCCCGAGACCACACCGCCCTCGACCTATTGACGAGGCCGGCTTGATCCGGATCAAGCAATCCGTCGGGTCGCGCCGTAGATCTCCCATTGTCGGCGACGGGCCTCGCGCCTATCACCGGAGTGGGCGCCTTCGCCCGATCGCCGAGCGCATGGGCCGAGCACGCATGTCCGCATCGCCGGGACGCCGGATCTACGATCTCTCGACGGATCGCGCCCTCGGGCAGATCCGCCGCGACGTCGTGTCGGCACTCGGCGTGCTGATCGTCGCGTTCAATCTCTTGGCCGGCATCGCCGTCGCCTCGTCGTCGGCCGCCGGCCTCGCCCCCTATCTCGAAGAGAGCTTCGGCGACCGCATCGTCATCTGCACCGGCGCCGGCATGATCGTGCTCGACGCCGAGGGCAATCCGATCCGTCGCGACGACGGCGTCGACGCGGTCTGCGCCTTCTGCCTGCCGATGGTCGGCGGCATCGCCGACGCCCCGCCGCCCGTCGCTCTCCTCGACGCGCCGGCCATCGTCGAACCCGCCCTGCCGGGTACGGAGACCGCGACCGCTTTCGTCGCTCCGGTCCGTGTCGCCGGCGCGTCCTCGCCGCGCGGACCGCCCGTCGCCTGATCTCGCGCCCGCGTCTCGACCGTCCGCGGATCGGGCGCCGAAGGAGACCCCACGGCTCGCACGACCTCAGGTCGGGCGGGTCCCGGCGTCGTTCCTCGGCCGAAGTGATCTTCGAAAACGCCCCCGTCCGCATCGCGTCCGACGCGAGGAAGGCGCGCGTCCCACCGTCCGCGACCCTCGTCGCGCGGCGTCGGAACGCCGTGCCGTGTCCCGAACGAAGCTCGTCGATCGACGAGAGCGAAGGAGCGCGCGATGGACGCCAATTTCCTTCTTCTTCCGGAATTCGAACCCGATCTCTCGGGGCCCCGTCGTCGCGCCGTGCCGCGCGGCCGCGGCACCCTGCCCGATCGCCCCAGCGTGCAGATGCGCCGGGTGGCGGCGCGCGAACACGTCTTCCGCGAGGGCGACCCGGCCCGCGAGGTCTACGAACTGGTGCAGGGGGCGGTTCTCCTGATCCGCACCTTGCGCGACGGGCGCCGCCAGATCGTCGACGTCGTCGGACCGGGGCGTCTCTTCGGCTTCACCGCCTCGGCGCGCCACCGCTGTTCGGCGGTCGTGTCGTCGTCGTCGCTGGTCTGCGGTCTCGACCTCGCGCTCGCCCAGCGCAATCCGCGCGTCGCCGAGAGGCTGGAGCGGGAGATGCTCGGCGAGATCGACCGCATGCGCGAACTCGCCCTCCTGCTCGGACGCGGCAGCGCGCTCGAACGGGTGGCGAGCTTCTTCGCGTCGATGGTCGACGGCCGCGGCGGCACGATCGAGATCGACCTGCCGATGAACCGCAGCGAGATCGCCGACCACCTCGGCCTGACGATCGAGACGGTCAGCCGTCAGATCTCCTGGCTGAGGCGCGAGGGCATCGTCGAGAACGACAGTGGCAGCCGCGTCTTCGTGCTCGATCCCGCCCGCCTCGTCGCTCTGACCGGCCTCGCGCGCTGAACCGCCCGACGCCCTCCCCCGCGAGGCCGGCCCGCCGCCTGCCTCGCGGGGCGCTGTCGCTGCGTTAAGCCGAAATCAACCATGATCGGCGCATCGTCCATCGATGCCGACCGCGCGCACCGCGTGGATCGCGGCGGTTCGGCAGACGAGGCGAGGGTGGATCGTGGGGCGCTCGGCAGACGTGATCCCGGCACGGACGAAGCGCACGATGCGCCTGCTGCTGGTCGCGATCGCCGTCGGACCGGGCCTCGCCGCACGCGCGCAGGCCGCCGAACTCGATCTCGCCGCCTCGCTGCGCGGCTCCGTCACCGAGAGCCCGGCGCTCGCCGCCGACGCCGAACGCCAGTTGGCGAACAAGGCGCGGGTCTGGGCGATGCGCGACGCCTTCATGCCGACCATCGGCATCGTCCACGAGCAGGTCCTCGACAGCCGCATCGACTACAGTCCCGGCGTCGCCCGCACCACGCCCGACAGCACGACGCGCAACGAGCCGCATCTGACCGCCTTCCAGGCGACGCTGCCGATCTTCGACGGCTTCCGCCGCTGGAACGACCTGCAGGCGGCGATGAAGAAACTCGACGCCGGCCGCCATCAGTCGGTCGAGGCGCGCCAGCAGGTGCTGCTCGAGGCGATCGACGCCTATCTCGCGGTGATCCGCGATCGCGGCATCGTCGCCGCGCGCGCCCGGCAGATCGCCGCGGTCTCCTCGGTCGCCGCCCATACCGAGACCGTGTTCTCGACCCAGGACGCGACGCTGTCGGACGTCGCCACCGCCCGCTCGCGCGTCGAGGCGGCCCGCGCCGCGCACGACCGGGCGAAGGCGGCGCTCCAGGCCTCCGAGATCGAATTCGCCCGCGTCGTCGGTTCGAAACCCGTCGCCGGCATGGCCGTGCCGCCCGCCCCCGACATCTTCCTGCCGCGCGACGTCGAGGCGCTCAGGCGCGAGTTCGTCGACGCGAGCCCGCGGCTCGCGGCCGCCCGCGCCGACGTCGAGGCGTCGAAATACGCCGCCCGCTCGGCCATGGCCGAGCTCGCCCCGCGCGTCGATCTCCAGTTCACCCGCGCCCTGCAGAGCCACGTCACCGAGGCCTACGACAAGACCTCCGACACCACACTGAAGCTGGTCGCCCGCATCCCGCTCTATACGCCCGGCACGCTCCCCGGCATCGCCCAGGCGCGCGCCGCCAGCCGTCAGGCGTCGTGGGACGCGATCGATTCCGAGCGGCGGTCGCTGGCGAAGATCGAGGCGCTGTGGGTCGAGCGCAAGGGTGCGCTCTCGGCCATGACGCGGGCGCGCAAGCGGCTGGCGACCATGCGCGAGGCGGTGTCGGCGCGGCTCGCCGAACAGCAGGCGGGTTACGGCACCATCATGGGCCGGCTCGACGCCGAGGCCGAGACCGCCGAGGCGGCGATCGCCCTGACGACGCTGTCCTATGAAGCCGACATCGCCGGCTGGCGCATCGCCGCGGCGCTCGCGCGCATCTCGGAAGATCTGCCGACGATGAAGGTCTCGCGCCGCTGAACGGGATCACCCGGCGGCGGGCGGAGTCGGCATCGGCTCGACGATCAGCGTCAGCGCCGAGACGATCAGCGCCGGGCGCTCCTCGCCCTCGACCTCGAGCCTGACGCCGAGCTTCACCGCCCAGCGGTCCGGCCCGATGTTGGAACGCGCCACCAGCGTGAAACGGGCGCGCACCCGGGCGCCCGTCCTGACCGGCGCCTGGAACCGCACCCCGTCGATGGCGAAGTTGACCGCGATGCGGCCGGGCGGCGTGACGATCACCTCGGAACCGAGCGCCGTCAGCAGCGACAGCGTCAGGAACCCGTGCGCGATGGTGCCGCCGAAGGGCGCCTCCGCCGCGGCACGGACCGGATCGACGTGGATGAACTGGTGGTCGTCGGTCGCGGCGGCGAAGAGATCGACGCGGCCCTGATCGATCGTCCGCCACGCCGAGACGCCGAGTTCGGTGCCGGGCGCGACGGCGAGGAGATCGAGCCCGCTCATGCCGCGACCCCGAGCCTGCGGAAGGCGAGCGAGGCGTTGAGCCCGCCGAAGGCGAAGGAGTTGGACAGCGCCACATCGATCGTCATCGCCCGCGCCTCGCCGGGGATGCAGTCGATCGGGCATTCCGGATCGGCTTCGTCGAAGCCGGCGGTCGGCGGCGCGATAGAGGCCTTCATGGCGAGCACGGTGGCGACCGCCTCGAGCGCGCCGGAGGCCCCGAGCGCATGGCCGTGGACCGCCTTGGTCGAGGTCGTCGGGGGAACCGCGTCGACGCCGAACACCCGCCGCAGCGCCTCGACCTCGGCGATGTCGTTGGCGCGCGTGCCGGTGCCGTGGGCATTGACCCAGTCGACGCTGTCGGCGGCGATGCCGCCTTCCGCGAGCGCCGTGCGCATCGCATCCGCCATGCCTTCGGCCGACGGCGCGAAGAGATCGCGGGCGTCCGCCCCCGCCGACCAGCCGGCGAGTTCGATGCCGCCCTCACGGCCGCGGGCCCGCGCGTGCTCTTCGGATTCGAGGACGAGAATGCCGGCGCCTTCCGAGATCATCAGCCCGTCGCGGCCGCGCGCGAAGGGGCGGCAGACCGAGCGGCTCATCACCTTCATCGCGTCCCAGGCGGAGAGCGAACCCCAGTCGAGGCAGGCCTCGGTGCCGCCGGTGATCGCGACGTCGACGACGCCGTGGCGCACCAGCGCCGCGGCCGTGCCGATGGCATGGGCGGAGGAGGCGCAGGCGGACGCCGTGACGAAACACGGACCCCGCGCGCCGAGCGCGATCGAGATCCAGCTCGCCGAGGCGCTCGGCATCGAACGGACGACGGAGAGGGGGTGCGAACGCCGGCCGTCGACCAGCGTGCGGCGATACTGTTCCTCGATCGAGGTGAGACCGCCGCCGCCGTTGCCGATGATCACGGCGACCCGTTCGGGCCGCACGACGGGCGTGGCGAGACCGGCGTCGGCCATGGCGCGGACCGCCGCTGCCACGGCGAAGACGCCGGAACGGTCGAGCGGCGCCAGCGACGGCAGGGGCAGGCCCTCGGCATGGGTCGTGTCGGAGACGGCCCCGACGCGGATACCGCTGCCGGGAACCGAGGCGGCGTCGACGAAGGCGCCGCGTCCGGCCACCAGTTCGGCCCAGAAGGTGTCGAGCGAAACGCCGGCCGACGACACCACGCCGAGCCCGGCGACCAGAACCCTGGACATCACACGGTCGCCTTCTGCCTTGCGATCATCGCGGCGAAATCGCCGATCGTCTCGAGGCGATCGTCGGCCTTGTTGGCGTTGAAGTTGATCTCGACGTCGAAGGCGTCCTCGATCTCGAAGATGTACTCGACGATGTCGAAGGAATCGATCCCGGCCTCGTCCAGCGTGGTCTTCGCGGTCCAGTCCTCGCCGGGCTTCTTGGTATAGGTCCGAAGCAGGTCGATCAGCTTGGTGACGATGCTGTCGACACCGTCGTAGTTCGCGGTCGCAACCATGTTCATGAACGTGACTCCTCGAACGACGTTGAGAGATCGAACAGTCGAGATTGGCGATCTCTGGAGGCCCGATCTTTAGCACTCTTTATTTGAAAATTGTAAGTTTTGGGGAATTTACCTTAACTCGCGACCACCGAATTCTCCCGAATGAAAGAGAACACGACAATATTCGCTCAACCATTCGCCGGCGGTGCGAGAACGCCGACCGCCGGCTGGGCGACGCGCGGCAGTTCGACCGGAGTGAGGACGCCGTTGGCCAGCCGATAGGCGCGGTCGACATGGGCGAGCAGCCGCTCGGAATGGGTGACGAAGATCTTGCCGCCCGGCAGGCTGCACAGGCTGTCCAGCAGGTCCGTCTCGGTCGTCTTGTCGAGATTGGCGGTGATCTCGTCGAACAGCATCAGCCGCGGCTGGCGGGCGATGGCGCGGGCGGCGAGCACGCGGCGGCGCTGGCCGGTCGAGAGCAGCGAGTTGTTGTTGGCGACGATCGTGGCGATGCCCTGCGGCAGGGCCTCGATCTCGTCGTCGAGACCGACCATCGACAGCGCCTGACGGATGCGCTCGATCGGCATGTCGGGGTCAAACAGGCTGACGTTCTCGGCGAGCGTCGCGGTGAAGAGCCCGTCCTCGGCGAAGACCGCGCCGATGTTGGCGCGATATTCCATCGTGCCGAACCGGGCGAGCGACTGGCCGTCGACCAGCACCGAGCCCGAGGTCGGCTCGGTCACCGAGGCGATCACCTTGAGCAGCGACGACTTGCCGGACCCCGATTCGCCGATGATGGCGATGTGCTCGCCGCCCTCGACGTCGATGCGCAGGCTCGCCTGACGCACCACCGGCCGCTCCTCGCGGCCGAAGGAGATGGCGATGTCGCGCACCTCGACGTCCTTGCGGATCGCCTTGCGGATCACCGCCGCCTTCGACGTCACCTCGGGCGTGTTCTGGATCACGTCCTCGAGCCGGCGCACGTGCGACTTGATCACCGTGAGGTGCATCAGGTTGGTGGTCAGCGTGTCGACCATCATGAAGAACGTGTTGCGCAGCGAGAAGAAGGCATAGAGCATGCCGATCGTCATCTCGTTGGTCAGCACCGCCGCGATGCCGGCGTAGAGCGTGATGACCGAGCCGACGATGACGACGAGATGGACGAAGAGCTGCGTGTCGATCTGCAGCCGGCGCGAGACGAAGTCGCGCGCGGCGTAGCGCGACAGTTTCTCGAACCAGCGCTGCTCGAACCGCGCCGAGACGTCGTGCGCCTTGATGATCTGGATGCGATCGAGCCCGTCGAGCAGCGTCGAGACCTCTTCGGTCTTGGCCGCCAGCGCCTCGGTCGTCGCCTCGCGGGTGCGCCTGAGATAGGCGGTTCGGATACCGACAGCGAGCGCCAGCGTGCCGATCACCATCAGCGTCATCGAGGTCGAGTAATAGAACATCAGCGCGACCGAGATCACCGACACCGAGGTGTCGGCGAGCGAGCGCACCATGCCGTCGGAGGCGAAGGCCTTGACCTGATCGACCGAGTTCAGCCGGGTGATGAAGTCGCCCGGGTGTCGCGCCTCGAAATAGCGCAGCGGCAGCCGCAACCCGTGGCCGACCACCGAGCGCGAGAACTGCACCTGCATGCCGATCGACGTGCGCAGGATGACCATGTCGCGCAGCCAGTTGCCGATCGCCTCGAAGACGAGGAGCGCGCAGAGGCCGATGGTCAGCATGCCGAGCAGGTCGATGTCGGCCTGCGGCAGCACGAAGTCGAGCGACACCTGCAACAGGATCGGCGAGGCGAGCGCGAGCAGGCCGACCGTCACCGAGACCGAGACGATCTTGATCAGCGCCGACTTGAAGCTGCCGGTCGACTTGACGAGGTCCCACAGCGAGATGCCGTCCTTGGAGACGATCTTCTCGATCGCCATCCGCGGCTCGAGCTCGAGCACGACGCCGGAGAAGTGCTTCTCGAAGTCCGGCCGCTTGAAGGTGCGGCGACCGACGGCGGGATCGTGGACGACGTATTTGTCGCCCCTGATGCTCTCCAGCACGACGTAGTGCCGCCCCTCCCAGTGGAGGATCGCCGGCAGGCGGACGCCGGCGAGATCGTCGCTGTTCTCGACCGACAGGCCGCGCGCGTCGAAGCCGAAGACGCCGGCGAGCGCATAGAGCTCGGCCAGCGACATGCCGCCCTGATAGATCTGGTGCACCGACCGCATGTAGGGCAGGTCGATGTCGTGACCGTAGGCATTGGCGATCATCGCCATGCAGGCGAGGCCGCATTCCTGCTGCTCGCTCTGGAGCAGGGTCCGCACCCGCGGCTTGTTGGAGAAGAACGGCAGGCTCATGTCCGCCCCCGCATCGCCAGGATCGGGTCGAGCACCCAGTCGATCAGCCGCCGGCGCTCGACGACGACGTCGGCGCTGAGCGTCGAACCGATCAGGATCGGCCTCTCGCTGCCATAGGCCACGATGGTCTTCTCCTCGGGTTCGACCTCGACCAGGAACTTCGACTGCGGCGGCGGCCGCGGCCCGGCCTTGGCGAGCGCGGCGTCGAGGCCGCTCGCCTCGTCCTCCTTCGGCAGCGACAGCGGCTGCTTGCCGATGGCGATGATGCGGCCGTACTTCACGCCGAAGGTCTTGTAGGGAAAGGCGTCGTACTTCAGCACCACGCGCTGCTGGAGCGTCAGCAGACCCATGGTCTTCGACGGCGCCTGCAGGCCGATGGTGATCGGCTCGTCGGGATTGCCGATCGCCGCCAGCGTGTCGCCGTACTTGACCTCGGCGCCCTCGCGCACGTTGATCGCGGCGATGCGGCCCTCGCCGCCGGCGATGACGTCGGTGGCGATCGCCGACTTGGCGCGCTCGATCCGAGCGTCGAGTTCGGC
>DBMN01000041.1:0-7804 GCA_002298965.1 Rhizobiales bacterium UBA697 | reverse complement strand
CGCTCGAGCTGGGTCGTCGTCAGCTGCGTCATCTGCAGGCGCACCTCGAGCAGCTGGCGGACGTAGTCCTGCTTCACCCGCTCCTGACCGGTGACGTTCTCACGGGTGACGTAGCCGCTCTTCAGATTGGCCCGGAGCTTCTGGACGATCTCGTCCTGGGCGGCGAGCGCGCCCTGGAGCTCCTGCTCCTGCTTGCGCAGGTTGGCCTCGATCTTCAGCATGTTGTCGTCGAAGGCGGTGAGGTCGTCGGCGTGATGCGCCATCAGCGCGTCGAGCCCGTCGACCTGGGCCTGGGTGTTGCGGCGCTGCGCGATCAGCGACTGGAGCTCCGATTCCGACAGCGGCTTCGACCCCGCCGCCGTCTGCTGCGGCACGATGGTCAGGATCTTGTCGCCGGCCTTCACCGGCTGGCCCTGCGTCACCCAGATGTGCGAGACCGTGCCGTCGACCGGTGCCGACATGCGCTGCCCGCCCTTGGTGCCGAGCACGATGCCGCGCATCGTCTCCTGCTTGGCGAAGGTGCCGAACCACATCGCCGCCACGAGGAAGAGCGCCAGCGACACGAAGAAGACGACCAGCAGGTCGGACGCGGTGTCGCGGCGGAACTCGATCGACGAGGAGAGCTGATGCAGACCGGTGATCTCGAACCGGTCCATCATCGTCTCGGGCCGCGGCTTGCGCCGGCCGAGGAAGCGGCGGAAGGTCTCAACCGGCAGCATGGGCGGCCACCTTCTGCGCGAGGGTGCGGAAGCCTTCCGAGCCACCCGACGTCCATCCCGCCGGATAGAACTCGCCGAGACGCGTCCACATGTGCCACTGCTCCGGCGCCAGCTTGACGAAACTCTCGATCTGCCGACCGATCGTCATCGCCAGTTCGCGCCGGTCGTCGGCGGTCGTCCGCGCCACCTCGAAGGGCCGACCGAAGACGATCTCGTCGCGGGTGAGGCGCGAGCAGACGGTCATCGGCAGCACCACGCCCTTCAGCATGCGCGCCATCGCGTCGAGCCCCATGGCGATCGATGCCGTCTCGTCGAAGAGCCGGGTCTCGGCCGGCGAACCGTAGGTCTCCGGCAGGTCGAGCAGCGACACCACCACGGCGCCCTTGCGGGCGAAGCGCATGGCGTCGACGAAATCGGCCTCGTCGCGGGTGTTGAGGATGCGGAACTCGCCGGCGATCTCGCGCAGGCGGTCCATCGCGATGTTGTTCTCCTGGAGATCCTCGCGGGCGCGCAGCACCAGCAGGCGGCGGCCGCGGAACCAGTGCCACAGCACGTGCGATATGCCGAGCGGGAAGACGCCCATGTGCAGCGGCGCGAGGATCACGACGTCGCCGGTCGCAGCCAGACGGGCCGGCAGATCGGGATCGGAGACGGTGGTGTTGCGGGTGTCGGCGAGCATCTCGGCCTGACTGCGGCGGATGCTGGCGAACCATTCCATGATCAGCAGGAGATCGTGGAAGTCGTGCTCGCGGGCGAGGCGGCGCGCCTCCTCGGTACCCACCCTGAGGCGCTTCTCGAAGAAGGGTTCGAGACCGAAGCCGACGCCTTTGCGGAAGGGCAGCGAGGCCCGCCACGCCGTGCGCAGGGCAATCCGCCGCGCGGCCAGCGGCAGCCTGCCCAGATGCTCGATCGTCTTCATGGCCGTCGTCATGTGCCGCACCGTTGGTCGGATCGTCGCCGCCGCATCGCCGTCACGCCGAGGCGCCCCGTCGCCGGGCGTCCGTCCGGTGCCGGCGTCGCGGCCGGCGCGTTCCCCGCGGGGGGCCGCCCCTCGCGCATTCGCCTTGCCGTCGGGTCACTATTTTGAAGTCAGCCTTAATTCCGGGTTAATCCGGACCCGCCGAACGCCGGAACGGCGGCGGAGCGACCTCAGTCCGACGACAGTTCGGCGGCGACGAAGTCGAGGACGCCGCGCACCGTGGCGACCACCTGGTCGACCTCGTCGCGCGAGATGATCAGCGGCGGCGAGATCAGGATGCGGTCGGCCGCGGCCCTGAGGATGACGCCGTCGCGGAAACAGAAGTTGCGCACGATCATCCCGATGTCCTCGGGCTTCGTGAAGCGCTTGCGCGTCGTCTTGTCGAGGACGAGCTGGATCGCCCCGAGGAGGCCGACCGACACCGCCTCGCCGACCAGCACGTGATCGGCGAGCCCGCCCCAGGCCTTCGCGAAATAGGGGCCGATGTCGTCGCGCACCCGCTCGACCAGCCCTTCGCGCTCGATGATCTCGAGATTGGCGAGGGCCGCGGCGGCGGCGACCGGATGGCCGGAATAGGTGAAGCCGTGGGCGATCTGCCCGGCGTCCTTCATCAGCACGTCGGCGACGCGGTCGGAGACCAGCACGCCGGCGATCGGCACGTAGCCCGACGACAGACCCTTGGCGATCGGACAGAAGTCCGGCTCGAGCCCGTAGTGCTGGAAGCCGAACCACTCGCCGAGCCGGCCGAAGCCGCAGACGACCTCGTCGGTGACCAGGAGGATGTCGTGCTTGCGGCAGATCCGCTGGATCTCCGGCCAATAGGTCGACGGCGGCACGATCACCCCGCCCGATCCCTGGATCGGCTCGGCGACGAAGGCGGCGATGCGGTCGGCGCCGATCCGGCGGATCGTCTCCTCGAGCTCGCGCGCCCGGGCGAGGCCAAAGGCCTCCGGCGTCATGTCGCCGCCCTCAGCGTACCAGTAGGGCTGGCCGATGTGGACGATGTCGGGGACGAGCGATCCCGCCTGCTCGTGCATGTGGCGCATGCCGCCGAGGCTGGCGCCGGCCACCGTCGAGCCGTGATAGGCGTTGTGGCGCGAGACGACGACGGTCTTCTTCGGCTTGCCCCTGGTCGCCCAGTAGACCCGCGCCAGCCGCAGCCAGGTGTCGTTGGCCTCGGAGCCCGAGTTGGTGAAGAAGACGTGGTTGATCGACGGCCCCGCGTGCGAACAGATCTTCGCCGCCAGCCGCGCCGTCGGCACCGTCGTGGTGCCGAAGAAGGTGTTGTAGAAGGGAAGCTGGTTCATCTGGGCGAACACGGCTTCGGAAATCTCGCGCCGGCCGTAGCCGACGTTGACGCACCACAGCCCCGCGAAGGCGTCGAGATACTTCTTGCCCTCGCCGTCCCAGACATGGACCCCCTCGCCGCGCGTGATGACGCGGACACCGTGCTCCAGTTGATCCTTCATGTCGGCGAAGGGATGGAGGTGATGGGCGGTGTCGGCGGCGACGAGATCGGCGAGCGTCTCGGGCGCCAGGGTTTCGGGCGAAAGGGTCTGGGGCAGAAGGGTCGACATGGGGCAGGCTCCGGTGAAACGCCGCGCGATGGTCGGACCGTGCATCCGCGGGCCCGTCCCCTCGGTCGGGTCCACGGACGCGGGATGATCCCGCCCCCTCGAGGGGCAAGACGCGAAAAGCCGGATCGAGCGAAACGTTCGACCCGGCTTCGTCGAGCCGTCGACGGGGGCCATGAGGCCCCCGCGCCGCTCAGATCAGCTGCACTTGCCCGACTTGGACTTGCCACCGCAGTCCGGAGCCGAGGAGCCGCCCTTGTCCTTGCCGCACGGGCCGCCGCCGCCGGCGAGGGTCTTCAGCTGGTCGAGCTTGAGTTCCTTCATGGGATCATCTCCTTTTTCGCCGACCCCGTCCGAGATCGGTGCGAAGTTGATGGCATTTTGCGTCGATCGTTTCAACAAATGTGAGAGATTAATACTAACGCAACGTCATTAACTATACTGTAATTGTGTAAAATTGTAATGAATTTACTGGTATATCATTAAGGTTGACGCAGTCGGCGCGGGGCTGTTTCTACATCGGACAAGACACTCCGGATCCCTCGGCGCCCCGATTTCCGCCGCCGTTGCCTCGCCCAATGGGCGGATGCTACCGATGTCGGGCGCGCGAGCCGCGCCGGCACGAATGCCGCAGCCACTTCGGGAGCCGTCCTTGTCGGAACCGCCGAGCCCTTCGCCGGCCGCCCTGCCGCCCGGACCGGATCACCCGACCGGGCGCCGGGCTCTGCGTCGCGGCCTCCTCGCGGCGGCGGCCGCCTCGGCGATCGGTCTCGCCGGCGTCCTCGTCGTCCCCGCACTCGAGGTGCGGCTCGTCTATGCCCCCGATCGCGAGACGATCGCCCCGGCCGAGGCCGGGCTCGCCGGCGCCCGCGTGCTGTCGATCGCGACCGAGGACGGCGAGAGGCTGGTCGGCTGGTTCGTGCCGGCGGCCGAGGGGGCGGCGCTCGCGCTCTATTTCCACGGCAGCGGCGGTTCGCTCGTCGACCGCGTCGACCAGATCGAACGGCTGCGTTCCTTCGGCCTCGCGGTGCTCGCCATCGACTATCGCGGCTTCGGCGGCTCGACCGGCTCGCCCACCGAAGAAGGCCTCGCCCGCGACGCCGAGGCAGCCCTCGCCGAAGCGCGCCGGCTCGGTTGGGAGGCCTCGCGCATCGTCGTCGTCGGCCAGTCGCTGGGCACGGGCGTCGCGACCGCGCTCGCCGCCCGCCATCGCTTCGCTGGCCTCCTGCTCGACGCCGCCTTCGCCTCGCTGACCGACGTCGCCGCCGAACGCCACCCCGCCCTGCCGGTGCGCCTCGTCCTGCCCGACCGCTTCCGCTCCGACCGCCGCATCGCCGCGGTCGGCGCGCCCGTCCTGCTGCTCCACGCCGAGGACGACGAGATCGTGCCGGCGCACCACGGCGCCCGCCTCTTCGCGCTCGCCGCCGAGCCGAAGCAGCGCATCGCCGTCACCGGCACCCGCCACCGCGTGCTCGACGACCCGCGCGTCACCGAGGCGCTCGCCGCCTGGTTCCGCGTTGTCACGACGCCGAAGCCGTGACCGCGTCTTCGGCGAAGGCCCGTCTCCTCCGAAGGAATGCCTGCCGCGACGTCGCGAACAGTCGATGCGGACTGGACATTCGGCGCGTCTTGCGCTCCGGTGTCCCCGCATTTTCAGGAGGACGATGAATGCCGAGCCCGAAAGCCGTCACCCTTGCCACCCTGCTCGCCGCCGCCGTGCTCGCCGCTCCCGCGGCCGAGGCCGCCGATCCGGCCTCCTGCAAGGCCGTGCGCTTCTCCGACGTCGGCTGGACCGACATCACCGCCACGACGGCCATCGCCTCGAAGATCCTCGAGGGTCTCGGCTACCAGCCCAAGACCCAGGTCCTGTCGGTGCCGGTGACCTATGCCTCGCTGAAGAACAAGGACATCGACGTCTTCCTCGGCAACTGGATGCCGACGATGGAAGCCGATCGCAAACCCTTCGTCGACGACAAGTCGATCGAGGTCGGCGCCGCCAACCTGACCGGCGCCAAGTACACGCTCGCCGTTCCCACCAAGCTGTGGGACGAAGGCCTGAAGGACTTCAAGGACATCGCCAGGTTCAAGGACAAGCTCGGCGGCAAGATCCACGGCATCGAGCCCGGCAACGACGGCAACCGCCTGATCCTCGGCATGATCGAGGGCAAGAAGTTCGGCCTCGACGGCTTCCAGCTGGTCGAATCGAGCGAGCAGGGCATGCTCGCCCAGGTCGAGCGCGCCGGCGCCCGCGGCGAGGCGATCGTCTTCCTCGGATGGGAGCCCCATCCGATGAACACCAAATACGCCATCAAGTATCTCTCCGGCGGCGACGACGTCTTCGGCCCCGACTTCGGCGGCGCGACGATCTACACCAACGTCCGCGCCGGCTGGCCGGCCCAGTGCCCCAACGCCGGCAAGCTCGTCGGCAATCTCAAGTTCACGCTGGAGCTCGAGAACGTCGTGATGGGTTATATCCTCAACGACGGGATGGAGGGCGACAAGGCGGCCGAGAAGTGGCTGAAGGCCAACCCGACCGTCTGGGCGGCCTGGCTCGACGGCGTCACCACCTTCGACGGCAAGCCCGGCCTCGACGCCGTCAAGGCCGCGCTGAAGCTCTGAGGCCCAGCGCGTCCCGCGCCCTGCGGCGCCTCTCGCGCCGCGGGCGACCCGACCGGAACCGATCCCATGCAAGACTGGCTCGTCGACAACAAGCTCCCGCTCGGGCGCTGGATGAAGATCCTGATGGATTTTCTCACCACGCACGGCCGCGGCTTCTTCGATGCCGTGTCGCTGGTGCTCGGCTCCGTCATCGACGGGCTGACCGGCGTGCTCCTCACTCTGCCGCCGCTCGCCGCCGTCGTCGTCGCGGCCGTCGCGACCTGGGCGCTGCACCGCTCGATCTCGCTCGCCGTCTTCGTGCTGGTCTCGCTGCTGCTGGTGGTCAATCTCGGCTACTGGGAAGCCACGATGCAGACGCTGGCGCTGGTCCTCTCCTCGACCATCGTCTGCATGATCGTCGGCGTGCCGCTCGGCGTCGCCGCCGCCCACCGGCCCTGGCTCTACCGCATCCTCCGGCCGATCCTCGACCTGATGCAGACGATCCCGACCTTCGTCTATCTGATCCCGACGCTGGTGCTCTTCGGCCTCGGCTCGGTGCCGGGACTGGTCGCGACCGTGATCTTCGCCCTGCCCGCCCCCGTCCGCCTCACCCATCTCGGCATCTCCTCGGTGCCGAAACCCTTGAGCGAGGCGGCGCTCGCCTTCGGCGCGACGAAGCGGCAGCTGCTGTGGAAGGTCGAGCTGCCTCATGCGCTGCCGACCATCATGGCCGGTGTCACCCAGTGCATCATGCTGTCGCTGTCGATGGTGGTGATCGGCGCCCTGGTCGGCGCCGACGGCCTCGGCAAGCCGGTGGTGCGCGCGCTCAACACCGTCAACGTCGCCACCGGCTTCGAGGCCGGTGCGGCGATCGTCGTGCTCGCCATCATTCTCGACCGCGTGCTCCGCCGGCCGGAACCCGAGAAGCCCGACGGCCCGACCCGTTCCGAACGCGGGAGGATGCCGGAATGAACGCCGTCGAGTTCCGCGACGTCGACATCGTCTTCGGCACCCGCCGCGCCGAGGCGCTCGCCCTCCTCGATCGCGGCGAGACCCGCGAGACGATCCAGGCGAAGACCGGCTGCATCGTCGGCGCCGCCGGCATCTCGCTGAAGGTGGCCGAGGGCGAGATCTGCGTGCTGATGGGCCTGTCGGGCTCCGGCAAGTCGACCATTCTGCGCGCCGTGAACCGCCTCAACGAGCCGTCGCGCGGCTCGGTCATGGTCGCCCATGCCGGCCGCCCGGTCGACGTCGCACGCTGCGACGAGGACACGCTGCGCGCCGTGCGCTCGCGCACCGTCTCGATGGTCTTCCAGCAGTTCGGCCTGCTGCCCTGGCGCACCGTGCGCCAGAACGCCGGCTTCGGCCTGGAACTGCGCGGCATGCGGGCCAAGGCGCGCGCCGCGATCGTCGACGAGAAGCTCGCCATGGTCGGCCTCTCCGGCTGGGCCGACCGCTATGTGCACGAGCTCTCCGGCGGCATGCAGCAGCGCGTCGGCCTCGCCCGTGCCTTCGCCACCGATGCCGACATCCTCTTGATGGACGAGCCCTTCTCCTCGCTCGATCCGCTGATCCGCGACAAGCTGCAGGACGAGCTGATCGACCTGCAGAAGCGCATCCGCAAGACCATCGTCTTCGTCAGCCACGACCTCGACGAGGCGATGAAGCTCGGCAACACCATCACCATCATGGAGGGCGGCCGCATCGTCCAGTCGGGCAGCCGCGAGGACATTCTGCTCCGCCCCGCCAACGACTACGTCGGCGACTTCGTCAAACACACCAATCCGCTGAACGTGCTGACGGCGAAGACCGCCATGCGCCCGATCGCCGAGTTCGGCCGTGAAGGCGACGAGATCCCGGTCGGCGCCGCCGGCCGCCTGCGCGTCCGCCTCGACGCCGCCGGCAAGCCCGTCGCCGGGGCCCGGGTGGCCCTG
>DBMN01000152.1 GCA_002298965.1 Rhizobiales bacterium UBA697 | reverse complement strand
GGCCGACCCCACGGGTCGACCGGCGTTCGGTCTCGTTCGTTCGCCCGGCGCGTGGGCCGTCAGTCGTCGCGGTAGACGCGCTCGCGGCGCTCGTGGCGCTCCTGGGCTTCGATCGAAAGCGTGGCGATCGGGCGGGCATCGAGGCGCTTCAGCGAGATCGGCTCGCCGGTCTCCTCGCAATAGCCGTAGCTGCCGTCGTCGAGACGCTTCAACGCCGCATCGATCTTGGAGATCAGCTTGCGCTGGCGATCCCGCGCCCGGAGTTCGATCGCACGGTCGGTCTCCGAGGAGGCGCGATCGGCGAGATCGGGATGGTTCTGGCTCTCGTCGGCGAGATGCTGCAGCGTTTCCCGGGATTCCTTCAGGATGTCGTCCTTCCAGTCGAGCAGCTTCTTTCGGAAGTACTCGCGCTGACGCTCGTTCATGAAGGGTTCGTCGTCAGACGGACGATAATCAGTGACTTCGACCGACATCATGCTCCCTTCCAGGTCCACGTTGGTCCGGGCGGCGAAGGCGGTGATGCGCGCCGCGGCGCCCCAATACAACGATGGAACGAAAAGGTCACGAAGAAAGCGTGACGGCGGTGGACAAATTGTCGGCAGTCCCCGGAAAGAGGCAGACCACGCCGACGGCCGGCCACGCCTCGCCGATCAGTCGGGGAAGCGTCCGAGCTTGGCGAGCTCGACCCGCGCCCTGAGGTCGATGTCGGCGACCAGGGCGTCGAGCCGCTCGTCGCCGGTCGGCTCGCGTCCGCCCATCAGGCCGACGAGCCGTTCCAGGCGGTCGGGCGAGACGCCGCCGCCGAGCAGGTCGAGCCGCACCCCTTCGAGCACGTCGAGAATGTCGAGACCGCGGCGCACCGCCTTGCGCTTCTTCTCGCGCGGGTCCTGCGACGGGATCGACTGCAGCGCCAGCAGGCTCGCCACGTCGGTCGCCCCGATCGGTCCGCCGGCGACCGCGGAGCGGCTCGCCTGTTCCTGCTCGGGCAGACGGAAGGTCGCGCCGGTGCCTTCCGTGCGCCGGGTCGTCCCCGTTCCCTGGATGCCGCCGGTGCGGCCCGGTCCGTCGATCCTGATCGCCACGTCGTCTCTCCTTCCCGGCAGGAATTGCCGGGACGCGTCGCATCCTCTCTAGCATGAATCGGCACGATTTGCCCCTGGGGCAGATCGGCCGCCCGGACCATCCCCCGAAATTCTCGAATAACCCTTCACCGTCAACATGTTGCCGGTTCGTGTCGGAGACCCCGGAACTTGGCACGCCGCTCGCAAAGGAGAGGGTCGAGATTTGGGGAGATCTCCATCGATGAAGTTTCATTTGGACAAGATCGTCCGTTGCATGCTGGTCGCGGCCCTGGTCGTCGGACAATCCGTTCCGACCCATGCGGCGGCCTCGCGCATCAAGGACCTGGCCTCGATCGAAGGCGTCCGCGAGAACCAGCTCGTGGGTTACGGCATCGTCGTCGGCCTCAACGGCACCGGCGACAGCCTGAACAACGCGCCCTTCACCAAGCAGTCGCTGCAGGCCATGCTGGAACGCATGGGCGTCAACACGCGTGGCGCCAACATGCGCACCGCCAACGTCGCCGCCGTCATGGTGACCGCCAACCTGCCGCCCTTCGCCACCCAGGGCACTCGCATCGACGTCGCGATCTCCGCGCTCGGCGACGCCAAGTCGCTGCAGGGCGGCACACTGCTGGTCACGCCGCTGATCGGCGCCGACGGCGAGGCCTATGCGATCGCGCAGGGCGCGCTCGCCGTCGGCGGCTTCACCGCCAAGGGCGACGCGGCCTCCGTGACCCGGGGCGTCCCCACCGCCGCCCGCATCGCCAACGGTGCCATCGTCGAACGCGAGGTCGAGTTCAAGCTCGGCGCCCAGAACGCCGTGCGTCTGGCGCTGCGCAACCCCGACTTCACGACTGCCCGCCGCATCGCCATGGCGATCAACGACCTGATCGGCACGCCCTCGGCCGAACCGATCGATCCCTCGACCGTCCGCCTGACGCTGCCGCAGAAGTTCAACGGCAACATCGTCGACCTGATCACCGACATCGAGCAGCTCTCGGTCGAGCCGGATCTGCCGGCCAAGGTGGTGATCGACGAGGCGACCGGCATCATCGTCATGGGCCAGGACGTCCGCGTCTCCACCGTCGCCGTCGCCCAGGGCAACCTCACCGTCACCGTCACCGAGACGCCCGAGGTGAGCCAGCCCGAACCCTTCTCCAACGGCGAGACCAAGGTGGTGCCGCGCACCCAGGTCACCGTCGACGACAGTTCCAAGAAGAAGCTCGGCATCGTCAACCAGACGGTCAGCCTCCGCGAGCTGGTCGACGGCCTCAACTCGCTCGGCGTCGGCCCGCGCGACATGATCACCATCCTCCAGGCCATCAAGGCGTCCGGCGCCCTGCAGGCCGAGATCGAGGTGATGTGATGGGCTACGACGCGACGATCTCCCTCGCCACGGGCACGCCGGCGCTGCACCAGATGCAGGAAGGCCCCGGCCGCAACGCCACGCGCGAGCAGAAGGCCCGCGCCCAGGCGGACCAGTTCGAGCAGGTCTATCTCTCCACCATGATGAAGCAGATGTTCTCGGGTCTCTCCACCGAGGCGCCGTTCGGCGGCGGCCAGGCGGAGGAATCCTGGCGCGGCCTGCTCGTCGACCAATACGCCGCCACCATGCAGAAGGCGGGCGGCATCGGCATTTCCGACATGGTCTATCGCGACCTGATCGGCATACAGGAAGGTGCTTCGAAATGACCCTCGATCTCCTGGCCCTCCAGGGCGCCGAGCCCGTCGAGCGCGCCCTGCGCACGCCCGAGGAAGCCCACGTCTTCCTCGACGAGTTCGAGCAGTCGATGTCGCGCCTGATCTCCACCATCGAGGAGGAGACCGCGCTGGTGCGCGCCGGCAAGCTGTTCGACGCGACCGACGTCGTCTCGCGCAAGAACGACCTGCTCGGCCGCTACCTCCAGACCCGCACGCGTCTGAAGCGCGAGTTCGCCACCATCTCGAAGCTCCTGCCCGACCGGCTCGAGCGCATGCGCGCCGACCACGTCGTGGCGATCGAGAAGATCCGCGCCAATCTCGGCGCCCTCGCCATCGCCCGCGAAGTGGCCGAAGGCATCGTGCGCAACGTCTCCGCCGCCGTCGGCCGCCAGGCCGCCCCGCGCACCTACGGCCGCAACGCCGCGATCCCCGCCGTGCAGGCCCAGAACGTCGCGCGCGGCCTGTCGATCGACCGCCGCATGTGATCCCCTCGCGGCGGGGCGATAGCCCCGTCCAGGCCGCTCCCGACCCGTCTCGCTCCCCTCTCCTCCCCGACACCCGGCTCCCCGCCTCCCCCCCGAACGCTCCCCGCGCTCCCCCGCTCCCCGAATGCAGAAAGGCCGCCCCGAGGGCGGCCTTTTTCGTCGTCGTCGCTCCGCGGAACCGGGCGGGCGCTCAGGAGCGCAGGCCCTCGGCGATGGCGCGGTTGATGTCGACCAGCGGGGCGAGCTTCTCGGGCTCCGGCGCGGCCTGCACGTCGATCGTGTGGCGGAAGATGAAGAGCGAGATGTTGAACAGGTTGTTCTTGTCTTCCTGCGGCAGCGGGTTGTCCTCGCGCAGGATGAGGTCGATCAGCACGGTCCAGAGCTTGCGATTGTAGGTCAGCGCGTGCAGGAGATCGCCCTTCTTTTCTTCCCAGTTGTCACGCACCACCTGGAGTTGGCGGGCGGCCTTGAGAAGAAGCATGGACTCGAGATCTCGCCCGGTGGCGACAGCCCGACGCGTCTGTTGATAGGCGACTGCGGCATGATTGTTATACATGGTTGATCCGCTGCTCCTCGTACTCGATGAGACGCTTCGCTTGCTTGATGCCCTTATAGAATTCACCGCTTAATAGGCAGTTATCGATGGCATCGATAATGTCTCTAGCGCCCGGCGCAGCCTCGAGAAACTCGCGCGCCAGCGCCTTGTAGTCTTCCAGAACGACGTCGTTGCCGTGCTTGAGATAGATCAGTTGTACGGCGAGATAGATCAACTTGGCCGGGGTATCGGCCTCGCGAGCCGGCATGACGTCGCGTTCGCGCAGGATCGGCGCGTCGCCCTCGATGAAGAGCTTGGCGCGCGCACCACCGTTGGTGATCAGGCTCTCGCCGATGATGATGCGCTCTCCGGGCTTGATCTCGACCTTGAGCGTCATCGCCTTCTCTCCACTTGCCGCCGAAGCCCACGGGCGCGACGATCGTCTTTCGAAACGACGAAGCGGACGCTTCTTTCCGTCGCGCCCGCTCGCCGATAGTCGTCTTCTCGGTCGCCCGGAGCGTCAGCCGAACAGCTGCAGCACGCTCTGGTCGGCCTGGTTGGCCAGCGACAGCGCCTTGGTCGACAGGCTCTGGCGGGTCTGGAGCGCGAGCAGGTTCGCCGATTCGGCGTTGGTGTCGGCCGCCACCAGCTGGTCGGCGCCGCCGGTCAGGGTCGAGACCATGTTGTTGGTGAAGTCCTGACGGGCCTGCACCATCGACAGGAACGAACCGAAGTTCGACGCCTGGGTGCGCAGGGTGGTCAGTGCGGTGTCGAGGCTGTCGAGGACGCCCTCCACCTGCTTGTTGGTCTGGAAGTCGCCCGCATCGAGCGACTCGAGCCCGAGACCCGAACCGTTGAACACCACGCCCGTGATGGTCATCGTCGACTGATCCTTGCCGGTCTTCTCGTTGAAGATCGTGGTCAGGTCGTTGCCCATCAGGATGTTGATGCCGTTGTAGCCGGCGTCCTTCGCCATCGCGTCGATCTGCTCGAGGATGTCGTTGAACTGCTGGCGGAAGGCATCGCGGGTCTCGGAGGTCGAGGCCTCGGCGGAGGTGTTGCCGGAGCCGAAGCCCATCGAGGTCAGCGCGGTCGAGCCGGTCGACGAGATGGCCAGATCCTGACCGCCGGTCTCTTCGAACTCGATCTCGCCGTCGCTGTTGAGCGTCGCGGTGACGTCGAGCGAGGAGTTGTTGATCGCCTTCAGCAGGTCGCCGACCGTGCTGTACTCGCCGGCGCCGGAGCCGATGGTGAAGGTCACGGCCTCGGCATCGGTGCCCGTACCGGAGGTCAGCGTGATGGTGTCGCCGTCGGTGAAGCCCGGACCCGAGGTCGTCGAGATCAGCGAGGTCGACTTGCGCAGATCGGCGACCGAGCCCGAGAGGACCGCATCCGCGTCGCCGTCCGCCGTCTGCAGCGCCTGCTTGGCGGCCGACTGGGCGTTCTTGACGAGCGAGGTGATCGACTCGATGCCGTTGGAGGCCGCCTGCAGCGTCTGAATGGAGTTCGACACACCATCGAGCAGGTTGGTCAGGTCGCCGGCGCGGTCGTTGAGGGCCGCGGAGGTGAAGTAGTTGACCGGGTTGTCGAGGGCCGAATTGACCTTCTTGCCGGTGGCGAGGCGGTTCTCGGTTCCCGTCTGATCCTTGGCGATCTTCTGCAGGGAGTTGAGATTCTGTCGAACACCGGTCGAAAGGATCGGGGTGGAGGCCATTGTGTGCTCCATCGGAAACGGGCGTTTCACAAGCTGCGTTGCGAACATTAACGGTCATTAGGGTTAATGACGTCTTAACGCCCTCGCGTGCGTACGCGCGTGCACGGAAATAATCGTACACGCCCGCGCGCGCCCTCCCCCGAGCCTTCGAAAAACGGCGGAATTCCTGGACAAATCGTTACAGTTTCAAATCAAGACAGTCGGCGTATTTCAACCCGACCTTTACACCATGGCGCTAGAACGGGCCCTATCGACAACTCCAGCAGGCGATGCCAGGCCATGACGATCAGTATCGCCGCCACGACGGCACTCCCACCGAGTCGCGAAACCGACGCCCCGAGAATCAGTCCCGCCTCCGCGATGGAGCGGGTTCGGACCGAGGACGCGGCCTCGACCGACAAGCCCAAGCCTCTGCCGATGCCGGCGCCGACGGCGTCCGAGCGTTCCAAGGAGGTCGTGTTCGACGAACAGAGCGGTCGCACCATCGTGCGCACCTTCGACGTCGACACCGGCGACGTGGTCGCCCAGATGCCGACCGAGGCCTATCTCCGCCTCGCGCAGGTCATGACCGCGGCGATCCAGGCCGAGGAGTCCGGCACCTCCTCCGCCGACATCGTCGCCTGAACTCGCTCCTGCGCTCTTTCGACGCGGTGCCCGCGCGGCGCCGCGCGTCCGCACATCGGCAGCCCCCCTGAAACCTCGCGGATCGCCTGAACCTTTCGTTCACCACGTTACCCAAGGTCATGTGGCGAAAGGGAAATCGCGGGCATTTTCCAAGCCCGATTAACGCTTGCGAAACCCGACCGGCGCCATGCTCCCCCCACTCCTCAGAACGAGGGGCCGTAACCAGCTCCCAGAAGGGTAAAAGACCATGGCTACCATTCTCTCGACCGGCGTCCGTCAGAACCTCAACTCGCTGCAGTCCATCAACAAGCAGCAGACGACCACCGAAAACCATCTCGCCACCGG
>DBMN01000211.1 GCA_002298965.1 Rhizobiales bacterium UBA697 | reverse complement strand
GCGCGCAGCAGGCGACGGGCGATCTCGGCGCGGGCGGCGTCCGCCTCGGCCTCGCCGACGAGCCCGGCCTCGCGGTCGCGATCGACCTCGGCGAGCTGGTCGCGATAGACCGCGACGTCACCGGTGTCCGCTGCGGCGACACGGCCGCGCGCCAGCGGGGCGAGCAGGAGGAGCACGGCGACGGCGGTCAGGCCGGCGAACAGAATCCAGATCAACATCGGGCCGACAACCGCTCCTCGTTCCACCGGCCGCGCGAGAGTTCGTCAGGCGCTCTCTTCCGATCGGTCGAAGGGAGATACCCGCGGCGACCGGAGACGGCAATGGTCCGAGTGCGTAACCCATCGTCGCGCACGAGATGTTGACCGGGGTCAAACGGTGGAACGAATCTCAGCCGGCGGCGCGCAGCGTCTTTTCGGCCGCCAGATCGCGGCTGCGCCGCAGGACGGCGGCGTGTTCCTCGCCGAAGACCATGGCGCAGAGGCGGATCGCCGCGTCGACCGCCCGATCGAGATCGGCACGGTCGCGATGGGCCGGCGAACGCATCTCCTCGAGCAGACGCGACGAGACGAGCTCCAGCGTCGCCTCGATCTGCTTGCGGCAGCGGCCGACCAGTTCGTGCAGCGCGAGACTGTCGCTGGCGGCCTTGGCCTCGAGGGCGATGCGGACGGCGAATTCGGCCTCGGCGACGTCGGCGGCGTCGAAGCGACCGCCCCAGCCGCCGCGATCGTCGAGCATCAGGGCGCGGCGGACGAGGCCGGGCGCGGTCTCGAGCCGGCCGGCGACGGTCTGCGACATCACCGTGCGGGCATTGGCGAGGCGGCGGAACCAGGCGGCGACGTTGTCGACCGGCATGGCCAGTTCGAGCATGCGGGTGAGGTCGTGATAGGCGCGCAGGTCGGCGACGAAGGCCTCGCGGGCGGCCTCGTCGTTGCCGCGGGCGGCGGCGCGGGCGGCGTGGCGCTCGATGCGGCCGACCACCGCCTCGACCAGCGGCGCCCAGCGGCTGCCGGAGACGAGGCGCGGATCGTTGGAGCCGGCGAGCCGACAGGCGAGATGGGCGAGCACCGCCGGATTGGTGGTGCGGGTCAGGACGGAAGCGGCGATCCAGTCGCCGCCGAGCAGGCCCTGCTCCAGGGAGATTCGCACGGCGTCGAACAGGCGCGAGGATTCGGTCGCGTCGTGGACGGTGAGATTGCCGGGGATCTGGCCGAAGAGATTGGCGAAGGCGGCCTCGTGCTGCAGCACGTGGGCGACGTCGATCACGGCCCGGAACCCGGCCTCGCCGCCGAACTGGCCGGCGAACTTCTGGCGCGCCTTGGCATCGGCGGCGACGCGGCGCAGCGTCTCGGCGAGCGCTGTGGCGACCTCGCGACGCAGCTTGCGGGCGATGGGGGCGGCATCGGCGGTGGCGTCGAGCGGATCGGCGGCGAGCGCACGTTCCCAGGCGGCGGGGGCGAGATCGCGGCGGATCCAGGCCCAGATGCGGACGACGGCGCGGCGGGGGATGCGGCAGACCGGCAGCGCGACGATGTCCTCGTCCTCGACGAAGGGGGCGACGGGGGCGAAGAAGGCGCGTTCCAGACGGACCGACCAGGGCTCGCCGCCGGTCGCGGCGGAGACCTGCGGTTCGCCCACCGCCTCGAAACCGTCGATCGCCTTCAGCACGATCTCGGCGGCGCCCTCCAGCCGATCGGAGGCGCGCAGCGAACGGCCCAGCATGGCGCGGGCCTGCGGCGACAGCGCGTCCATGTAGGTGCGGACCTTGGCAGTGAGGAGCCCCGGATCGGGCATCGCGCTCTCCGTCGATCGTCGGAACCGCCGGGCGGGCGGCCAGCCACCGGAGACCCGCGCATCAGCGGGCGATGCTCGCGACAAGGCGAGGATCGGGACGCACGCACGAGATCCGGTCGAACCGAAGATCGGCCGAAGCGCTTAAGATTTGATTGAGGTTGACGAAGCGTCGACGCTCACGAGATCGGGCGCCAGCTGCCGTCGGGCTGACGGCAGGCGGTGGAGCGACGCGTCTCCTTGCGGCCGTCGATCGCCACCACGTCGACGTAGTCGCGGCAGGTGTACTGGTTGACCGCATAGGCGGCGCCCGGGGTCACCTGACCGCGGCGGCCGGTGGCGGGATTGTGCCATTCGCGCACGACGCCGGCGGCGCCCTGTTCGAGCGCCACGAAGTCGGCCTCGGCGGCGACGCGGCGATCGCCGTCGTCGAGCTGGCGGCCGAGGTCGTCGACCGACCACGCCGTGTAGAGCGCACCGGCGCCGGCCGAGATGGCTTCGGCGGAGGCCGCCTGCGCCTTCGACTTGCCGCCGATCAGGCCGCCCGTCAGCTTCGCGGCCACGCCGCCCGATTCGGATTGCGACGTGGTCTCGATGCAGCCGCCGAGGAGGGCGCAGAGGATTCCGATCGCACCGAACGTCCCGAGTTTCATTGCCGCCTTCCGCTCGCAACCGTCATCGTCGAGGGGCGTCGCCGTCGATCGCCCGCGCTCCCTATGGTGCGGCATCATGGCCGAAATGGGTCGAAAGGTCAGCCCCGCTCACAGCGCCGGAAGCACCAGCCGACAGGCGAGCCCGCCCATCTCGGAGGCGTCGAGACGGAAGCTGCCGCCGTAGAGCCGCGCCGTCTCCTCGACGATCGACAGACCGAGACCGGAGCCCGGCACGGTCTCGTCGAGCCGGCGGCCGCGTTCGACCGCGACGGCGCGTTGTTCGGGGGGAAGGCCGGGGCCGTCGTCCTCGACGACGAGCAGAAGGCGGGCGGGGGCGTCGCGGGCGACGGCGGGATCGTGCGTCGCGGTCAGGAGCACGCGGCCGTCGCACCACTTGCAGGCGTTGTCGACGAGGTTGCCGAGCGCCTCCTCGAGATCCTCGCGTTCGCCGCGGAACTTCAGGCCCGGCTCGATCGCGACGTCGATCGCCACGCCCTTGTCGGCGTGGATGCGGCGCATGGCGCGGGCGAGGCGCTCGACCACCGGCTCGACGTCGGTGACGACGCCGATGACGCGGCGCTGGGCGGCGATGCGGGCGCGGTCGAGGTGGTGCTGGACGTGCTCGCGCATCAGCTCGGCCTGTTCGACGACGTGGCGGGCGAGCGGTTCGTCGGAGCCGCGGGCCTCGTTGACGAGGACGGCGAGCGGCGTCTTCAGCGCGTGGGCGAGATTGCCGACATGGGTGCGGGAGCGTTCCATCGCCTCGCGATTGGCCTCGACGAGGGCGTCGAGCTCGTGGGCGAGCGGGGCGATCTCGGCGGGAAGGTCGGCGTCGAAGCGGGTCGCCTCGCCGGAGCGGATGCGGGCGAGCGAGGCGCGCATGCGTTCGAGCGGCGCGAGGGCGAGGCGGACCTGGAAGAGCGCCGAGGCGACCGAGCCGAGCCCGACCAGCGCCAGCACCATCACCGCGCGCCAGCGGAACCCGGCGATGTCGCGGTCGAGCGCGCCGGCGTCCGCCGCGACCGCGAGGCGGAACTCGCGCAGCCCGTCGAAGTCGACGATCCGCTCGAGCACGCGCAGACGTTGGCGATCGGGGCCCTCGACATAGGCGGTGGCGGGCGCCCGTCGGGTGACGGTCTCGCCGGCCTCGCTCGGCAACGGCAGGATCTCGCCGGTCAGCGAGGGCGAGGCGAGGACGACGTTGCCGCCGTCGACGCGGCGCACCACCCAGTACCAGCCGGACAGCGGCATCTCGAATCGCGGTTCGCCGAGGTCGCCGGGCATGCGGAAACTGCCGCCGGCGTCGGCCTGATCGGCGAGCGCCGCGACCAGCGTCTTCATGTGGATGGCGATGCGGTCGTCGAAGGCGCGTTCGACGTGGCCGCGATAGACCGCGATCAGGACGAAGCCCGCGACCGCCAGCGCCAACGTGCTCCACAGCGCGGCGAGCACGAAGAAGCGGCGGGCGAGCGATCCGCCGGTCATGGGCGGCCCGCGGGTCGTTCGGGGCCGACCGAATAGCCGAGACCGCGCACCGTCTCGATCACGCCGTCGCCGAGCTTCTTGCGCAGGCGGCCGACGAAGACCTCGATCGTGTTGGAATCGCGATCGAAGTCCTGGTCGTAGAGGTGTTCGACCAGTTCGGTGCGGGAGACCACCCGCCCCTGATGCAGCATCAGGTAGGCGAGCAGGCGGTATTCGTGGGAGGTGAGCTTGACCGGCGTGCCGGCGAGCGAGACGCGGCCGGCGCGGGCGTCGACGACGAGATCGCCGAGGACCATCTCGTTGGAGGCGCGGCCGGCGGCGCGGCGCACCAGGGCGCGGACGCGGGCGAGCACTTCTTCCATGTGGAAGGGCTTGGCGACGTAGTCGTCGGCGCCGGCGTCGATGCCGGCGACCTTGTCGGACCAGCGGTCGCGGGCGGTGAGCAGCAGAACCGGCATGGTGCGGCCGGCGCGGCGCCACTTCTCCAGCACGGAGATGCCGTCCATCATCGGCAGGCCGATGTCGAGGATCACCGCGTCGTAGGGTTCGGTGTCGCCGAGATGGTGGCCCTCCTCGCCGTCGGCGGCGGTGTCCACCGCGTATTCGGCCTCGCGAAAGGCCTCGGCGAGCTGGCGATTGAGATTGCGGTCGTCCTCGACGATCAGCACGCGCACGGTTCCGCGCTCCCCTCTGTCCTCGTCCGGCGCGCGGCCGGCGTCATCTGCGGCCATCGTATAGCAGACGACCCGAGCGTGCATCGAGCCCCGCGCGGCGCACGCCGCCGCCGGAGGCGTCGAACAGGATCAGGCGATAGACGAGCGCGTCCTCGGTACGGCAGAGCCGGGCGCGCAGGATCTCGCGTCCGAGCGGACCGGCGATCGTCGCCAGGGGGCGGATGCGGCCCTCGCGCACCGCGAGATCGGTCTGGGCGGGGGTGAGGCACTCGACGTCCCGCGGCACGTCCTCGGCCGCGGCCGGGGGGGAGCCGGCGGCGAGGAGTGCCACGAGAAAGGCGAGAGCGAGGGGCTTGCGGTCCATGGCACGACCTTGCACCCCTCGCCCTGAACCGGGGCTGAACGACCCCGGTCAGCCGCGTTCGCCGCCGCCGACCGGACCGTCGGTCAGAAAGCGCAGCACGGTGTTGGCGACGCCGAGCCCGCCGACCACCAGACCGGCGGTCTTCGGATCGGCGACCGAGAGCCAATCGGTGGTCATCAGCACGCCGACGACGGCGGCGGCGACGTTGAGACCGATGGTGCGATAGCCTTTCATGGGGATGTTCCTTTCCGTGGATACCGTCAGGCGGCGAAGATCTGGCCCGGCATCGCGGGATGGATGCGGGCGGCGCCGAAGTCCGGGAGATCGCCTTCGTCGCCGTGCCAGAGCAGGTTGAGGTGGAAGCCCGGACGCGGTTCGAACCGCGGCGTCTCGACGGGACCGATGCCGTCGATATCGACCGTCTCGGTGCCGACGGCGACGCGCAGAACGCCGTCGCCGCCGACCGGGGCGAGGTCGAAGCGGATGCCGGCGGCGGTGTAGCCCATCGAGACGATCGCACCGGGCGCGAGCCCTTCGGCGACGCTCGCGTCGAGGAGCAGGGCGCGGACGGCCGCGGCGGCCTCGTCGGCATCGGTGAAGCGCAGGAAGACGGTGATCATGCCCAGGCCCTCGCTTGCGACCGCAGCGCGGCATCCGATCCGGCGAGCGGCCAGACCACGACTTCGTCGAGGAAGCCGTCGACCGCGTTGGTGCCGTCGCCGCAGGCGAAGAAGCGCGCCGTGGTCGGGGTGAAATAGGCGGCGACGAAGGCCGAGGTCGTCACCACGGTGCCGCCGCCGAGCGCCAGCCGGACGGTGCCGGGGCCGTGCGCCTCGACCGCGCCGAAGGCGCCCCAGCCGCCGGACCCGGCCGTGGCCGAGATCGCCGTCGCGCCGTCGTAGGCGACGACGGAATTCGCGTTGGCGTTGGACATGATGAGCGGCGACAGCGCACCGCCCTGATATCCGACGATGCGTCCGTTGCCGACGTAGGTCGTCGACCCGCGGATCGCGATCGTCGCGCCGCCGGCGTCGGCGATCTGCGCCAGAACCGTCGCCGAGGGACGCACGTCGTCGGCGATGCGCGTGACGGCGGCGGTCGAGGGGATCGTCACGTAGGACGAGGGCGGCTCGTTCGCCGCGGCGACCTTCTCGACGTTGACATGGCCGAAGTGGATCGAGGAGGAGCCGTCGCCGGCGTAGTAGTCGGTGTTCGACGCCGTGCCCGAGAGGAAATAGGCGGAATGGACGATCGTTCCGGCCTGCGTCGTGGTCGCCGTCATCTCGATCCGCCAGCACGGACCGACGCCGGGGACGGTCATCGCCACCACGACGGCGCGGCCGACATTGGCGGAGGAGAGGATCGCGCCGGTCGCGAGATTGACGCAGACCTCCGGATAGGCGCCGGTGTAGGCGCTGCCGATGCTGCGGATCTTGACGTTCCGGGCGCCGACGCCGCGCCGCACGACGATCTGGTGCGCCCAGTGCTCGCCGGCGGCATTGGCGTTGGCGATGGTCCAGGACCACCAGTTGTGGGCGACGCCGGACGCGGTGTTCTCGACGATCTCGCGCATGCCGGTCGTGCCGTCGGGGCCGAGCGAGGCCGTGCCCTGCGACACGTTGCCGAGGCCGTAGCCGGTTCCGCCGATCGCTTCGGAACAGGGGCCGTACTTGGTCGCGGCCCTGGCCTCGACCAACAGGCGCCGCCGACCGGTCGAGCCGTCGAGAGCGGGGGCGTTGGCGGCGATCGTGTCGAGCGTGCCGGTGGGACCGACGACGCGTTTGGAGGCGGAGGAGACGGCGAAGAGGTCGGCGAGCGTCGCCGCGGCACCGGCGAGCATCGCACCGCCGATCGGCGCGGAGAAGGCGGCGCCGGGGTCGACGCCGTCGAGCCGGCGATCGGGGCTGCGCCACCAGTCGGTGCCGGCCGCGCGCCGTTGCGGCACGCCGACGGCGAGAGCGAGGGCGATCATGGCGGACCTCAGGCGATCAGGAGGAGGACTTCGGCGGTGCCGGCGGAAAGCGCGGCAGAGAGGCCGGTCGATCCGGTCGCCCAGATGCGGCGCACCGAGATCGGCTCGTAGCCGACCGAGCCCGCGGGAATGGTGATCGGCACCGCCGCGGCGGCGAGATCGGACGCGGCGGCGAGCGGCGTCGCCATGACGGTCAGTGCCGTCGCGGTGCCGTTCCAGATCCGCAGGGCCTTGGCGTAGGTCGCGAGGTCCGCGGTGTCGGAGACCATGGCGGCGGTCAGTTTCACCGCCTCGACCGCCGGCGACTGGCGGGTGGAAGCGGCGGCGCCGAAGCGGTCGGAGGCCTTGTCGTAGCTCATGGGATGGTCCCTTTCGATGGTGTGGCGAGGCGCGCGCGGCGGCTCATTCGAATTCCCAGATCCACAGGAAACCGGCGCCGCCCGCCCCGCCGGG
>DBMN01000015.1 GCA_002298965.1 Rhizobiales bacterium UBA697 | reverse complement strand
CCGGCGCCTGCGGCGCCCCGGCCCGCATCGGCGGCGACGTCGCCTGGCCCGTCCTCGAGGGTGGCACGATGCGGCTCGCCCTGCGCGGCGACGGCGAGAAGAGCGACTGGCGCTTCCGTTCCGTCGCCGGCGAAGGGGCCGACGAGACGCTCGGCCGGCCCCGTCTCCTCGCCGACGACGCCGTCGTCTGGGTCGGCCGGAACGGCTTCCTCCATGCGACCGCCGGCAGCGCCTCCTGGCACGCCTGGCGACCGGGTTTCCGCGCCGCCGCCCATCTCGACCTCCACCTCGACGTGCAGGGGCGTTCCTGGCAGTTCGGCGCCACCGAGGCCGGCTGGGCCTGGGCCAAGATCTCGACCGGGGCGCAGGAATACGCGCCGGTCTCCGGCTATCAGGTGAGCGGCGGCGCCTTCACCCTCCAGGGAGCCGATTTCTGCCAGCGGCCGACGGCGCACGACGGCGTCCGCGTCGTGGTGCCGGCCTTCGACGGCCGTTTCGCCGTGCCGCTCCTGGAATGGAGCGACGCCTCGCTGGTCGCCGTCGGCCAGCTGCCCGACGGCATCGACCCCGACGACGTCATGGCCGGCGGCAACGTCCACCTGCCGGGTGGCTTCGAGTTCCGTCTGCTGTCGCTCGCCGGCCGCAGCCTCTACGCGCTGGGGACCGGCATCCTGCCCTGGTCCAACCGCCACGACGCCCGCGCCTTCGTCTTCGCCGACCACCTCTTCCTCGCCAGCAGTCAGGACACACGATGCATCATCGTCGCCTGTCGCGCCTGACCGGCGCCCTCGCGGGCCTCCTCGCCGGAGCGGTCCTCACGCTCGTCTCGGTCGTCCTGTCGCCCGCGCCCGCGGCGGCCGCGGCGGGCCAGGTCTACCTCGTCCAGGCGAGCGGCTGGATGGACGGCTACATCAACAACACCGCCGGCGCCTTCCAGCGCCGGATCGAGCGTTTCGTCGCCCTGACCCGTCAGGACGCCTGGCCGATGGCGGTGGCGAGCTTCAACAGCCATCGCGAGGCCGAGAAGCGGGCCGACGGCTGCTCGCCGCGCTTCCTCTATCCCGTCGACGGCTGCGTCGAGAGCTCGATGCTGGCGCTCTGGTCGGAGGACGGCGTCCGCCGCGCCCTCGCCGCCGTGACGATTCCGCAGAACGACACCGGCGGGCTCGCCAACGCCTTCCTCGAGGAGGCGCTGCTGCGCGCCCGCATCATCGCCCTCGCCGATCAGCCGCAGGGCATCGTCTGGATCGTCACCAACAACAAGAACGCGCCGATCGGCACCATGGCCGCCCGCGACGTCTTCGCCTCCTCCGCCGCCTTCATGAAGCGGCTGAGCGGCGGCTGGGAGGAGCTCGGCGCCACCGGCGTCGTCGCCCTGCCGGTCGAGATGGCGGCCCAGAGCGCCTCCCGTCCGCATTTCGGCCGCGACGCCGGATTCATGATCTACGGCATCGCCTTCGGCGACGTCGGCCTGAGGTTGCTGAATCACGTCGTCGAACGGCCGCAGCTGATCGCCGAGTTCGGCCGCGCCTTCCGCATCCGGCCGCTCGAGCGCGAGGCGCTGCGGCTGGTGGTCGAGCCGCAGCAGGTCGACGAGAAGATCGAGGTCGGCCTCGACCGCGACGGCAACGTCTTCGTCGGCGGCGCCGAGGTCGGGCGCGCCGCGCCGCTCGTCCTGCGCGCCTCGCTGCAGAACACGATCTACCCCTATGTCGTCCGCCGGGCGGCGCTGCGGCTCGCCTGGCAACCCGACGAATCGGCGGCGAAGGCGGAGCTGCGCGCCTCCGTCGTCCCGGCGGTGGTGGAGGCGATCGCGCCGGGCGAAGCGCGCGAGATCACCATCTCGCTCGACTTCTCCGCCGTGCGTCCCGACGACGGCAGCAAACTCGTCTCCGAGGCCTTCGTCTCGAGCGGCAGCCTGCGGCTCGAGGTCGCCGACATCGACGTCGAGCGTGAGCCGGACGCGGTGCAGCGCCTGCGCCGGGTCTTCCTCGGCGATGCGGCCGCGCTCGGCGGCCCCTCCGCCGACGATCTCGCGGTGCCGCAGATCTTCCTCGCCGGCAACCGCATCCCGCGATCCGACGGCATGCTGCCGCTGCACTTCGCCGCCAATGCCTATCCGAAGGAGACCATCCTCCAGCTCCTGGCCGCGATCGTCGCGCTGATCGCCGCGGGCCTGACCGTCGCGCACTTCGCCCGCCGCCGGCCGCAGGTCGTCGACCTCGACGGTCAGCGCGTGAAGCTGAACCTGCGCCCCTTCGAACGCACCACCTACACCGCCGCCTCCGGCCGGACCTGGACCGTCAAGGGCGGTCTGTTCGGCGAGAAGAGCGCGCGGGCCACCCCGTTGACATGAACCCGCCGGTTCCGGAGACGCCGACATGACGCAGACGCCGATCCTCCTCGCCCAGAAGACCACGCCGCCGGTGCCGGCGCCGCTCGCCCCCGTGCTGCCGCCGTCGAACGGCACCGCGCCGGCGAAGCCCGCGGCCGCCCCGCCGATCGGCGGCTCGACCGGGGTTCCCGCCGATCGCGGCATGGGCTGGGACCGTCTGCCCTTCAACGGCTTCGACATCGCGGTGATCGCCTGCCTGACCATCCTGGTGGCGCTGGTGGCGCTGATCCCGAAGTCGCTGATCGCCCGCCATCTCGTCGCCCGCCGCGCGACGCCCTCGGCCGCCAACGCCGCCGGCTGGATGGCGTGGTTCTTCATCGTCTTCGCCACGCTGATGGTGCTGGTCGGCACGCTCGGCCGCTGGTGGTCGCTGGTCGTCTTCTACGGCCCGGCCGGCGCGGTCGCGGCGCTGTTCCTGGTGGCGACGATCTACCTCTTCGCCCGCGCCCTGAAGACGCGGCGGTGACCTCACTCGGGCCTCGGCGAAAGGGGGCGGAACGATGAATACCAACGTACCGAACATCGAACTCGGGCCGCGCGGCGCCGATCGCACGGTCGAGGTCCGGCCGACGCTCTTCGTCGCGGTCGGCGGCACCGGCATGGAGATCGCGCTCAGGCTGCGGCGGCGGATCCTCCAGGCCGACTGGAACGGTTCCCGCCTGTCGTCGCTCGCCGACTTCCCGCCGGCCGCCTTCCTCTATTTCGACACCGACACCAACACCGCGGTCGAGAGCAACAAGTCGCAGCGCCAGGACCCGCTGTCCGAGCTCGTCGCCTTCAGCCCGAAGGAGGCGATCCAGAACAAGGTCGACCTCGTCTACTACCGCGACGAGGCCCGCCATCAGGCCAACATCGCCGAGTGGATGCCGGCGACCGACCTGTCGCGCATCAACGCCGAGCACGGCGCCGGCCAGGTCCGCGCCATCTCGCGCCTGCTGTTCTTCCAGGAATTCACCCGCCTGCGCGACTCGATGGTCGACGGCGGCCAGCGCATTCTCCAGAACGTCAATCGCGAGGACCAGCTCCAGCGTCTCGGCCTGACCATCCAGCCCAACACGCTGCGCATCGTCGTGCTCGCCTCGGTCGCCGGCGGCACCGGTTCGGGCGGCTTCATCGACATGGGCTATCTCGCCTCCAGCCTGCGGCTGGCGCCGCAGTCCGACGTCGACCTCTTCCTGCTGCTGCCCGGCGGCTTCCAGGGCGCCAACCGCGGCCGCGTCTTCGCCAACGGCTACGCCGCGCTGTCCGAGCTCGAGATGTGCATGCGCGGCGACCGCCGCGCCCCCTACGTCGGCCGTTGGACCGACCGCGATCGCCCCGAGGGCGTCGAACGGCCGTTCAAGGACGTCTATCTCATCGACACCAAGAACGTCGCCGGCGACCTCACCGGCGACAAGGACGTGGTGTTCGACATGGTGGCCGACATCATGTTCGAGGACTTCGGCAACTCCGACTTCGCACGGCGCAAGCGCTCGATCGGCGTCAACCAGCAGCAGTTCAAGATGCGGCCCTACGCGCCGCGCATCTGGGCGGCCCAGGGCGACACCGCCTTCTCCTTCTACAAGGGCTATTCGAGCGTCGGCCAGTCGACGCTGAACACCACCACCGCGCTCGAATACGACAAGTCGGTGAAGGAGGTGACGCGCGACATGATCGCCGCCTTCTTCGGCGTCCTGCAGAACGCCCGGCAGAACGCCGTCCAGGCCGAGGAACGCGACGCCTTCCTGCGCAACAACCTCCACCTCGCCTCGACCGCCTTCCAGGACATCCCGGAGATCGGCGTCGGCCAGGGCGTGTTGGCGATCGCCGAATTCGCCCTCGTCGACCATCTGCTGATGCGCGACGACAACGGCCGCATCGACGGCACGCTGGTGATCGACGTCGGCCGCGACGTCGACCGCATCCGGCTCGAGTTCGCCGATCACGCCGCCTGGCCGCGCGAGGTCGAACGGGTGTTCGAGCAGCGCCGCGTCGACGTCGACGGCCGCCCCGGCCAGCAGGTCGCCTACGGCCCGCGCGGCGAGGAGATCAAGCTCAACCGCGAGAAGCTGACCGCCCGCCTCGTCGGCGAGGGCGACGAGGGCCTGCCGGCGCTGCTCTATCGCTACGTCGACGACCACGAGCGCGGCGGCCTCGACTACACCATCGCGCTGATCGAGGACATCGTCCGCGCCGTCGAGGACGGATCGGCCGGCGCGATCGCCCGTCTGGCCGAGGCGGAGAAGAAATACGCCAATCTCGCCAACGAGATCGCCAACCAGAACTACATCCCGAGCCTGAAGCGGCTGCAGGAGGCGGCGCAGCCGCGGTTCCTGTCGCTGGGCTCCAACCGCTCGATGGCCGAGACCATCCTCGGTCAGGCCCAGTACGACGTCGGCGACATCCTGCGCCTCAGGCTCCGGGCGATCGCCTGCCGCGAGGCGCAGATCCTGCTGCACGAGGTCTGCGAGCGCCTCGGCGCGCCCAAGGGCACCGACGCGACCACCAACGAGCGCAAGGGCACCGGCCTCGTCGGCGAGTTCCTGCGCGGCCGCGCCACGGTCCAGCGCCTGCTCGCCAACGTCCAGCTGCAGATCGACCGCGTCGACGACGTCATCCGCCGGCCCGACGGCGGCACCTACTTCACCATCGCCGACCGCAAGATCGAGATCGCCGTCGCCTCCGACGACCTGCTGCTGTGGGGCCGCGAGGCCTTCAAGGGCGAGGGCGGGTCGCGCGGCCTGTTCCGCCGTCTGCTCGAGGACAAGGAACAGGCGCGGATCATCAACATGGTGATCGAGGAATCGAACCGTCGCCTCGCCCGCCACCTGCCGAAGATCACCTCCTGCACCGACGCGCTCCGGGCCATCCCCGAGGAGGACCGCCGCGAGCTCTTCCGCAAGATGATCCAGCGCGCCATGCCGTGGATCGACGCCCGCTTCGACCGTGACGAGCTCAAGCTCGGCGAGGAACAGTACAAGCTGATCATCGCCGTCAACGACAAGGCCGAGTTCCAGCGCGAGTTCGGTCCGCAGATCGCCACCAGCCTGCCGGCCCGCGTCGGCGTCAAGACCGTCGGCTACGAGGAGACCTCGGTCCGCGGCAAGATCGTCTGCTACTGCGAGCTGAGCGGCATCCCGCTCGACCTGATCGATCCGCTGCGCGGCGAGTGGCGCCGCGCCTACGAGGAGGAGATGCATCGCCCCGATGCCATCCCGCTCCACAACCACAAGGACTACGAGCAGTTCCCGGCGCCGGTGGTGCCCAAGGTCGAGGAGATCGAGCGCCAGCGCGCCCAGCTCGCGCTCTTCGTCAAGGCGGTGATCATGGGCCTGCTGGTGCGGGCCGACGACGGCAACTACCGCATCCAGATCCGCCCGAACGACTGGCACCGCGCCGGCAGCGAACGCAAGATCCGCCGTTCCAACTTCATGTCGTCGCAGGGGGCCAAGCTGCGCGAGCAGGTCGGCCAGTTCGAGGACGGCCTGACCTCGTCGCAGATGCTGGCGCTCGCGGCACTCGCCAAGTGGACGGCGGACCGCGCCTATGCCCCGCGCCGCGTCGAGATCGACAAGCGCGAATCCCGGCTCGGCGGCCTCGCCCATCACGTCTGCCAGGAACTCGAGACGTATTTCCTCGACAGGAGCGCCAAGCGCCATCCCCGTTTCGAGACCGAGCCGACGGCCGACGACGCCATCGCCCGCCTGCTCGCCCCCGATGCCCTCGGCCAGTGGACCGAGATCGTCCCCGGCAGCGTCGAGGACGTCGACGGCAGCGAGGTCAACCGCGATCCCGGCGAGGACATCGCCCTGCGCGCAGCCGACAAGCGGCGGATCAGGACGGCGGGCTTCCGCCCCGAGGTGATCGAACGCCTGTTGCGCGGCGAGGCCCCGGCCGCCGCCGCGCCGGCCTTCGCGCCGCCGCCGCC
>DBMN01000156.1 GCA_002298965.1 Rhizobiales bacterium UBA697 | reverse complement strand
ATCGTCGCCAACAACGGCATCCTCTTCTCGGAGAGTGCGCTGAAGGGCGCCCATTTCGTCGAACTCTGCGCCCAGCGCGGCATTCCGCTCCTGTTCCTCCAGAACATCACCGGCTTCATGGTGGGGCGGAAATACGAGGCCGGCGGCATCGCCAAGGACGGCGCCAAGATGGTGACGGCGGTCGCCTGCGCCGACGTGCCGAAGATCACCGTCGTCATCGGCAACTCCTTCGGCGCCGGCAACTACGGCATGTGCGGCCGCGCCTACGACCCGAACTTCCTCTTCATGTGGCCGAACGCCCGCATCTCCGTCATGGGCGGCGAGCAGGCGGCCGGCGTGCTGGCCCAGGTCAAGCGCGACGCGCTGGAGGCCAAGGGCATCGCCTGGGGCCGCGACGAAGAAGAGATCTTCAAGGCGCCGATCCGCGCCCAGTACGAGGAACAGGGCTCGGCCTGGTACTCGACCGCGCGGCTGTGGGACGACGGCGTCATCGACCCGCGCGACACCCGCCTCGTCGTCGCCCTCTCGCTCTCCGCCGCCTTCAACGCCGCCCCGAAGCCGACCCGCTTCGGCGTCTTCCGCATGTGAGGGCCGCGCCGATGACCATCCCGACCTCGCCCCGCCCGCTCCGCCGCCTCCTCGTCGCCAACCGCGGCGAGATCGCCGTCCGCATCATGCGGACCGCGAAGGCGATGGGCATCGAGACCATCGCCGTCTTCTCCGATGCCGATGCGAACGCCCTCCACGTGCGCACCGCCGACCTCGCCCATCGCCTCGGCCCGGCCCCGGCGCGCGAGAGCTATCTCGACCCGGAGAAGATCCTCGCCGCGGCGCGGGCGACCGGCGCCGACGCCATCCACCCGGGTTACGGCTTCCTCTCGGAGAACGCCGACTTCGCAGAAGCCGTCGAGACCGCCGGCCTGATCTTCGTCGGCCCGCCGGCCTCCGCGATCCGCGCCATGGGCTCCAAGGCCGCCGCCAAGGCGCTGATGGAGAAGGCGGGCGTCCCCCTCGTCCCCGGCTATCACGGCGAGGACCAGTCCGACGCGACGCTCGCCCGCGAGGCCGCCCGCGTCGGTTTCCCCGTGCTGATCAAGGCGTCGGCCGGCGGCGGCGGCAAGGGCATGAAGGTGGTCGAGCGCGAGGCCGACTTCGCCGAAGCGCTGGCGTCGGCCCGCCGCGAGGCCAAGGCCGCCTTCGGCGACGACCGCGTGCTGATCGAGCGCTATCTCACCCGGCCGCGCCACGTCGAGGTCCAGGTCTTCGCCGACGGCCATGGCCATACCGTCCACCTCTTCGAGCGCGACTGCTCGCTCCAGCGCCGCCACCAGAAGGTCGTCGAGGAAGCCCCCGCCCCCGGCATGACGGCCGAACGGCGCGCCCGGATCGGCGAGGCCGCCGTCCGCGCGGCCGAGGCCGTCGGCTATGTCGGCGCCGGCACGGTGGAGTTCATCGCCGAGGGCGACGGCTTCTGGTTCATGGAGATGAACACCCGCCTCCAGGTCGAACACCCGGTGACCGAGTGCATCACCGGCCTCGACCTCGTCGAATGGCAGCTCCGCGTCGCCCGCGGCGAAGCGTTGCCGCTGGCGCAGGACGAGATCCGCCTCTCCGGCCACGCGATCGAGGCCCGTCTCTACGCCGAGGATCCGGCCCGCGACTTCCTGCCCCAGATCGGCCGGATCGGGCGCTTGCGTCTACCCGACGGCGTGCGCGTCGATGCCGGCGTCGAGACGGGCGACGAGATCTCGCGCCACTACGACCCGATGATCGCCAAGCTGATCGCCCATGCACCGACCCGCGACGAGGCGATCGCCAAGCTCGCCGCCGCCATCGCCGCGACGGCGATCGACGGGCCGGTGACCAATCTCGACTTCCTCGGCCGCCTCGTCGCCCATCTGGGCTTCGCGAGCGACACCCACGACACCGGCTTCATCGCCCGCCATGCGGCGGAGCTCCTGCCGAACCCCCCGGCCGATCCGCGCCTGACCATCGCCGCCGGGCTGATCCGCCTGGCGCTCGACGACCGCGACGCGGTGCGAGCACAGGCAGATCCCTTCTCGCCCTTCGCCACCGCCGGCGCCTGGACGATGAACGCCGCCGCCCGCCGCGTCGTGACGCTGGGCCACGACGGCAGCGAGACCGAACTGGTCTTCCTGACCGACCGCGCCGGCACCCGCCTCCTCGACGACGCCGGCGCCATCCCCGTCGCCGCCCGGCTCGACGGCGAGACCGCCGTCGTCACCATCGGTGACACCCGTTTCGCCGCGAGCTTCACGCTCGACGGCGCCGCCCTGACGCTCGCCGCGCCGCTCGGCCGCGCCCGTTTCGTCGAGCGCGACCCGTACGAGGCCGCCGCCGCTCATCACCATCACGCCGACCGACTGGTCGCGCCGATGCCGGGCTCGGTGGTGCAGGTGCTGGTCGAGGCAGGGACGGCGGTCACCGCCGGCACGCCGCTGGTGGTGGTCGAGGCGATGAAGATGGAACACGTCGTCCGCGCGCCCCACGACGGCGTCGTCGAGACGATCCGCGTCGCCGTCGGCGACGTGGTGGCCGACGGTTTCGAACTGGCGGTGATGGCCGCGGAGGCGTGAGCACGGGCCTCGCCCGCGCGCGGCGGCCTCACGCCCCGGCGAGCACCGCGACCGGAGCACCCGCATCGGCCATCGTCACCGCGGTCTTCCCCCCGCAGAAGCGCTCGATCAGCCCGCAGGCGTCGCCGAGCGCCGCCTCGAGATCGCCGACGCCCATCGACTGGATGGTCAGCACCACCCGCGACGTCTCGGGCGTCACCAGCGAGCGGGCGTCCTGCCGCCAGTTCCAGCGGCGGCAGAGCACCTTCTCGGCGTCGGTATAGACCACCTCGCCGGGCTTCGGCGCGGCGTCGGCCGGATCGGCGTCGGCGGCGCCCGACATGTCGAGGAACGTGTCGTCGGGCCGCGAGAAGCGGAAGAAGACGTCGCCCGTCACCCGGTCGAGATCGTCGGCGCCGATCGGAAAGACGTGGCTCGACGACACCGCGTTGTAGGCGTCGACGAAGCCGTTGATGCGCGGCGCCTCGCGCTCGGCCAGCACGTTCTTCACCAGCCGCTCGACCGAGCAGCGATAGCGCGTCGAGGCGATGCCGAAGCGCTTGTAGGCGAGCCGCCACGCCCGGATGCCGGGGATGTCGCCGAGTTCGCGCCCGCCCCAGGCGGCCCGCACCGCGGCCGCCCGCTCGCCGATCAGCGCATCGAGCGCCGCGGGGCGCTCCGCGGGTATCGCCAGCCCGGTCGCGACGATCACGCCGACGCGGAATTCGGGGAAGGTCTCGGTCAGTTCGGAAATGTCGACGCGCATGGAGCCTCGGCCGGATCGATGATGCCGGCGGAGCTTATGCGGGCGCGAGGGCACCCGGCAACCGACCCGTCGTCAGCCCTGCTCGCCGGTCCAGCGACGGACGCGGGCGCGGGCCTCGTCGACGTCGGTGGTGGTCCAGGCCAGCATGGTGGCGGCGCGGGCGCGCGAATCGAGCCGATGCAGCCACGGGCCGACCATCAGGATTTCCTGCACCGTCTCGCTCTTCAGGCCGACGGCGCGGGCGAGCGCCACGAAGGGGCCGGTGTCGAGCCCGACCATCATGTGCTGCACCAGTTCGAGCGGCAGTCGCGACAGCGCGGCGAGGACGTGGACGATCTCGGCGAACCGGTCGGTCTGGGCGAGCTTGCGGACGAAGGGGTCGACGTTGTGGCGGACCTCGGCGAGGCGCGACAGCACGGCGGAGGCGGCGTCGAAGTCGTAGGGCTCGAGCCAGCTCGCCTCGGTCACCCGGATCGACCGGGCGACGTGATGGGTGATCTCGTTGGCGCGCGGGCGATCCTCGAGCTCGATCAGGGCGTGGCGCACCTCGGCCGAGCCGTTCGACCGCAGGAAATGGACGACCAGATCGGGCAGGTCGGTGCGGCCGACCAGCACCAGGCCGACGGCATTGTCGTCGCGCGCCTGCAGCGACAGTCGGGCGAAGGCCTTGTCGGAGAGATGGGCGCCGACGTTCGAGGTGACGAGACGGCGGACCTCGTCGTTGCCGCGCAGCACGAGGATGTCGCAGACCCGCATCGAGATGGTCGGCCGTTCGGCGATGGCGCCCATGTGGGCGACGCCGCAGCGCTTGGCGATGTCGCAGAGGTCGTCGTCGCCGAGCGCCGGCGACAGGCGCAGGATCGGTCCGGCGACGTCGATGGAATCGTGGGCGAGGATCAGCAGCACGGCACGCGGCGGCGCCTCGGCGGCGGCGATGCTCTCGGACAGTTCCAGCCGCGCCTCGCGGCTCGAGGTCGGCGCGATGCGGACGAGGATCGTGTCGAAGCTCTCGATGTCGTCGCCGTCGAGCACCTTCGAGCCGACCTTCCACAGCCGCGTCATCGCGCGGGTGAGGCGGTCGCAGAAGGCGGGCGAGGGATCGGACTGATCGCCGATGTGGTCGGCCACGCGGGCGAGATCGCGGGAGATGTTCAGGCTGGATTCGATCGGCATTGCTCGAACGGCTTCCATTCGTCGGCGAGTGACGATTGAAGCTCTCGAGCGGTCTCCAAATCAAGTGCGCTCGCTGCGCAGGGTTTGCGAAGCGTGAACGAGAAAATCCCGGTTTTTCAAATATTTCACGAGTAACCCAGCGTCAGCGGGAAGTCGTCGGAGCGCGACCGTCGGTCGCGCCCCGCCGGTTCGTCTCACGCCGTCGCGCCGGTCTGGCCGGCCAGCGGATCGGGACCGAAGCGGTTGTCGCCGACGGTACCGCGGAGACATCCGGCCTCGATGAAGTACCAGAGCGAGCCGATCAGCGGCACCAGCTGGATCAGCACCCACCAGCCCGACTTGCCGCGGTCGTGATAGCGCTTGATGCCGACGCAGATGCCCGACCAGATCGAGAAGGCGACGTAGCCGAGGCCGAGCACGACATAGGGCAGCGCCCCGATGCCTTCGACGTGATAGGTGCCGTCCTCGCCGATCTCGCCGGGGAAGACCGTCCAGAGAACCGAGAAGACGACGCCGACGACGACGGCGATCACGATGTAGAGCAGCGCCGCCAACCAGAACTTCGCCCGGTTGATGCGACCGTCATAGGTCAGAAGGAGTTTTTTCATGAGCCCTCGCGAAACGCCGACGATCGGCGCGAGTGCGTAGAAAACCGTATACTGCACTGCAGCACAAGGCGCGACATCGTGCATAAGCGTGGTGCATGCGCGGAAAGGCGACGATACGCGGACGCGCGAGGGCGGCCGGCGGGGCCGGTGTCACACAGTCGTCGATCGGAGAAAATGGCGCTCCCTAGGGGACTCGAACCCCTGTTTTCGCCGTGAGAGGGCGACGTCCTAGACCGCTAGACGAAGGGAGCAGCGGTGCGGCGTTGGCCGGACGGGGGTCGATATAGCCGCCCCTCTCGCCCCACGCAAGGGCCAACGCGCATTTTCGTCGGCGAAATCTCGCCGGCATCCACAGGTCGATGAGAAAGCGAGGTTTTTCGCCATTCTCGCCGACGGCGCCGTGGCCGACTTCGATCGGATGCGATGGCGGCACGCGCCGCCGGCGCGGCGAGGCCCCGGCGCGAAGACGCGAACGGCGGCCCGAAGGCCGCCGTCCCGTTTCCTGTGACGCGTCGCGCCGTCGTCCCCTTCCGGCCTCACAGGCCGCCGAGGCAGACGTATTTGACATCGAGATAGTCGTCGAGGCCGTACTTGGAGCCCTCGCGGCCGAAGCCCGACGACTTCACGCCGCCGAAGGGCGCCACTTCCGTGGTGATGACGCCGGCGTTGATGCCGATCTGGCCGAACTTCATCTTCTCCGACACGCGGATGGCGCGGCCGAGGTCGCGGGTGAAGACGTAGCCGGCGAGCCCGTATTCCGAACCGTTGGCGAGCGCGATCGCCTGCTCTTCCGTCTCGAAGCGGAAGAGGGGGGCGACCGGTCCGAAGATCTCGTCGCGGGCAAAGGCCATGTCGATCGTCGCGTCGGTCAGCACGGTCGGCTCGAAGAAGGTCTGGCCGAGGGCATGGCGCTTGCCGCCCACCGCCACCTTGGCGCCCTTGGCGAGGGCGTCGGCGACGAAGCTCTCGACCTTGGCGACCGCCTTCTCCTCGATCAGCGGGCCCTGGACGACGCCCGGTTCGGTGCCGGGGCCGACCTTCAGCGCGGCGACGGCGGCGGTGAACTTGGCGGCGAACGTGTCGTAGATGCCGGCCTGGACGAAGAAGCGGTTGGTGCAGACGCAGGTCTGGCCCGAGTTGCGGAACTTCGAGGCGACGGCCTGCGACACGGCGAGATCGACGTCGGCGTCGTCGAAGATCACGAAGGGCGCGTTGCCGCCGAGCTCCATCGACACGCGCTTCAGCGCCGTCGTGGCGCGGCCGGCGAGCATGCGGCCGACCGCCGTCGAACCGGTGAAGGTCAGCTTGCGCACCGCCGGGTTCTCGATGAACTCGTCGCCGATCGGACCGGGCACGCCGGTGACGATGTTGACGACGCCGGCCGGCACGCCCGCCTTCTCGGCGAGGATGCCCCAGGCGAGGCCGGAGAAGGGCGTGAGCTCGGCCGGCTTGACCACCGCGGTGCAGCCGGCGGCGAGCGCGGCGCCGAGCTTGCGGGAGATCATCGAGGACGGGAAGTTCCACGGCGTGATCGCCGCGATGACGCCGACCGGCTCCTTGTTGACGAAGATGCGGCGATCGGCCCAGGGCGACGGGATGGTGTCGCCGTAGACGCGGCGGGCCTCTTCGGCGAACCAGCGGACATAGGCGGCGGAACCGCCGACCTCGCCCTTGGCCTCGGCCAGCGGCTTGCCCTGCTCGAGGGTGAGGAGCTCGCCGAGCGCGTCGACGTTCTCGAGGATCAGGTCGGCGAGGCGATGCAGGATCGCGGCGCGCTCGGCGGCGGTCTTGGCCGACCAGGCCGGGAAGGCGGCCTCGGCCGCGGCGATGGCGCGAGCGACCTCGGCGCGGCCGACCGACGGCACCGTGCCCAACACTTCGCCGGTCGCCGGATTGGTCACCGTCAGGGTGGCGCCGCCGTCGGCACCGACCCACTGGCCGGCGATCAGATTGGCTTCGCGAAGGAAGGGATTGCGGGCGGCCATGGGCGGCTCTCCTCGTTCGATGTCGGAAGGGGATGTCCGAAGGATCGACAAGAGGTAGCCACTGTCGGGCGATCGTCAAGGGGGCGCGCAGCCCCGCACGGCGCGTGTTCGCCGAGCGAATTCCGGCGCATCGAACGGCGACGACGGGACCGCGCCGTCAGCGGTGGCCGTGGCCGTGGCTGCCGTGGAGATGGTCGCCGTGGTCGTGCTCGTGGGTGTCGCCGGCGCCCTCGTGCGGGTCGGCGTGGTCGTGCATGCCCTGGTGCAGATGCTCGTGCTCGTGGCCGTGCTCGTGCGTGTGGGTATGGGCGTGCGGATGGGCGTGGACGAGGTCGCCGTGGCGATGCTCGTGCACGTGGGTATGGGTGTGGGGGTGGGCGTGGCGATGCTCGTGGGGATGAGCATGCGGCTCGGGATGGCTGTGGCCGTGGGCGGTGGTCTCGTCGTGCATCGCGTGTCTCCCTGTCGCGGGGGCGTCAGCGTTCGCGTTCGTCGACCTTGGGGCCGAACACCCGGCGCACGACGCTCTCGCCCGCGTCGACCGTCATCTTGACCTGATCCGGCGCCAGTTTGAAGCGGGTCGGCACGCGGCCGAGCTGGGCGGCGCGCGCCGTCCCCAGATCCTCGAAGGAGACGCGGTCGAGCCGGATGGAGACGGCGTTGCAGTCCCAGCCCTCGGTCGAGCCGCGCACCTGCGACACCTCCTCGGGCGAGAGCGAGCAGCGCCACTGGCGCAGCCGCTGTTCCCACAGCTTCATCTGCAGGCGCATGACCTCGTAGGACGAGCGCACCGCGCTGTCGACGGCGGTGTCGGCGACGGCGTCGAGCAGTTCCTGGGCGTTGGGGCCCTCGAGCGTCTTGGTCCAGTCGCCGGCGACGTTGCGGCCGGCGTCGACGACGATGAACTGGAAGTTCGACACCGAGATCGCGTCGGCCTTGGTCATCGGCCGCCACGGCTCGCGGGCGGCGGCCATCTGGACGTTGAAGGCGGAGAGCCCCCAGTTGTCGGTGAGGCCGCCGTCGAGCAGCTTGACGTATTTGATCTTGTCGCCGTTGCGATAGTCCTCGAGCGCCTTGAGGTAGGCCTTGACGATCGGCGAGGTGTCGCGCGAATGGGCCTGGGCCTCGAGCTCGTCGGGCAGCTTGAAGCCGCATTTCTGCGACCAGTTCTGCACCACCACGGGGGCGAAGACGATCGGCACGGCGGCCGACGCCGCGACGGCGTCGGAGATCGGATAGCTCTCCCAGTCCGAGCAGATCGCCGCGAAGGTGACCGGCTCGAAGACGAAGGGCGTCTTGGCGTAGATGTCGGAGGCGTTGATCCAGACGACCGGGCGGCCGGGGCGCGACAGGTCCTTCAGCGTGGCGTTGCCGAAGAGGTTGTTGCGCAGCCAGGTCGGCAGGCCCGAACGATCGTTCACGCCGCCGTCCATGGCGCGCATCATGTTGCCGACCGAATAGACCTGGGTACGCAGGCTCTCCTCGGCGTCGCGATAGAGGAAGCGTGCCTCGAAGTCGGAGAGCGCGCTGCGCCCCTTGAGGCCGAAATAGGCCGCCGTCACCGAGCCGCCCGAGACGCCCGAGACGAAGCGGATCTGATCGATCATCGCGCCGCCGCCCGGCGCCTCGACCTCCGACAGGCCCTTCAGCACGCCGAAGGAGAAGGCGGCCGCGCGCGTGCCGCCGCCGGAGAAGGCGAGCGCCACGATGGTCGAGCGCAGCGTGTCGTCGCCGGCCATGGTGGCGACCGGCGTCAGGCGCGGCAGGGCGGAGGGACGGTTGACCGGGGCGTTGTCGATCGAGGCACAGCCGACGAGGAGGCTCGCGAGGAAGGCGGAGGCCGCGAGGGCTCGCGAGAGGAACGGCTTTCGCATGGGACGACGGTCGACGCTTCGATCGGAGGGGAACAGGTGCCCTCAGTGGCGCCGGAATGCGGCAGGGAGAGGGCGGGCGGCACCCGGCCGCGACAAACGCGCCGAATGCACAGACGATTAATCAATACTACAGAGCCTTGTGAAACAATGACGATTGGCAGTTCGGAAGCGGGGAATGTTCCGATGGTGATCGCTCGCGGATCACGTTTGATGCGTCTCGTCCGGCACCTCGTCCGCTCGAGCGAGGGAGGCGTCGCGATCATGACGGCGGCCTTCATCTCCGCGATGCTGCTGGTCGCCTCGTTCACGATCGACCTCTCCCTCGTCTACGTGACCAAGCAGCGCGCCCAGGTGATCGCCGACGCGGCCAATCTGGCGGCGTCGAACACCACGTCCGCCATCTCCAACGGCGCCGCCACCGCAACGGCCGTGGCGACGGCCAAGAACGTCGCCGAGATCAACGGTTTCGGCTCGGCGACGATCACCGTCACGGCCGGCAACTCCCCGCGCGGCGACGGCAGCACGGCCTTGCAGACCGTCATCGACAAGGACGTCCCGTTCGGCTTGGGCCTGCTCTCGACCAACACGTCGATCGGGACCGAGACGACGTCCTGGACATCGGTCGCCGGCGGCGGCGACTGCGTCACGTCGCTGGTCGGCCCCGTCAACATCTACAACTACGCGGTCGTGAAGGGCTCGACCTGTACGGTCAAGGCGAAGACCTATCTCTATGCCTGCGGCACCGCGAAGATCGACGTCTCCGCGGTGAAGGTCGGCTACATCCAGCTCTTCGAGGCGCTCTACATCTGTTCGACCGCGGCGGTGACGCCCTCGCTCGGCTCGTTCACCTTCGGCGCGTCGATCTCCGACATCTATGCCAGCGACACGCGCCTCTCCACCCTCAAGAGCAAGCTGCTCGGCATGATGCTCGGCTGGAGCTTCGGGCTGCTGCCGCCGGTGAACCCCACCGTCTGGTGGGGCGGCGACAAGACCTACACCAACACCTCGGCCACCCTGCCGCAGTCGACGCTCTACGGAACGATCCAGTCGACCGGGTCGACCCTGACCTTCCCCGGCACCGGCAGCGCCGATCCGAACTGCACCTCGCCCACGACGATCTCGGGCAGCTTCATCTTCAACGGCGCCAACACCCTGACCTTCGGTTCGGGGTGCTACGTCGTCGGCGGGTCGATCACCGTCAACTCCGGCGGCAGCGCCGCGTTCAACGTCGCCGCCGGCGCCAAGGTCACCTTCGTCTTCAAGGGCAGCCTGTTCAACAACGGCAACGCGTCGGTCTCCTTCGGCAACGCCACCTACTATTTCAACTACGGGTCGATCTACAACAACGCCGGATCGACCATGACCTTCGGCAACGGCTCGTTCTATCTCTGGGGCGGCAGCATCTACAACAATTCGTCGACGGCGAATTTGACCTTCGGAACCGGGCCATTCTATTTCTACGGCGGAACCATCTACAACAACGGCGCGATTACATTCGGTGACGGCCCCTACTATTTCCAGGGCGGCTCCCTCATCCTGAACTCCGGTTCGAGCACGACCTTCGGCGTCGGCGACGTCTGGTTCTACGGCGGCTCGATCACCGCCAACGGCAATGCGCTGACCTTCGGCAACGGCGGCTCGGCCTCGACCGGCAGCGGCACGGTCTACATGTACGGCGGGTCGTTCTGGCTCACGTCGAAGGCCTTCACCGCGACCGGGACGACCTTCGCGCTCTACGGCGGAACCGTCAGTCTCCTGGGGAGCGGCACGTTCAGCGCGATCGCGCCGACCGCGTCCTCGCCCACGCGCGGCTACCGCGACGTGCTCTTCGCCATCTGGGGCGGGACGTTCAATCTCTACCAGTCGGGATCGGTGTCCGACACGCTGTCGGGGATGATCTACGTGCCGATCTCCAACGTGTCGATCTACAACAGCCAGACGGTCACGGTGCCGTCGAGCGGCTGTTTCCAGATCGTCGGCGGCGTCGTCGACATCTATCAGAGCACCAACCTCTCCGTCGCGCCGTGCCGCGGCTTCGCGGGGTCGACGGCGACATCGTCCTCGTCGGGGGTGCTCATCCAATGAGATCCGCACCGCGCCGGGCAGCGCGTTCCGATCTGTGGCGTTCGGAACGGGGGATCGCCGCCGTCGAGTTCGCGCTGCTCGCGCCCGTCGTGTCTCTGATCCTGATGCTGGTCGTCGATTTCGGCTTCGCCTTCAACACCCAGCTCCGCCTGATCTCGGCCGCCGCAGCCGGCGCGCAATACATCCAGAAGAACGGTGCGTCCCTGACGTCGTCCAACTTCTCCGCCTTCGCGACCTCGGTCACCTCGGTGGTGACGACGGTCTCCGGCTTGAGCCCGGCGCCGACCGTGACCGTCAAGATCAACAACACCACCGACGGCTCGGGAGCGGGGAAGTACTACTGCGTCTCGGGATCGCCGCCGAGCTGGACGCAGGTGTCGTCGTCGTCGTCGTCCTGCGCGTCGAACCTCTACGGCGGTCAGTACGTGACGTTGACCGTCTCGACGACTCTGACGAACATATTCCCGACGGATCCCATCGTCAGTTCGGTGTTTCCGCTCCAGGAGACGATCATCGTGCGGGTGCAATGAAGAAGCTGTTTCGACGCGACGACGGGGCTGCGGCGGTCGAGTTCTCTCTGATCGCGCCGGTCCTCCTCGTTCTGGCCATCGGTTCGCTCGACGCCGGTATCGTCTTCTGGAAGTGGAACGCGATCCAGGGGATCGCCAGGACGACGGCGCGCTGCGTGGCGATCGGCTCGAATTCCTGCAGCACGATCACCTCGGGCTGCGGGTCGTCGGATGCCGGCGTGTGTTTCGCCCTCGCCCAGGCGAGCGCGTCCGGCGTGTCGGAACTCGCTGCCTCGAACATCACGGTCCAGCGTTCGGTCAGCGTCGCCGGCGGCCTCTTCACCAAGGTCGCCATCGCCTTGGACACGACGATCCTCGCCGTGCCGATCACGCTCTCGATCGAGGCGTCCTACCCGAACAACTGACGGCGGCGCGCCCGCGTCACTGGACGATCGTCGCGCTCCATTTCATCGGGTTCGGCGCCCAGTCGCAGCCGTAGGTGCCGGAGACGATGCGGCCGCTGATCTTGCCGTTGTAGGTGCAGCCCCTGCCGGCACCGGAACCCTCGAAGTCGCGGCGGTCGATCTGGACGTCGTTGCCCCGGATGGTGATGACCAGATTGGCGCGCACGACCTTGCCGCCCTTGGTCCAGACCGCGTTCCAGTCCTTCGTCCGGCCGAGGCGGGTCCAGGTGCCCTGCCAGCCGGCCTCGCTCTCGTTCCACATCGTCCCGCCGACCGGCGCGGGCTGCGCCAGGGCCGCCGGAGCGCTCGCCGCGAGCGCGATGCCCAGTGCCAGTGCCGAAGCGATCTCAGTCCGGATCATCGCCTTCCCCTCCCCGTCCGGCCGCGCCGTCGCGACCCCGTGTCTCGCGAAGGTTACGATGGGGGAAGCGCGCTCGTCTACGTGTAATCACTTAAACGCGCAACGAGCGAACTGTGCGACATCGACGACGAAGGTACTGACGGGGTTGAAGGGTAGCATCAGTGACGTTGGAATGTAGAGGAGATCTGCGGGATGAAAGCGGCTCCGGTCCGGAGGGTGTGAGATCCGCACTCGCTGCTTTGCTCACGGTCCCCTGCCGCAAGCGTTGTCACGTCGGGCGATCACGAGGGTGGTGGCAAAGTTCGCGAGCGCGATCCGGTTCTGCGGATCGACGGAGAAGGTCACGCGAATTTCGTCGTCGCTCGCGCCCATGCGCGCCATGGCGGTGGCGACGTACTCGCCATCTATGGGCAATCGCGTGGCGATGGCCTTCGTCACACGAGCCCGCCACTCGGGGAGCGCCTGCGGCATCCGTGGTGCCAGACGGCAGATGACATAGGCGGCCGAGTTCCAGACGCGGATCGGACCTTCGTCGCGGGGCCCGGCGGCATCGCGCGCGGCGTACTGGGCGACGGCGTCGTCCATCATCGCATGGAGGTCCGGCAGAATGTCCTGTCCGAAGGCGTCGAGCCGCCTCAGGAGGTTCGTGGCGAAGGGTCTGCGCGCGCGATCTCGCATGACGGCGAGCGTCTGCGCCCGATAGAGGCGAAGAACGTCGTCCGGGAGGCTGTCCAGGGAACCGGCGATCATGTTGATCTGCCCGCTCCAGCGGAGACGTTCCGATGCGTTCGTCGGTTCCGGCAGGGCCGAAAGCCGTGCCCACAACGCCGAGGCGAGGGCCGGTGCCGTCGTCGGGTCCTCACGAATCACCTCGTGCACCGCCAGACCCACGTCGGACTGGAGATCGATCCGCTCGGCCGCCACGATCTCGAGCACCCGCCGGACGTCGTCGGGCGCGACGTGCTCTCCGATGCCGCGGCGAACGAAGACGAACCGCGACTGATAGTCTTTCAGCATCGCCATCTCGAGCGACGACGGCGCCGTGTTCTTCGCGAGGATGCGATCGACCACCTCGGCCTGGGCGGCGCGCAGCGCGACCTCGGGCGGTGCGGCGGGGTCGCCCGGCCGCGGCAGGACGTCGAGGTGCAGATCCCGGCTGACGAACGTGCCGACCGGTGGATCGTCTTCGCGCGGAACCCTGTTTAGCATTTTCGTGGTGCGGGCCCATCCGCTGGCGACCGCCAAACCGTAGCCGTGCACGAAGGTCGGCACCATGACGCCGAACGGTTGGTGCCACCTCGCGCTGGTCTGGCGGTACTTCTCGACCAGGACGCCTCGGTCGCGTTGCCAGAGCGCGAGGTGCCACGCGGACAGCGTGTCGGTCCAGGCGCGGAAGCCGGCACTGTAATCGCCGGTACCCGAGCGGATGGTGCCGTGGACGAGTACGGTATCGGCGGCGGCGAGCGTCGCCGGTTCGCCGACGAGGCACTCGCCGCCGGCGACCCTCAGGCGCATCAGTTCGGCGGAATTCAGAGAGCGCGCGGAGGTCCCGGGCACCTTCAGCGGGGTCGCCGTGTCGGAAGACCGCAGGGACGCGTCCAAGGCCGCCGTGGAGCAGACGTCGCGGCGTTCGAGGCGCCAGAGTGTGCCGGACAGGGTATCGGTGGGCAGCAGTGGCGGCCATTCGGTCGGCGACCACGCCGTCTCTTGCGTGATCGGCCGCCGCTTCTCGGGAACCGGCGTCAGTTCGAGGATGCGCGTCACCGCGCCCGTCAGGAGAAGACGCCGGCACAGATCGTCGCACGCGGTCTCCATCTCCTGTCTCGTCGTGCGCAGCACCGCCAAGGTTCCGATGGGGGCGAGCGCGGCGAGATCGTTCCTGTCGCCGGCCGCCAGTGCCGCGGCGCGTCCTTCCAGCCAATCCGAAATGCGCCAGGCACGGAAGACGAAGAAGTCCATCATGCCGGCGAGAGCGATCGCGGGGATCAGCGCCATCACGATCCAGCGGCTGCGCAATGCCCGCCAGATCTCCACGATCAGACGGATCGCCAGGAGAATCAGGAAGATCGAAGGCAGCAGGGCGATCAGGATCCCGATCGGCACGCCGATGTAGGTGACGAGCGCGACCATGTAGGCGACTTGGCCGACCGGCGTCAGCGCGAGCGCCGCCGCCATGCCGGTGACGACGAGCGTCCGATAACCCGGAAACGGCGACAAGCTCATGGGGGCCCCCGAAAAAGGGGAGCATCACGCGCCGAGGTTGCGCGATCGTTAATCGGCACAGTCTGCGTGGCGCCGTTCGAGGGGGACGGCTGGGCCGACGGGCCGCAGATCCGGGCAATCTCGCGCGCCGAACGCAAAACGAGCCGGGGTCGCCCCCGGCTCGTCTCGTTTCTCACCCTGCGGTCTCGGCCGTTCAGGACTTGACCGTCTCGGCCACGTCCACGAATTCGGGGATCTGGTCGAAGTTCATGTAGCGGTAGACCTCGGCGGTCTTGCCGGCGAGCGTGCCGACGGCCGCCATGTACTCTTCCATCGTCGGGATCTTGCCGAGCAGCGCGCCGACCGCGGCGAGTTCCGCCGAGGAGAGGTAGACGCGGGTGTCGATGCCCAGACGGTTGGGGAAGTTGCGGGTCGAGGTCGACAGCGCCGTCGAGCCCTTGCGGATCTGCGCCTGGTTGCCCATGCACAGCGAGCAGCCCGGCATCTCCATGCGCGCACCCGACTTGCCGAGGGTGGCGTAGTAGCCCTCCTCGGTCAGGATCATCGCGTCCATCTTGGTCGGCGGGGCGATCCACAGGCGGGTCGGGATGTCCGACTTGCCGGCGAGGATCTTACCGGCGGCACGGAAGTGGCCGATGTTGGTCATGCACGAGCCGATGAAGACCTCGTCGATCTTGTCGCCGGCGACGTCCGACAGCGTCTTGACGTCGTCGGGATCGTTCGGACAGGCGAGGATCGGCTCCTTGATGGTGGCGAGATCGATCTCGTAGACCGCGGCGTAGTCGGCGTTCGCATCGGGCTCGAGCAGAACCGGGTTGGCGATCCAGGCCTCCATCGCCGCGATGCGGCGCTCGAGGCTGCGGCGATCCTGATAGCCTTCCGCGATCATCCACTTCATCAGCACGATGTTCGAGGTCATGTACTCGATGATCGGCTCCTTGGAGAGACGCACCGAGCAGGCGGCGGCGGAGCGCTCGGCCGAGGCGTCCGAGAGCTCGAAGGCCTGTTCGACCTTGAGGGTCGGCAGACCCTCGATCTCGAGGATGCGGCCGTTGAAGACGTTCTTCTTGCCCTTCTTCTCCACCGTCAGGTCGCCGGCCTTGATGGCGGCGAGCGGGATGGCGTTGACGAGGTCGCGCAGGGTGATGCCCGGCTGCATCTCGCCCTTGAAGCGGACCAGCACCGACTCGGGCATGTCGAGCGGCATGACGCCGGTCGCCGCCGCGAAGGCGACGAGGCCGGAGCCGGCCGGGAACGAGATGCCGATCGGGAAGCGGGTGTGGCTGTCGCCGCCGGTGCCGACGGTGTCGGGCAGCAGCAGACGGTTCAGCCACGAGTGGATGACGCCGTCACCCGGACGCAGCGCGATGCCGCCGCGGTTGGAGATGAAGGTCGGCAGCTCGCGATGGGTCTGCACGTCGACCAGCTTCGGATAGGCCGCGGTGTGGCAGAAGGACTGCATCACCAGATCGGCCGAGAAGCCGAGGCAGGCGAGGTCCTTGAGCTCGTCGCGGGTCATCGGACCGGTGGTGTCCTGCGACCCGACGGTGGTCATCTTCGGCTCGCAATAGGTGCCGGGACGGATGCCCTTGCCCTCGGGCAGACCGCAGGCGCGGCCGACCATCTTCTGGGCGAGGGTGAAGCCCTTGCCCGAATCGGCCGGCACCGCCGGCAGGCGGAACAGGGTCGAGACCGGCAGGCCGAGGGCCTCGCGCGCCTTGGCGGTGAGGCCGCGGCCGATGATCAGCGGAATGCGGCCGCCGGCGCGCACCTCGTCGAAGATCACGTCGGACTTCACCTTGAACTCGGCGATGACCGCGCCGTTCTTCAGCGCCTTGCCCTCGTAGGGGCGCAGCTCGATGACGTCGCCCATCTCCATCTGGCCGACGTCGAGTTCGATCGGCAGCGCGCCGGCGTCTTCCATCGTGTTGTAGAAGATCGGGGCGATCTTGCCGCCCAGGCACACGCCGCCGAAGCGCTTGTTCGGCACGAACGGGATGTCTTCGCCGGTCCACCACAGCACCGAGTTGGCCGCGGACTTGCGCGAGGAGCCGGTACCGACCACGTCGCCGACGTAGGCAATCAGGTTGCCTTTCTTGGCCAGCGCCTCGAGCTGCTTGATCGGGCCGCGCACGCCGGGCTGTTCCGGCTCGATCCCCGGACGCGGGTTCTTGAGCATGGC
>DBMN01000013.1 GCA_002298965.1 Rhizobiales bacterium UBA697 | reverse complement strand
CGAAGCCCCAGCCGGGCGTGGTCGGGCGCGGCGTCGCGACCCGGCCACGGGCGGCGGTCTGTTTCTTCGCGCGCTCCTCCTCGGCGGCGCGGGCCTTGGCCAGAGCGGCGTCCGGGATGCGCAGCACGGCGGGGGGCACCTGTTTGGCGACGTCGCCGCCGGTCGCCCGCGTCATCGTGCCGGAATGGCAGGCGTCGACGACGACGAAGACGCGGGCGCCCTTGGCGCGGATGGCGGCGACGGCGCGGCCGAGTTCGTGATCGACCAGCGCGTTCTTCACCGCGCCGAGCGAATCCTCCCACGGGCCGATGTCGATCGGCAGGAAGATCTCCTCGAGCCCGTCGGCCTTGGCGACGGTGTGCTTCGACGGATCGACGATCGGCTGCTGCGAGCCGTGGCCGGAGAGATGGACGAGGACGAAGTCGCCGGGGCCGGACTTCGCCGCGAGGTCGTCGAGCCTGGCGAGGATGGCGGCGCGGGTCGGCAGGCCATCGGCGGGGCGGCCGGCGGCGGTGCGCTCGAGCCCGTCGGCGAGGATGCGGATGTTCTCGTCGCGAAAGCCGATCACCTTCAGCGTGTCGAGCATCAGGGCAACGTCGTTGCGCGGGCCGGCGAGCTGGAGATCGCCGACGGTCTCCTTCGGGTAGTCGGACACGCCGACGAGCAGGGCACGGCGTTGCGGTTCGGCGGCGCCGGCAGCCGTGAGGCCGAGAGCGACGACCGCGGCGGCGAGCGAGGGCAGCAGCAGACGGGCGATGAGGCGGAGGACGATCGGCATCGGCAGGATCCGGCAGGCGCCACCCGGCGGGCGACGCGACGGAGGGAGCATGCCGGAGCGGACGCGCGCGGTAAACGTGCGGCACGGCCGATGACGGCATTCGTAATGCCCGATGCGCGGTCTACGGCCTTCGGCCCTCTCGACAAGTCCGCTTCGTTTCCGGAGAGTGACGCAAGGCAACCGCACCATCGATCGGGGCTCTCGATGTCGTCGCTACCACCCAGCCGCCACGGCCGCGGACGGGCGCTCTTCGGCCTCGCCGGTGCGCTCCTCCTCGGCTCCTGTGCCTCGCTCGACGATGCGCCGATCAATGCCGCCGTCGAGGGCGGCGGGACGCTGGCGGCCGACGCCGGGGTCTTTCCCGACGACGGCGACGGCGAGACGCTGATCGGCCTCAACTTCTCGGGCGGCGGCACGCGCGCGGCGGCCTTCGCCCACGGCGTGCTCGAGGCCTTCGCCGAGACCGAGATGCCGGGGCCGGGCGGGCGCACGGTCAATCTCGCCGACCGCATCGACTTCGTCTCCGGCGTGTCGGGCGGATCGGTGACGGCGGCGTGGTTCGGCCTCGAGGGGCGGCGCGGGCTCGGCGCGTTCCGCGAAAAGTTCCTGCTGAAGAACGCCGAGGAGAATCTCTCCGACAATCCGCTGAACCCGGCGACGCTCGCCAAGGTCTACGCCGGTGGGGCGAACGACCGGTCGAACCTGCCGCAATGGCTCGACGCCAACCTGTTCGGCGGGGCGACCTTCGCGCGGCTGCTCGAGAAGAAGCGGCCGACGGTGTGGCTCAACGCCTCCGACATCGCCAATCACGCGCCCTTCGTGTTCGAGCCCGCCACGTTCCGCGCCTTCTGCTCGGATCTCTCGGCGCTGCCGATCTCGGAAGCGGTGGCGGCGTCGGCCGCGGTGCCGGTGATCTTCGCGCCGGTGTCGCTCGAGACCTTCCCCGAACGCTGCGCCTGGGAGATGCCGCGCTGGGCGCGCTTCGCCTCGGAACACGCTTCGGCACCGGCGCTGCTCAAGGCCAATGCCCGCGCGCTCGCCGCCTATCGCGATCCGGCGAAGATGAAGTACATCCGCCTGCTCGACGGCGGGCTCACCGACAACTTCGGCCTCGCAGGCCTGACGATCGCGCGGGCCGCCGCCGAGACGCCGCATGCGCCGCTCACCGCGCGGCAGGCGGCGCGGCTGAAGCGGGCGATGTTCCTCGTCGTCAACGCCGGCCGCGCCTCGGAGACCGACTGGGCGCGCACGCGGCAGGGGCCGACGGTGACGCCGCTGCTGATGGCGGTGATCGACACCGGCATCGACGCCTCGGTGCGGCAGGGGTTCGACGCCTTCCAGCTCACGGTGGCGCGCTGGCAGCAGGATCTCGTCGAATGGCGCTGCCGCCTCTCGCCGGCCGAGGTGACGCGGCTGGTCGGCACCACGAAGGGCTGGAACTGTCGCGACGTGAAGTTCCACTCCGGCGAGGTCGCCTTCGACCAGTTGCCCGACCGGCGCGAGAAGCTGCAGAAGATCGCCACCCGCTTCGTGCTGCCGGCCGACGAGGTCGATCTGCTGATCGGCGCCGGGCGCGACGCGACACTGGCCAATCCGGTGTTCAACGGCTTCCTCAGGACGACCCGGCCGCCGGGCGTCGCGGCGGGGCGTCCGCTCGCGCCGCAGGGCGGGGCCAAGGTGACGCTGACGCCGAGCCGGTGAGCGGCCGTCCGGCGGGCGCTCGCCTTCACAGCCTCCGTCGGATCGCCTATCAAGACGTGTGTCGTCGGACACGGGTGGAGCGGCCCCGTCGAGGGGTATCCGGGGTGACGGAATGAGCGTGACGACCGAACCCGATCTCGTGCCGCCGGCCGCCGAGGGGCGGAGCTGGGCACGGCGGATCGGGTTCATTCTCTTCGTGTTCGCGCTGTCGCGCGGGATGCTCGTTCTGTGCGGGGTGATCGCGATCGACGCGATCGCACGCAAGGGCGTGGGCTTGGCCGAACTGGCCGATCTCTTCGTGCGCTGGGACAGCCTCTGGTATCTGCGCATCGTCGAGAACGGCTATTCGACCGTCTGGCCGGCGAGCGAGGCCGGGATGACGTCCTATGCCTTCTTCCCCTTCTATCCGATGCTGGTCCGTGCTGCCGTCTGGCTCACCGGCCTGCCGGCGGCGGCGGCCGGGCTGGTCGTCGCCAATCTCGCCTTCCTCGCCGCCCTCTGCCTCGTCATGCGTTATTGCGAGGAGAGCGGGCTCTCGGCCCGGGCGGAGCGCGCGGTCGTCGTGCTGCTCTGTTTCGTGCCCGGCGCCTATGCCTTCTCGGCGGTCTATACCGAGAGCACCTTCCTGCTGCTGCTGGCGGCGACCATGCTGGCGGTCCGGCGTGGCGCCTTCTGGGTGGCGGCGGTGACGGCGGCCTGCCTGTCGGCGACGCGCTCGGTCGGCGTCTGCGTCGCGGTCTTCGCCTTCGCCGCGATCGTCGAGCGCCACGGCCGCGACTGGCTCGGTGCCGCCTTGCGCGATCCGCGGGCGCTGCTGCCGATCGCCTTCGCGCCGGTCGGGCTCGTCTGTTTCTGGTGGTACTGCTGGGCGACGTCGGGCGACGCCTTCGCCCAGATGAACGCGGCGCGTTACGGCTGGGGCTGGATCGCCGTGCCGCCGGGGACCGGCCTGTGGTACGGCATGGCCTCGGGCAGCCTTCCCGGCCTCTTCTTCTCGGTGGCGAGCCTCGTCGCCGCGGCGATGATCGTCGTCCTCCTGCGCCGACGGATGTGGGCCGAGGCGGCGCTGTGCATCGCCTGTTTCGCGCTCTACTGGTCGGGCCTCACCGTCAACGCGCTGCTGCGCTACGCCATCGTCCTCTTCCCGCTCGGCATGCCGGTCGCGCGGATGGTCGACGATCGCCCGGTGCTCTTCGCCGGCATCGTCGGCGCGCTGGCGACGCTCGAGGGCGCGCTGATGATCGCCTGGACGCTCGAGAGGTTCATCGCGATATGACGCCCTCGCTCGCCGCCTCGTTCCGCCTGCTCTTCACCGGCCGCCGCAACCTGCTGGTCCTCGGCGTCCTCGTCCTCGTCACGATCTTCGTGCTCGGGTCGTGGCTCCGCCTGAAGCAGGTCAGCACGGATTTCGTCGCCGCCCGACGCGCGGCGCTGGCGGCGGAGACGATCACCACGGCGCCGGCCTATCGCTGGGGGCAGGTGCTGAAACTGCGGCTCCGGGAGGGTCTTCTCGCCGACGACGCGTTCTGGCGCGCGCGCCGGGCGCGGGGGCAGGCGTCGCCGCCGCATCGTTTTCTCCACGACGGCTGGTCGTGGCACGAGCCCTGGGGCGTGTGGAGCGACGGGGCGCGGGCGCGGCTCGCCTTCGCGCCGGTGGTGCCGCCGGTCGGCGACGTGCGGCTGTCGATGCAGGCGCGCGGCGCGGTGCGGGCGGCGGATCGGCCCCAGTCGGTCGAGGTCCGGGTCGGCGATCGGCCGGTGGGCGTCGTGGAGTTCGACCGCAACAACGTCATGGTGCCGCGCGAGGTGGTCGTTCCGGGCGATCTCGTCCGCGCCGCGCCGATCCTCGAGGTCGTCTTCGTCGTCGCCGATCCGGTCGTATCCTATTCGCTCGGCCGTTCTGCCGATCTGCGCCGCCTCGGCATCGGCATCGCCGAGCTGACGCTCCACGACACCGCCGGCGACGGTCCGGTGGTCGAGACCGATCAGGACGTCGTCGAATAGTCGCCCTCGAGGGCGGTCCAGAAGCGCTCGACCAGCGGTCGGCTCTTCTGCGGCGAGCGGAAGAGGCGGATGTCCATCGTCGCCTCGGGCAGATCGGGCAACGCCACCAGCGTGCCGTGGGCGAGTTCGGCGGTGATCGATCCGGCCGGCAGCCAGGCGATGCCGTGGCCGAGCAACGCCATGGCCTTCAGCGCATCCGCCATCGGGTTCTCGAACACCGGCGTCAGCCGCTCGCGGTCGGCAAAGCCCGCGAGCGTCACCTCGGTCAGGCGGCCGAGGAAGGATTCCGGCGTGTAGGCGAGGAAGGGGATGTCGCCGTCGCCCGCTCCCGGGTCGATCAGCGGGCGCCCGTCGGGGCCGGGGGCGGCGACCGCCACCAGCCGGTCGGTGCCGAGCGCCAGCGACGGATAGCGCAGCGGATCGAGCAGCACCGGCACCTTCGGGTGCGTCATCGTCAGCATGAAGTCGACGGCGCCGTCGACCAGCGCCTGGATGGCGTCGTGGAAGTTCTCGACCCGAAGACGCGGCCAGACCGCGCCGTGGCGGGCGATGACGCCCTTCAGCCAGCCGGGGAAGAAACTCGTCGTCAGAACGTGCAGCGAGACGATCGAGATCGAACCCTCGCCGCGGGCTCGTCTGGCGCGCAGCAGGGCGCGTTGCTGGCGCAGCGCCCGCACCACCTCGTCGGCGGTCTCGCGGAACTCGCCGCCGGCGGCCGTCAGCGTCGTCGGGTAGGACGAGCGGTCGACGAGGTCGACGCCGAGCCATTGCTCAAGCTGGCGGATGCGGCGGGAGAAGGCGGACTGGGTGACGTTGCGCTCCTCCGCCGCGCGCGAGAAGGAGCGCGTCTCGGCGAGCACCAGGAAGTCCTCGAGCCACTTCAGTTCCATGCCGATCCCCTTCGTCGCGAGCGAAACTCCAGGAGGCGCGCCCGCTGCCTCCGAGGCGGCGGGCGACGTTATTCCGAAATTGCATAACCCATTCCGTCTTTGGTGTTGGGTCGGGGCGGGAAAAATGTCAAGTCTATAGGCGTCGGACACGATCTCCCGGATACCGGGAGGAGCCGGGGGAAACGGAGATTTCCCCGGTCGCGGCGCCGACGAATACGTGATCGATACGAAGGCCGAACCTCGGATTCGGCGAGCGCATCGGGCGAATACGCTCGCGGCGACGCCATGCCCATGTCCTCGGCCGTTGGAGGAACGTCGACATCATGAATACCGCGTTTCGCATGCCGGTTTCGCTGCCCGCCGCCACCACGCTGATCAACCCCGACGTGGCGCCCTGGGCGATGTTCCTCGAACAGATCGATCGCATCGAGCCGCATCTGGGGCCGCTGGCGCGCTGGACGGAGACGCTGCGGCGGCCGCGCCGGATGCTGACCGTCGACGTGCCCGTCCGTCTCGACGACGGCCGCATCGCCCATTTCGAGGGCTGGCGGGTGCATCACAACACTTCGCGCGGACCGGCCAAGGGCGGCGTGCGCTATCACCCCGACGCCTCGCTGGCGGAAGTCGCCGCGCTCGCCGGCTGGATGACGCTGAAGAACGCGCTGGTGAACCTGCCCTTCGGCGGCGGCAAGGGTGCGGTCCGGGTCGATCCGGCGCAGCTGTCGCCGGGCGAACTCGAGCGGCTGACGCGGCGCTACACCAGCGAGATCGCCGTCCTGCTCGGCCCCGACAAGGACATCCCGGCGCCTGACGTGAACACCAATCCGCAGGTCATGGCCTGGATGATGGACACCTATTCGGCGACCGTCGGCCACATGACGACCGGCGTCGTCACCGGCAAGCCGGAATCGCTCGGCGGTTCGCTCGGCCGGAGCGAAGCGACCGGCCACGGCGTCTTCATCGTCGGCGCACGGGCGGCGGCGAAGCTCGGTCTGGCGATCGAGGGGGCCGCGGTGGCGGTGCAGGGCTTCGGCAACGTCGGCGGGGCCGCGGCGCGGTTCTTCCATGCGGCGGGCGCCCGGATCGTCGCGGTGCAGGACGTCCAGGGCACGCTGGTGTCGGAAGCCGGCATCGATCCGGTGGCACTGACGGCGCATCTGGCGAAGGGCGGCACCTTCGGCGAGTTCGCCGGCGCCGAATTCGCTTCGCGCGAGGCCTTCTGGCGGGTGCGTTCCGACATCCTGGTGCCGGCGGCGCTCGAGAACCAGATCACCGAGGAGATCGCGGCGACGGTTCCGACCCGTCTGATCGTCGAGGGCGCCAACGGCCCGACGACGCCGGCCGCCGACGACGTTCTGGCCGATCGCGGCATCGTCGTGGTGCCGGACATTCTCGCCAACTCCGGCGGCGTGGTCGTGTCCTACTTCGAGTGGGTGCAGGACTTCTCGTCGTTCTTCTGGGGGCTCGAGGAGATCGACGGGCGGCTGCGCACCATCCTCGACCATGCCTTCGAGGCGACCTGGGCGGCGCACGAGGAGACCGGTCTGCCGCTGCGCTCGGCGGCGCAACTGCTCGCCTGCCGCCGCGTTCTGGCGGCGCGTGAACAGCGCGGCATCTATCCGTGAGGATGGGACGGGCGACGTCGGTGGGAACGCTGGGCGTCGCCGGTCGAGCGTGACGTCCGTCGCTTCGACCTTTCCGCGGGAAAGGCGTGCCGAGAGACTTCTCGGCGTCGCCACCTCTCACCCTCCCATCAGGGGAGGGTGCCGAGCAGCGCGAGGCGGGTGGGGTTCGGCGGGGCGGTATGCGAAGGCGGGCGCCATTCTTGCGGACAGGCCGCGGACACCCCACCCCCTGCCCCTCCCCTGAGGGGAGGGGGGATCGGGCCGCAACGCCCGTCGTAGGCCGGGGTTCGAACGCTTCTTGAAAGCCCCGATTCAGCCCGTGTTCCTGAGACCCGCGGCGATGCCGTTGATGGTGATCAGGATGCCGCGTTGGGTCTTCTCCTCGCGCGAGCCGGCGCGCCAGCGGCGCAGCAGTTCGACCTGGAGATGGTTGAGCGGCGCGATGTAGGCGAAGCGGTGGGCGATCGATCGGGCGAGCGTCCGGTTGTCGGCGAGCCGCTCCGCCGTCCCGGTGATCAGCGTCAGCGCGTCGACCGTGCGGGTCCACTCGGCGCGGATCTCGGCGAAGACCTTCTCCGCCAGCGCCCGGTCGGGCACCAGTTCGGCGTAGCGCTGGGCGACCCGCAGGTCGGCCTTGGCCAGCACCATGTCCATGTTGGAGACGAGGGTGCGGAAGAACGGCCACTCGACGTACATCCGCTTCAGGAGCGCGCCGTTCACCTCCGGATCCTCGGCGAGGATCGCGGCGATGGCCGAACCGAAGCCGTACCAGCCCGGCAGCGTCACGCGGCTCTGACCCCAGGAGAAGCCCCAGGGAATGGCGCGCAGATCCTCGATCGCCCGCGTCGCCTTGCGCGAGGCGGGGCGGGAACCGATGTTCAGCTGGGCGATCTCGGCGATCGGGGTGGCGGCGAAGAAATAGTCGACAAAGCCCTCGGTCTCGTAGACCAGCGCGCGATAGGCGGCACGGCTGGCGTCCGACAGGCGCCCTGCGAGGTCGAAGAACTCGGCCGGCGCGGTCTCCTTGCGCTGGAGGAGCGACGCCTCGAGGGCGGCGGCCATCAGCGTCTCGAGATTGCGGCGGCCGATCTCCGGGTTGGCGTATTTGGCGTTGATCACCTCGCCCTGTTCGGTCAGGCGGATCTGGCCCTTCACCGTGCCGGGCGGCTGGGCGACGATCGCCTCGTAGGACGGGCCGCCGCCGCGACCGACCGCACCGCCGCGGCCGTGGAAGAGGCGCATGGCGATGCCGGGCTTTCCCTCGAAGACGCGGGCGAGCGCCGTCGAGGCGCGATAGAGCTCCCAGGTCGAGGTGAAGTAGCCGCCGTCCTTGTTGCTGTCGGAGTAGCCGAGCATGATGTCCTGCTCGGCGCCCGACGAGCGCACCATCGCCTCTATGCCGGGCAGGTCGTAGAAGGCGCGCATGATCGGTTCGGCGGCGCGCAGGTCGTCGATGGTCTCGAACAGCGGCGCGACGATCAGCTCGACCACGGCGCCGGCTCCGACCGTGCCGCGCATCAGCCCGCATTCCTTCTGCAGCAGAAGCACTTCGAGGAGGTCGGAGACGGTCTCGGTGTGGCTGATGATGTAGTGGCGGATGGCGTCGGGGCCGAATTCGGCGCGCAGGCGCCGCGCCGTCTCGAAGATCTCGAGTTCGCCGGTGGTCAGCGCCGAATAGGTCGTGTTGGGCACGCGAAGCGGGCGCGGATCGGCGAGGAGCTTCATCAGCAGCGCCTGGCGCGCCGCCTCGTCGAGGGCGAGATAGTCGGCCTCGACCTTCGCGGTCGCCAGCAGTTCGGCGACCACCTGCTCGTGCTGGTCGGAACTCTGGCGCAGGTCGGTCGTCGCCAGATGGAAGCCGAAGACCTCGACGGCGCGCACCAGCGGCGACAGGCGGATCGGCAAGAGCAGCGCGCCGTGATGACGGCGCAGCGAATCCTCGACCACCTTGAGATCGGCGAGGAAGGCGGCGGCGCTCGGATAGGGTTCGACGGCGGCGATGACGCCGCGCGGCGCCTTCTTGCCGACGAGCTTCTCGTAGGTCGCGGCGAGGCGCGAGTAGATGCCGACCAGGGCGCGGCGATAGGGCTCGTCGCTGCGCTGGGCGTTCTTGTCGGGCGAGGCCTCGGCGAGGGCGTGCAGCTCGGCCGAATGGGGCACCAGGATGCCGGAGACCGAGAGCTCGCGGCCGAGGTGATGCAGTTCCTCGAGATAGTGCTCGAAGGCGACGTCGGCCTGACTGGTCAGCGCCTTGACCAGGGTCGGGGCGGTGACGTTGGGGTTGCCGTCGCGGTCGCCGCCGATCCAGTTGCCCATCCGGAAGAAGGGGGCGACCGGCTTGCCGAGCAGGTCCTCGAGATCGGCATAGAGCTTGGGGATCTCGGTCAGGAAGGTCGAGCGGTAGTAGCCGAGGGCGTTCTCGATCTCGTCTTCGACCGTCAGCTTGACGAAGCGCAGGATGCGGGTCTGCCACAGCTGGGCGATGCGGGAGCGGATCTTGGTGCCGTTGACGGCGAGATCGCGCGGGTTCTTCAGCCGGTCGCGTTCGGCCAGCAGCGCGGCGATGGCGCGTTCGGCATCGAGGATCGCCTGACGCTGGACCTCGGTCGGGTGGGCGGTGAGCACCGGCGACACCCAGGCGCGCTGGAGCGCGCGGGAGACCGCGGCGGCGTCGATCCCGGCCTCCTGGAAGCGATCGAAGGCCTTGACGAGACTGCCGTTGCGCTTCTCGTCGCGCTCGTGGTGGACGGCGCGGCGGCGCAGGTGGTGGCAGTCCTCGGCGAGGTTGGCGAGGTGCGAGAAATAGGTGAAGGCGCGGATCACCGACACGGTCTCGGACGGCGACAGGCGCTGCAGCAGCGCGTCGAGATTGCCGGCCGCCACCGGATCGGCGTCGCGCTGCCAGGCGACCGAGAGGCGGCGGATCGCCTCGACCACCTCGAAGGCGGCCTCGCCGTCCTGTTCGCGCACGATGTCGCCGAGGAACTGGCCGAGCATGCGGATGTCCTCGAAGAGAGGCGCGTCCTTCTCCTGTTCGGCGATGGCGTCGGGCGTGGTCATGGGCGGTTCTCTCGGGGGCGGGATCTCTCGGGGCGCGGTCGCGGCAGCGGAAACCGTGCGAACCGATGTGAACACGAATCTCGGGTCACAGGCAATGATGCCGCAGCCTCAAGAAATTGCATTTTCGCCATGCATCTCGAAGCCTTGTCCGCGCCGGCGGCGGGCATCGCGGCGGATCGCGGCGTCGAGGAAGGTGAGGGCGCGTTCGGCGGCATTCGCGCCGCGGCGATCGAGCAGACGTTCGACTTCGCCCGGCGCCGCGCCGCCCTCGAGCAGCAGGCGGCAGGGGTAGAGCATCGCGGCATAGAGCAGCGCCGCATCGGCGGGGGCGTGCGCCGAGACGTCGGCGGCGAAGGCCTCGAGCGCCGGTCGGATGTCGTTGAGCCGGCGGGCGAGGGCATCGACGTCGAGACCGTGGAGGCCCGTCAGGCGCGAGCGGACGTAGGCGGCGGAGCGCCGGAAGGCGGCGAGATCGGTGACGGATGCCATGGCGGCGTCTCCCTCGTCGGGCCGTCGCGGCCGGCCGGCGGACGGAGGCCCGTCGTTGTCGGTCGCAAGACGTATGACGTCATATGTGTAATCGATTTCAACCGTTTCGTCCATCGCTGCCAAAAATACGGACGCCCGGCCCGCGGGAAGCGGGTCGGGCGTGGCGCGGAAGAGCGATATCGGTGGGGGCCGACGCCGCTCAGGCGCGGGCGGTCTCGTCGACGCCGCGGACCGAGTTCATGATCAGCTTCTGCAGCAGGATGAAGACGAAGAGCAGGGCGCCGACGACGATGCGGATCCACCAGCTGTCGAGCGAACCGTCGAAGACGATCAGCGTCTGGATCAGGCCCTGGATCAGCCCGCCGAAGACCGTGCCGGCGACGAGGCCGACGCCTCCGGTGAGCAGCGTTCCGCCGATCACCACCGAGGCGATGGCGTCGAGTTCGACACCGGTCGCGGCGAGCGGATAGCCCGAGGCGGTGTAGAGCGCGTAGGTCGCCCCGGCGAGGGCGCCGAAGACGCCGTTCAGCGCGTAGACGCCGACGATGGTGCGCCGGACCGGCACGCCGAGCAGCAGCGCCGAGGTGGCGTCGCCGCCGACGGCGTAGATGTCGGCGCCGAAGCGGGTGCGATGGGCGATGAGCAGCGCCACGGCGAGGGCGGCGAGCATCATCAGCGCCGGGCCGGAGATCCAGCCGTCGCCGGGCAGCGGGATCTGGAACTCGGAGAAGGCGTCGACGAAGGGGTGTTTGATCGGGATCGAGTCGAGGCTGATGACGAAGCACAGACCGCGCAGCATGAACATGGCGGTCAGCGTCATGATGAAGGGCTGGATCTGGAAGGTGGCGATGGCCCAGCCCATCGCCGCGCCGAGAATCAGGCCGAAGACCAGCATCGCCGCGATCGCCGCCAGCGGATGCCAGCCGTGGGCGATCAGCGTCGCCATCGCCAGACCGACGAAGCCGATCATCGAGCCGACCGACAGGTCGATGCCGCCCGACAGGATGACGAAGGTCATGCCGAGGCCGGCGATGATGACGAAGGCGTTGTCGGTCAACAGGTTGCCGAAGACGCGGGACGACAGGAAGTGGTCGAACCACAGTCCGCCCGCGCCGTAGAGCAGGACGAAGACCACGATCGTCGCGAAGATCGGGAGCCGGCGTTCTCTCATGGCGTGACCTTTCGACGGGCGACGAGGCGGCGCAGCTCGGCGCGCAGCGCCGGGGCCTGGAGCAGCAGGACGGCCAGGATGACCACGGCCTTGACGACGAGGTTGTATTCCGGCGGCAGGCCGCTCATCAGGATCGAGGTGGTCAGCGACTGGATGATCAGCACGCCGACCAGCGTGGTGGCGAGGAAGATGCGCCCGCCGTTGAGCGAGGCGCCGCCCAGCACCACGGCGAGGATGGCGTCGAGTTCCGACCACAGGCCGGCGGTGACGGCGTCGGAGGCGCGCACGTCGCCGGTGATGACGACGCCGGCCAGCGCCGCGGTGACGCCGCAGATCGCATAGGCCCCGAGCGTCACGGCGCGGGTGCCGACGCCGGCGAGCCGGGCGGCCGGGGCATTGGCGCCGACCGCCTCGACGAAGAGGCCGTAGGCGGTGCGCCGCAAGAGCAGCCACAGCACGAAGACGACGCCGGCGACCAGGAACAGCCGCGACGGGATCACCCAGACGCGGCCGGTCGCCAGTGCCGAGAAGAACTCGGAGCGGAAGGTCGGGATCCGGCCGCCGTTGATCATCTGGGCGATGCCGCGGCCGGCGACCATCAGGATCAGCGTGGCGATGATCGGCTGGATGCCGAGGACGGCGACGAGGAAGCCGTTCCACAGGCCGCACAGCAGACCGACGCCGAGCGTGGCGGCGATCACCAGCCAGGGATCGACCCCGGCATGGATGAAATGCGCCATCACCGCGCCGGCGATGGCGATCACCGAGCCGACCGACAGGTCGATGCCGCGGGCGCCGATCACCACGGCCATGCCCAGCGCCACCAGGGCGATCGGCGTGCCGCGGTAGAGGATGTCGATGGTCGAGCCGTAGAGCCGTCCCTCGACCAGACGGATCGAGAAGAAGCTCGGCGAGATGAACCAGTCGACCACCAGGATCGCCGCCAGCGCCAGGAGCGGCCAGACGGCGGCTGGGACGGCGCGGCGTTCGGGTCGGGCGGCGGCGGGCGGGGCGGCGGGCACGGTGTCGTCGGACGGGGTCGGGGTCATGGTCGTCTCGGTCATCTGCTGGCGATCGCCTCCACGATGGACGACCGCGTCACCGCGTCGCCGGCGATCTCGCAGACCTTGCGCCGGTCGCGCAGGACGACGACGCGATGGGAGAAGGCGACGATCTCGTCGAGTTCGGAAGAGGCGACCAGCAACGCCAGTCCCTCGCCGCACAGACGGCGGATCAGGGCGACGATCTCGGCATGGGCGCCGATGTCGATGCCGCGGGTCGGCTCGTCGAGGATGAGGAGGCGCGGCTTGGCGACCAGCCAGCGGGCGAGGATCACCTTCTGCTGGTTGCCGCCGGAGAGCTGGCCGACCGGCTTCTCGGCATCGGGCGTGGCGATGCCGAGGGCGGCGATCATCTCGCGGGCGAGGCGGTCCTGCTCGGCGTCGCCGATGCGGTTCCACCAGCCGCGGCGGGATTGCAGCGCCAGGATCAGGTTCTCGCGCACGCTGAGTTCGAGGATCAGGCCGTCGTGCTTGCGATCCTCCGGGCAGAAGCCGAAGCCGAGGCGGATCGCCTGACCTGGCGAGCGCAGGGTGACCGGTTCGCCCGCCACCCGCAGGCGGCCGCGATCGGCGCGCACGGCGCCGAAGATCAGTTTCGCCGTCTCGGTACGGCCCGAGCCGAGCAGGCCGGCGAGGCCGACGACTTCGCCGGCGCGGACGGAGAGATCGACCGGCTCGATCCAGCGCGCCTTGCCGAAGCCTTCCGTCGCCAGGACCGGTTCGGAAGCCGGGTCGAAGTGGGCTTCGGGGCGGCCCGCCTCGATCTCGGTCGCCAGCGCGCGGCCAAGCATCAGGGTGACGAGGCGCATGCGCGGCATCGCCGCGACCGTGTCGGAGCCGGCGAAACGGCCGTTCCGCAGCACGGTGATGCGGTCGCAGACGGCATAGACCTGTTCGATGAAGTGGGTGATGAAGACGATGGCGATGCCCTTGGCGCGGATGTCGCGCAGCACGCCGAACAGGCGTTCGACCTCGGCGGCGTCGAGGCTGGCGGTCGGCTCGTCGAGGACGAGGACGCCGGTCTCGCGGTCGAGGGCGCGGGCGATGGCGACCAACTGCTGGATCGCCAGCGAATAGGAGCCGAGCGAGCGATCGAGCTCGAGATCGAGGCCGAGGCGGGCGAGCGCGCCGCGGGCGCGTTCCCGGGCACCCTTCCACGACACGAGGCCGAAACGGGTCGGCTGGCGGCCGAGGGTGAGGTTCTCGGCGACCGTCATGGTCGGGACGAGGTTGACCTCCTGATAGACCGTGGCGATGCCGAGGTCCTGGGCCGCGGCGGGGCTCTCCGGGCGGATGGGCACGCCGTCGAGCTCGATCGTGCCGGCATCGGCGGGATGCACCCCGGTCAGCACCTTCACCAGGGTCGACTTGCCGGCGCCGTTTTCGCCGAGCAGGGCATGGATCTCGCCCGGCGCGAGCGTGAAGTCGACGCCGTCGAGCGCCTTCACGCCGGGAAATGTCTTGGTGATGCCTCGCATGGCGATGCGCGGCGTCGCGTCCGTCATCGTGTCACCCCTTCGCTCGTCGTCCGTCGGGACCGACATGGGCGTCGTTCCCGGCTCGCAGTCGTCTCCGCGCGGGAGGCGAGGGGGCGTTCCGGCGCCCCGCCGCTCCCCGCGCGAAGTCGGGGTTCACTTGATGCCGCGCTTGGTGATCTCGGCGGCGGCGTCGGCCTGGGTGTGGAGGTCGCTGTCGATCTTCACCCACTTCGGCCAGTCGTGCTTGCCCTTCAGATAGGCTTCGACGACGTTGTAGATGTCCTTGCCGATGTCGGAGCGCAGCTCGACCGAGGCGTTCGCCTCGCCGGCCGCCATCGCCTTGAACATGTCCGGCACGCTGTCGACCGACACCATCAGCACGTCCTTGCCCGGCTTCAGACCGGCTTCCTTCATCGCCTGGATGGCGCCGAGGAGCATGTTGTCGTTGTGGGCGTAGACCGCGCAGATGCCCTTGAAGCCGTTGGTCGCCTTGATGAAGCTCTCGGCCACTTCCTTGCCTTCGGCGGTGGTGAAGTTGCCGGACTGCGACTTGACGATCTTCATGTCGGGGAAGTTCGCGGTGATCGACTCGAAGCCCTTCTTGCGCTGGATCGCCGGGGCGGAGCCGACGGTGCCCTGCAGCTCGGCGATGTCGCACTTGCCCTTGGTCGCCTGGGCGAGCCAGGCACCGGCGAGACGACCCTCGAGGTTGAAGTCGGCGGAGATGCGGGTGACGAACAGGTCCTTGTCGCTGTCGACGTCGCGGTCGGCGAGGAAGACCGGGATCTTGGCCTGTTTGGCTTCCTTCAGGACGGCATCCCAGCCGGTGACGACGACGGGCGCGATGATGATCGCGTCGACCTTCTGGGCGATGAAGGAGCGAACCGCCTTCAGCTGGTTCTCTTCCTTGCCCTGGGCGTCGGAGAACTTCAGGTCGATGCCGCGCTTGGCCGCCTCGTCCTTCATGTCCTTGGAGAAGGCGGGACGCCAGTCGCCTTCCGAGCCCACCTGCGAGAAGCCGATGGTCAGGGCGGACGCCGAGCCGGACGCGAATGCGAGGCCGAGCCCGAAGGTCACGGCGGCGAGCAGATCGAATTTCTTCATCGTTCCTCCTACCGGCCTTCCGGCCGATCATCGCCGAGGGAGGATACGAATGCGTCGGGAGCCCTTCCGAACCACGATCGATCGTGCGCGCCGTCATCCTCTCCCGACCAAGGAGAAGGCATGCGCTCCCCTACCGGAGCGCGGCTCACGCGATCGGTTCGTGGCGCGATGCCGACGCGCTCGGGTGGGACGAGCGGCGGGAACGGCGGACCGTCCCCCCGACGGCATCATGGACGTTTCGTCGACGAACCGAGACGACCCTCGACCGAGAGGACCGTCGCGGATGTATGCAATCCGACCCGTACGCAGACGGCTCGAGCCGTGCGTTAGTCTTTAGTCGAAGTGCGATGTCGAGCGTTCGGACGTCCTTCAGAAAAGAATCTCGGGCATTCGCGCTGTTCCTCCGCCGGTTCATCCAATGGACGACTGTCATGGCCGGCCGGGTTGTTTTGTTGGCTTGGCCGACCATTGACACCTGCAAGGCGAGACCGCTTGCAAGGGCATTGAAATGGTACCTCTTGCGCGGGCGGTCGCAACGAGTCGATTTGGCTAATTACATGGACGATCCTGTCGCGAAGCTGCGACAATCGGGCCACCCGCAGTGCCGATGGGCGGTGCCGTGCCGCGGGCTCGGGCGGTCGCAGGGCGGCGGCCGGGCCTTTTCGGCGCCGCTTCGACCCGACCGTCACGGTCACGCTACGTCAACCGGCGCGGAGCGTGATCCAGTCCGGCACGCGGGTCGGCGTCGCGACGCGCCAGCGGCCGTCGGCCTCGACCATGCCGTGGTCGGCGGGGAAGGCGGCGCAGGTCCTGTTGCGGCCGGTGTCGACCAGCAGGGCCGCTTCGACGCCGTGGGCGGCCTCGAGGTGGGCGAGGAAGGCGGTCTCGATGCCGAGGCCGAAGACGCGGCAGGAGAGCACCATCTGCTCCAGCACCCGGTCGCGCAGCACGGCGACGGAGACGAGGCCGTTGTCGCCGAATCGGTCGGAGGCGCGCAGGCCGACGAGCGTGCCGCCGGCGGCGAAGAGGGCGCCGATCTCGGCATCCGACCAGCGCCGGCCGGTGGTGTTGAACTGGTTGGTCTTGTTCAGCAGTTCGAAGGCGCGGGCGAAGTCGGCATCGCTCTTGGCGGCGATCGGGCGGATCGCGACGGCGACGGCGAGATCGCGCAGCCAGTCCTCGCGCGACTGGCCGGCGGCGGCCTCGTCGCGCTTCTGCTTGGCGGCGATCAGCGCGGTGCGGGCGGTCGATTCGGCCGTCACCGCGGCGACCTGGGTGTGCGGCGAATGGAGAATGTGGGCGCGCCACAGGCTCTCGTCGCCGGAGAGCGTGCGGATCTCGGGGAGCGCGCGCGTCACCTCGTCGATCTCGCGCGGATTGTCGTCGACGAAGAGGACGTTGCCGGGCAGGAGATTGGTCGCGGCCAGGATGCGGCGGATGCTCTCCGACTTCGGACCCCAGTTGATCTCGAGGGCGCAGAAGTCGTCGATCCTCAGGCGATCGCCCCAGACCTTTGCGAAGCGCGCGATGGTCTCGTCGTGGTCGTTCTTGGAGGCGATCGCCAGGAGGCCGCCGCGGCGCTTGAACTCGAGCAGCGCCTCGGCATAGCCGAGCGGCCAGCCCTCGACGTGCTCGTGCGGCACGATCTCGTCGAACTCGGCGAGCACGCCGCGCCACAGCGTGTTGTCGAGGTCGGTGACGATCAGCTTGATCGGCCGGGGCTGGGCGAGCACCACGAGAGCGCGGTGGAGGCGGACGACGAGTGCCGTGTGGAACTCGTCCGACAGCCGGCCCTTGATGCCGCCGTGGGTGAAGTGGTTGGTCCAGCCGTCGCTCAGGTCGCGGTCGCCGAGATGGTGCAGGACGTCGTTGAGCTCGAGGTAGTGGCAGGTCGGATCGGCCTCGAGCGCGTCGGCCATGGCGTCGTTCAGGAGCGTGACGACGCGGTGGAGCGAGCGGCGGCGGCCGTTCAGCAGCAGGCCTTGGTAAGTGCTCGGCGGCTCGATGAAGCCGACGACGAAGACCGGCGCGCGGCCGGCGACGGCGGCCGAGATGTCGGCGACGATGCGTTCGACCCCGGCGCGGTGGGTGGCGACGAAGGCGTCGAAGGCGGCGTCGTCGGCGATGCGGGCATGGGCGAGGTCGTCGCCGAAGAGGCCGCGCAGGTTGGGCGTGACGACGACCGCGTCGAAGGCGGCCCAGTCGAGATCGGGAAAGCCGGCGGCCGGGTGGCTCGAATAGAGGTGGCTCTCGACCGTGTCGCCCGCCGCCTCGAAGGCGCGGGAGAGCTTGTCGGTCATGCAGGTGCCGAGGAGGGCGATACGCAGCGGCTTGGCGAAGGCCTCCGGGCAGCCCTCGCGGGTGATGCCGAGATGGTCGTGGCGCATCGCGCCGACGTGGCGGCGAAGCCAGCGCGACAGCCTGATCCTGAGCCGCTGCAGCATGTCGTTTCCGTCGTCCGATCGATCGCCGCGGGAGCGGCCCCGCGGCGATGGTTACAGCATGGCGTCGGGCCTGCCAATCGAGCGGGCCGATCGGCTCACGCGGTCGCGCGTGGACGCAGGAGTGCCGCCAGCGCGCCGAGCCAGAGCGCGACCAGCGCCGCCGTGGCGATGCCCGACCAGAGGGCGAAGTCGTAGAGCACGCGGCCGACGAGGTCCTTGTTGACGGCGATCGCCACGACGACCGCGACGCCGAGGGCCACGGCCGAGACGCGGTCGCCGGCACGCACCGCCCGGTGGGCGAGGAGGACCGCGGCGGGGGCGACGATCGGGAAATGGGCGAGGCCGGACATCAGCGAGAAGGCGAGCATCAGCAGCGGCACGATCGCCAGCTCGACCGCGCGCGCCTCGCGCTCGGCCGCTTCGCCGGCGCCCGTCGCCCGGCGGTTCTTCGCGGCGATCCAGGAGACGACGAAGGTCGCGACGCCCATGGCGCCCATCACCGCATAGGTCGCGAGCTTCAGCGGCCGGGCCTCGACCATCGCGGCGGCGGCGGAGACGACGGCCTCGCCGCCGGCGACCGAGAAGCGGGTGTTGACCAGCCGCTGGATCGTGCCGCCGAGCGACTGGTTGTAGATGTTGTGGGTGGCGGTGGTCGCCCAGGCGCCGAGCGTGGCGTTCATGTCGGCGGCGGGCAGCACGTGCCGCTTCAGCCACAGCGTCACCCAGGCACCCTCGGGGGCGGGGTGGACGAGGTCGGGCAGCAGGGCGGCGACCACGACCGTCGCCAGCAGCGCGATCGTCGCGCGGGCGTCGCGGCGCCACAGGAAATAGACCAGGAAGAGCAGCGGCGGCCCCTTGATCGAGGCGCCGAGCCCGATCAGCACACCGGCGAGGAGCGAACGGCCGCGCCAGTGGGCGAGCATGCCGGCGGCGACCAGGGCATCGATCACCAGATCGGCCTGCTGGTGCAGCACGGTGTTCCAGGCGTAGGGGGCGGCCGCGATCACGCCGAGGGCGGCGATCGTCCAGGCGGCGCGATTGTCGGGCGTCGGATCGCCGAGGGCGGTCTCGCCGGCGAGCCGCCAGGAGACGAGGGCGACGACGCCGATCGCCGCGACGTTGACGACGTAGAAGGCGAGCCGCGTCGCCCATTCCGGCAGCGGCACGAAGGGCAGGCCGAGGATCGTCCCGAAGGGCGGATAGAGGTAGAGCGTGCCGACGTGGTAGAAGTCCTCGCCGCGGACGAGCTGGCGCGAGGCGAGCACGAAGACCTGCGCCCATTCGGCGTCCGGCCGGATCACCATCATCGCCGCCATCACGACGAAGGCGATCGCCCCGATGCCGCCGGCGAGCGGCTTCCACCGCGTCGCGATCCACCCGAAATCCATCACGCTCGTCCTCCCGGGGCCGTCGCCCGCGCTCGTTCGCGACAAGGGCTTATCATTCCCCGGCGCGGGAGCAATCCCCCCGGACGAGGGCGCCGCGTCGCTCACGCGTAGCGCAGCGGCACGGCGGTGGTGAACTTCATCTCCTCCATGGCGATGAAGGAGGTGATGTCGGTGAAGTCGAGGCGGGTGATCAGCTGCTTGTAGACCGCGTCGTAGATCTCGACCGAGGGGACGACGAGGCGCAGCAGATAGTCCATCTCGCCGGTCAGCCGGTAGGCCTCGACGATCTCGGGAATGTCGGAGATCGCCTTGCGGAAGGCCTCCAGCCACTCGATCGAATGGCGCGAGGTGCGCACGCCGACGAAGACCGTGGTGCCGACGTTGGCGCGGCGGCGGTCGATCAGCGCGACGCGGCGGGAGATCAGCCCGTGGTCCTCGAGCGCCTTGATGCGGCGCCAGCAGGCCGAGACCGAGAGGCCGACCGTGTCGGCCAGATCGGCGACGGCGACGGTGGCGTCCTCCTGCAGCTCCTCGAGAATTCTCCTGTCGCGAATGTCGAGCACGACGCGCTCCATTTGTGCGTGTGACGAATTATGTGCAAATCAGTGTCGCATGTTTTCGATATCATGCAATGAGTTTGCGTCGATGCCGGTTGTTTGTGCAAACGACGCGCATTCTCCGCATCGCTCCTGCGCTACCGTTTTTGCGTCGAACCCAAGACGGAGCAGGAAAGTGTCTCGCATCATCGGTCTGATCGGCGGCATGAGCTGGGAAAGCACCGCAACCTACTATCGTGAAATCAACGAGATGGTGCGCGACCGCCACGGCGGCCTCGTGTCCGCCGACATTCTCCTGCGCTCGGTCAACTTCGACGAGATCGTCGCGTTGCAGAAGGCCGGCGACTGGGTCGGCGCCGAGGCGCGCCTCGCCGAGGCCGGTCGCGGTCTGGCCGGCGCCGGCGCCGGTTGCCTCCTCATCTGCACCAACACGATGCATCTCGTCGCCGACGGCGTCGAGCGCTCGGCCGGCGTGCCGCTGATCCACATCGTCGACGTGGTCGGGCGTGACCTGGCGGCAAGCGGGGTGAAGGCGCCGCTGTTGCTGGCGACCCGCTACACCATGGAACAGAATTTCTGGAAAGAGCGGCTGCGCCGAAATTTCGATCTCGACGTCATGGTGCCGGAAGAGCAGGATCGCGCCGTCGTCCACGACGTGATCTTCGACGAGCTCTGTCGTGGCGTGGTCAAGGAAACCTCCCGCCGTAGTTACATCGCAATCATCGAGGCAGCCAAGGCGCGCGGTGCCGACAGCGTGATCTTCGGTTGTACCGAAATTGGACTTCTCATCAGTTCCGCCGATACCGATCTGCCGGTATTCGATTCCACCAAACTCCATGCTCGGGCCGCAGCCGATTTCTTCGACGGCCAACTCGACATGGATCCCGTCGCCGCCTGACGACGTCTCTCCAGGACAAGCCGCATGCCCGTTCACGCCCAGCCCTTCCCGCCCTCGCTCTGGGCCGCCGTGACCCCGGACCGCCCCCCGGCGCCGGCGCTCGCGGGTGAAGTGCGGGCCGACGTCGCGATCGTCGGCGGCGGCATCACCGGCCTGTCCACCGCCCTCGAACTCGCCTCGCGTGGACGCTCCGTCGTCCTCGCCGAGGCGGCTTCGGTCGGCTGGGGTGCCTCGGGGCGCAACAACGGTCAGGTCATCCCGACCATGACGGGCGCCGAGCCGGACGTCATGGCGGTGCGCTTCGGCGAGACGGGCGAACGCTTCGCCCAGCTCGTCGCCGACAGCGCTGCTCACGTCTTCGATCTGATCCGCCGCCACGGCATCGACTGCGAGGCGGTGCAGAACGGCTGGTTCCAGCCGGCCCATTCGCCGGGCCGGGTTAAGCTGTCGGCCGCCCGCGTCGAGGCCTGGGGACGGCGCGGTGCGCCGGTCCGCCTGCTCGACGCGGCCGAGACGGCGGCGCTGGTCGGCTCGAAGGACTGGTACGGCGGCATGCTCAACGCCTCCGGCGGTCATCTCAATCCGCTCGCCTACGTGCGCGGTCTGGCGAAGGCGGCGGAAGCCGCCGGCGCCCGGATCTTCGAGGGCACGGCGGTGACCGGTCTCGAGAAGGCCGGCGACGGCTGGCGGCTGACGACGGCCGGCGGCACGATCCTCGCCGACCGGGTGATGCTCGCCTCCAACGGCTACACCGACTGGTTCGCCCCCTCGCTCGCCCCGAAGATCGCGCATTCGCTGATCCCGGTGCTCTCCTGGCAGATGGCGACGGCGCCGCAGTCCGAGGCCGTCCGCGCGACGGTCCTGCCGGGGCTTCAGGCGCTCTCCGACACCCATGGCGACCTGCGCTTCTTCCGCTGGGACGCGCGCGGTCGCCTCGTCTCGGGCGGCGCGATGATCGTGCCCTTCGACGGCGCGCGGCGGCTGAAGGCGCTGATCGGCAAGCGTCTCGCCGGCATCTTCCCGCAGATGGGCGTGCCGTCCTTCGATTTCGTCTGGAACGGCCGGATCGGCATGACGCACGACCGCATGCCGCGGTTTCACCGGCTGGCCGACGGTCTATGGACTTGGGAGGCCTGCAACGGCCGCGGCGTGGCGCTCGCCTCCGCCCTCGGCCCGGTCTTCGCGGACGCGCTCGACGGCAGGCCGGAGAAGGACCTTCCCGTGCCGCTGACCGAGGTGCGGCCCTACGCATTCCACAAGCTCGCCACCCTGGTGGCTCCGAGCCTGCTCGCTCACTACCGCTGGAAAGACGGCCGCGAGCCGGCGTGATGTCAGAGAGGAAGAGAACGATGTCCGAAGTCAGCCGGTCCTCGACGATGGTTCCGATCGAGACCCTTCGCGCCGCCTTCAACGCCCGCGCCATGGCCTATGCCCAGGTCTTCGACGTCATCCGCGAGAGCGACGGCGTCGAGCGTGCCGTCGAGGTGCTCGGCGAGGCGACCCGCCGGATGGGTGCGATCGCCGGTGTCCGTTACTCGGATCTCGCGCCGGGCAATCTCGCCGAACTCAAGGACCGTTTCCTCGGCGACGTTCCGGCGGTCGAGGAGATGTTCGCCCCCGAGATCGTCCAGTTGGACGACGAGCGTCTGGTGATCCAGTTCCATCGCTGCCCCCTGCGCGAGGCGTGGCAGGCGATGGGCCGTTCGGAGGAAGACGTCGAACTGCTCTGCAAGGCCGGATCGATGGTCGATCGCGGCGTGTTCGAGGCCGCCGGTTTCGGCTTCGAGGCGGAGAACTGGCATCCCGGCTGCAACGACCGCTGCTTCCTGAAGATCTCGCCCGGCGCGGCCAAGGCCGCCTGAGGCGACGCGTCCACCGTTCACGAACCATCGACGAGGATCGCCGATCATGACCGACACATCCCCCTCCGGCCGCATGGTGCCGATCGAGTGGCTCCAGGGTGCCTTCACCATGCGCGCCGCGGCCTATGCCAACATGTTCGACGTGCTGCGCGATGCCTTCGGCACCGACAGGGCGGTCGAGCTGGTCGGCGAGGCGACCCGCCGCATGGGCGTGACCATGGGTGCCAAGTTCGCCGATCTCGGCCCGGCGAACCTCGTCGGCCTCAAGGATCGCTTCATCGGCGGCATTCCGGCGGTCGACGAGATCTTCGCCCCCGAGATCCGCCAGTGCGACGACGAGCGTCTCGAGATCAAGTTCCACCGCTGCCCGCTGAAGGAAGCCTGGCAGGCGATGGGGCGTTCGGAGGAAGATCTCGAACTCCTGTGCAAGGCCGGCGGCGCCATCGACGGCGGCCTCTTCAAGGCGGCCGGCTTCGTCTTCAAGGGCGAGACCTGGAAACCGGGCGAAGAGGGTTGCTGCCGTCTGGTGGTCGAACCCGGCACCGCCGCCTGAGGCAATGCGCATTCGGAATTCCGACCCCATCGGCCCCCTGAGGCCCTCGAGTGGAGAGAGAGCATGACGTTCACCCGCAGGACCATCGTCGGCTTCGCGCTGATCGCCCCCTTCGCCGCCGCGCCGGTCTCCGCCGCCGACGCCATCCGTCTCGGCTACCAGCTGCCGCTGACCGGCAACACGGCGCAGTACGGCCAGGACTTCAAGACCGCCGCCGAGATCGCGCTCGAGCGCTTCAACGCCTCCGGCCGCCTGCCGGTCAAGGTCGAGATCGTGTTCGAGGACAGCCGCTCGGACGCCAAGGAAGGCGTGGCGATCGCCCGCAAGTTCGTCGACGACGAGAAGATCGTCGGCGTGCTCGGCGACTTCACCTCGGGCGTGTCGATGGCGGCGGCGCAGGTCTACAAGGAGGCCGGCATGCCGCAGCTCTCCCAGACCGCGTCGCACCCGGACTACGCCAAGATCTCGGAATGGCAGTTCCGCAACATCACGACGCAGGCCGGTGAGGGTCCCTTCAACGCCGACTGGATGCTCGGCAAGGGCATCAAGAAGGTCGCGGTGGTCGCCGAACAGACCGACTGGGGTCAGACCGTCACCAAGTACTTCTCCGAGCGCCTCACCGAGAAGGGCGGCACGGTCGTCCTGACCGAGTACTTCAACCGCGGTCTGCCGGACTTCCGCTCGCTGCTCACCAAGATCCAGCGCGAGAAGCCCGACGCGATCTACACCGGCTTCTTCTACGAGGACGGCGCCAACTTCCTGAAGCAGGCGAAGCAGGTCGGCCTCAACGTGCCGATCTGGTCGACGTCGGCGGCCCACAACCAGAAGATCATCGAGCTCGCCGGTGCGGACGCCGACGGTCTGTCGCTCACCACCAACTTCCTGCCCAACAGCCCCAAGCCGGAAGTGAAGAGCTTCGTCGAGGCCTGGGTGAAGGCGCGCGGTGCCGAACCGGGTCAGTTCCCGGCGCAGGCCTTCGACGCCGTCAACATCATGCTCGAGGCGGTGGTGAAGACCTATCCGAAGACCACCCGCGCCTCGGTGCGCGACGCGCTCGCCGCCACCAAGGACTTCCCCGGCGTGACCGGCAAGACGACCTTCGGCCCGGACCGCGAGCCGGTGAAGTCGCTCTCCAAGGTGCGCGTCGTCGGCGGCGTCTTCACGCCGGTCGAGGACTGACGGCCCTTCGGGAGCGGTTCGCCGCTCCCGCCCAGCCGCCGGGCGACCGGCGACCGATTGTTTCGACGCGACGCGAGGGGCTCAGCGTGTTCGATCCCTATTATCTGCAACAATTGGCCATCGGCCTGTCACAGGGGGTGATCTACGCCCTGATGGCGATCGGCTTCACGCTGATCTTCGGTGTGCTCAACGTCGTGAACTTCGCCCATGGCGAGGTCTACACGATCGGCGCCTTCGTCGGCCTGATCGTCGTCACCGCCTTCGCGCCGCCGCTGGTCGTGGTGCTGCTGATCGTCATGGCGGTCGGCGCGGCGCTGGGCTTCGGGCTCGAACGCATCGCCTTCAAGCCGTTCCGCCGCTTCTCCGACGAGGCGTCGCTGAAGTCGCGGGCGATGCGGGAATCGACGCTGATGTCGTCGCTGGCGGTGTCGATCGTCGCCCGTGAGGGGTTGGAGATCGCCTTCGGCTCGCAGATGCAGACGCTGCCCTTCGCGGCGCTGATCAACAAGCCGATCGCGCTCGGGCCGGTCACCATCGTCACCGGCGACCTGATCATCCTCGCCGTCGCCGCGGTGATGCTCGGATCGCTGCAGTATCTGCTGACGCGGACGCGGGCCGGCCTCGCCATCCGCGCCGTCTCGGCCAATCCGCTCGGCGCCAAATACGTCGGCATCGACACCGACCGCACCATCCTCTTCACCTTCGCCATCGGCTCGGCGATGGGGGCGGCGGCCGGCATCCTGGTCGGGCTCTACTACGGCGCGATCTTCCCGGCGATGGGCTTCGTGCCCGGCATCAAGGCCTTCGTCGCGATGGTGATGGGCGGGCTTTCGTCGATCCCCGGCGCGGTGATCTGCGCGCTGCTGCTCGGTCTCTCCGAAGGCATCGCCACCACCTTCGTCTCGTCGAACTGGGCCGACATGGTCGCCTACGGCTTCCTCGTCGTCACCCTGATCTTCTTCCCGCAGGGGCTCTTCGGAGCGGGGAGGGAACGTGTCTGAGATCTCGAAAAAGATGTCGCGCTCGGCGCTCGTGCCGCTCGCGCTCGTCCTCCTCGTCTTCGCCGTCGCGCCCGCGAGCCTCGCCTTCTTCGGCAAGGGCTACTTCTTCCAGGTCGCCAATCTGGTGCTGATCTTCGCGCTTCTCGCCGCGTCGCTGCATCTGGTGACCGGTGTCGGCGGACTGCTCCACCTCGGCCATGCCGCCTTCTACGGCATCGGCGCCTATGTCGCCGCGCTGATGGGCTCGGAGCTGAAGCTCGGCTTCCTCTGGGGCCTGCCGGCCGCCGGCCTCGTCGCGGGCCTCCTCGCCTTCGTGGTGGCGCTGCCGACGATGCGGCTGGTGTCGATCTACTTCGCGGTGGCGACCCTCGCCATCGGGCAGATGATCAACACCGTGCTGCTCAACTGGGTCGCGGTCACCAAGGGTCCGAACGGGGTGATGCTGTTCTCCGGCATCAAGCTCTTCGGCTGGTCGGTGAAGGGCGGCCTCGCGGTCTACTTCGTGGTCGCGGTGGTGGTCGGCCTGTCGATCTGGGCGCTGCATCGCCTCACCCACTCCTACTGGGGCAACGCGCTTCGTGCGCTGCGCGAGGACGACCAGTGCGCCGACGCCATGGGCATCGACACGGTGCGGCTGAAGATCGAGGTCTTCACGCTGTCGGCCTTCTTCGCCGGCCTCGCCGGCGCGCTGTGGGCCTACACCACCGGCTACGTCTCGCCCGGCGACTTCAACTTCTCCAACTCGATCCTGATCCTGGCGATGGTGGTCGTCGGCGGTCTCGGTTCGCTGCCCGGAGCGATCGTCGGCGCGGTGCTGCTCATCCTCCTGCCGGAGGTGCTGCGCTCGCTCGGTGACCTGCGCAACGTGATGGTCGGCCTCGTGATGTTCGTCTCCATCCTCTTCCTGCCGAAGGGTCTCTTCGGCGAGGTCCCCGCGCTCACCTTCGCCCGTCGGGCGCTGGGTCGGCGGTGGACGGCGGCTCCGGGCGAACGGGAGGTCGGCTGGAAATGACGCTGGTCGAAATCGAAAACGTCACCCGTCGCTTCGGTGGCCTGGTCGCGGTCGATGCCGTCACCACGAAGGTCGAGACGGGCGAACTGGTCGGCCTGATCGGTCCCAACGGGGCGGGCAAGACGACGCTCTTCAACCTGATCTCGGGCTTCACCACGCTGTCGGAAGGCGTCGTCCGCTTCAAGGGCGAGGAGATCCAGGGCCTGAAGCCCCACGTGATCGCCTCGCGCGGCATGTCGCGGACCTTCCAGAACCTGCGCGTCTTCCCCAACATGTCGGTGTTCGACAACGTCTCGGTCGGCGCCGTCGGCAAGACGGGGATGTCGGCGGGCCGTGCGGTCCTGGGCGGCGGTGGCCGTTCGGAGGCGATCTCCAAGGCCACCTGGGAGGCGCTGGAGCGCGTCGGGCTGACGGACGTCGCCGGCGAACTCGCCGCCAACCTCTCCTACGGCAAGCGCAAGTATCTCGAGATCGCGCGGGCGCTCGCCATGAAGCCCGACTTCCTGATCCTCGACGAACCCGCCGCCGGCCTCAACGACAGCGAGACGGCGGAACTCGCCCGCTTCATCCGCTCGCTCAACGCCGACGGCCTCGCCGTCATGCTGGTCGAGCACGACATGAACCTCGTCATGAGCATCTGCTCCCGCGTCGTCGTCCTGGCGTCGGGGCGCAAGATCGCCGATGCCGAACCCGACGTGGTGCGCGCCGATCCAATGGTGCTCGAAGCCTATCTGGGGGTCGAGGAATGAGCCTGCTCGAAATCCGCGGCCTGACCGTCGCCATGGGCATCCAGGAGATCCTGCACGGCGTCGACCTCGACGTGCCGGAAAAGGGCATCGTCGCCGTGCTCGGCTCGAACGGCGTCGGCAAGACGACGCTGATGCGGGCGATCTCCGGCATCTATCGGCCGAAGGCGGGTTCGATCCGCTTCCGGGGCGAGGAGATCTCCAAGCTGAAGAGCCACGAGGTCGTCGCCCTCGGCCTCCTGCAGTCGCCGGAAGGGCGGCAGATCTTCTCGTCGATGAGCGTGCGGGAAAATCTCGTGCTCGGCGGCGGGCGGCACGGCACGAGCGAACTCGACCGCGTGCTGGCGCTCTTCCCCAAGCTCGGCGAGCGCATGGCGCAGACGGCGGGGTCGCTCTCGGGCGGCGAACAGCAGATGCTGTGCATCGCCCGGGCGCTGATGGCCAAGCCGTCGCTCCTCCTCCTCGACGAGCCGTCGCTCGGCCTCGCCCCGAAGTTCGTCAAGGGCATCTTCGACCTCGTGTCGCAGATCCGCGCCGAGGGCCTGTCGATCCTGATCGTCGAGCAGAATGCGAAGGCTGCTCTGCGCATCGCCGATCGTGCGGCGGTGATGGAATCGGGCAAGATCGCGCTCGAAGGGGCCGCCGCCGACCTCGCCGGCGATCCGCGCATCGTCGAGGCCTATCTCGGCGGCCATGTCCACGAACAGCCGGCGCCGGCCGGCACGGGAGAGGGCGCATGAACCTGCCGATCATCGAACGTCGTCGCATCGAGGCCGAGATCCTCGGCCACGTCTATGCGGTGCTGAAGGCGCGATCGGGTGAAGACGAGGCCAAGGCGGCGATCGGCGAGGCGGTGTCGCGCTCGGCGATCGAGCAGGGCGCGCGCTTCCGCGAGGCGCTCGGCCGCGATCCCGATCTCGCCGACTTCGGCGCCATCCTGCCGAACTGGACGACCGGCGGCTCGCTCGAGCTCGAAGTGCGCCACGCCGCGCCCGATCGGCTCGACTTCGACGTCACCCGCTGCCGTTACGCCGAGATGTATCGCGAGATGGGGCTGGGCGAGATCGGCCATCTCCTGTCGTGCAATCGCGACGGCGATTTCTGCGTCGGCTACAATCCGAAGATGGAGCTGACGCGCACCGAGACCATCATGGGCGGGGCGAAGCGCTGCGACTTCCGCTATCGCCTCGACGCCGCGACGCCCGAGGAGGATCGCCCGTGAACGCCCCCGTCACCCGTTTCTCCTGCGAAGAGATCGACGAGGCCGTCGCCTGGCGGCGCGAGCTGCACCAGATGCCGGAACTGGCCTTCGCGGAGCATCGCACCTCGGGCTTCGTCGCCGAGCGGCTCGCCTCCTTCGGCCTGAAGGTCGCGACCGGCATCGGCGGCACCGGCGTGGTGGCGACGCTCTCGCGCGGCACGTCGTCCCGTGCCATCGGCCTGCGCGCCGACATGGACGCGCTCGCCATCCACGAGGCGACGGGGCTCACCTACGCCTCCAGGAACGTCGGGCGGATGCATGCCTGCGGCCACGACGGCCACACCGCCATGCTGCTCGCCGCGGCGCGGTCGCTGTCGCAGAGCACGACGCTCGACGGCACGGTGCATTTCGTCTTCCAGCCGGCCGAGGAGAACGAGGGCGGCGCCGAGAAGATGATCGCCGACGGACTCTTTACGCGCTTCCCCGTCGAGGCGATCTTCGGCATGCACAACTGGCCGGCGCTGCCGGTCGGGCGGGCGGGTCTGACGACCGGTCCGATGATGGCGGCCTTCGGCATCTTCGAGATCGAGGTCAAGGGTCGCGGCGCCCACGGCGCCATGCCGCACCAGGGCGCCGATCCGGTCGCGGCGGTCTTCCAGATCGGCTCGGCGCTCCAGACCATCGCCGCGCGCAACGTCTCGCCGATGTCGTCGGCCGTGGTCTCGGTCACCACCGTGCACGGCGGCGACGCCTGGAACGTCATTCCCGACGCCTGCCGGATGTCCGGCACGGTGCGCTGGTTCGCCCCCGAGATCGGCGATCTGATCGAGACGCGACTGAAGGCGATCGTCCACGGCATCGCCGAGGCGATGGGCTGCGAGGCGACGATCGACTATCAGCGCCGCTATCCGGCGACCATCAACGACGCGACGGAGGCCCGCTTCGTCCAGGGCGTCATCCGCGGCATGGCGCCGACGCTGGTGCTCGAGGAAGACATCGAGCCGAGCATGGGGGCGGAGGACTTCGCCTTCATGCTGCTCGAGAAGCCGGGCGCCTATGTCTGGGTCGGGCAGGGCAGAGGGACGGGCGACGCCGGTCTCCACTCGCCGCGCTACGACTTCAACGACGCGGCGCTGCCGATCGGTGCGGACCTCTGGGCGCGTATCGCCGAGGCGCGGCTCGCGGGGGCATGAGGTCAGGGGGGACGACGTCCCAATTCTGTCGTCGGCGGCCCGACGGCCGTCTCTCCAACGTTCCCTCCCCCCTCGAGGGGGAGGGGGCTTTGCGCAACTCGATGGCGTCGAGTTCGACGCCGTGCGCGATGCTTCGAGACGGCGTTCTTCGAACGCCTCCTCGGCATGAGGCGTTTGTAATTGCCGGGAAATCCTTCAGCGCCTCATCCTGAGGAGCGCCGCAGGCGCGTCTCGAAGGATCGCGCACGGACGTCGACCCGTACCTCTGTGGCGTTATCCGATGGTCCCCGAGCGGGAGGGGGCCGGATGAGAGTGCCGTCGGATCGCGACTTGCGACCCGATCAGAGATTCCGAGATCCGGCTACGAGACGCCGATCGAGCGGACAGGCCCGGCGCCGCGGCGCCGGGCGCATTCGCCTCAAGCCTTCTTCTCGCCCGCCGTCTCCGCCGCGTAAGCCGCGGCGAGGATCTCGACCGGGTGGCTCACCGGGATCGGCTGCATCTGGTCGAACTGGACGCGGCAGCCGAGGCATTCGGTGACGACGCGGTCGGGGTTCGCGGCCGCCGTCCGCGCCATCAGCCCGCGCCCCATGGCGAGCGAGGCGTGGTGGAAGGTCTTCTTGAAGCCCATGATGCCGCCGAGGCCGCAGCAGTCGTCGGCACGCCCCACCGTTTCGACCGCGGCGCCCGGCATCTCGGCGAGAAGCTCCGCCCAGGGCCGGCCCATGTCCTGTTCGCGCAGATGACACGGCGGGAAATAGCCGAGCCTCTCCGGCGGGATGCCGTCGACCGGCTTCAAGGCGCCCTCGGCGGCGAGTGCGCGCAGATATTCGCCGAGCTCCCAGGTGTGGGAGGCGACGGCGATGCGCAGATTGGCGTCGATGTCGGAGAAATAGCCGTCGTCGATGCCCTCGCCGGCGTGTTCGTGGACGGCGATGTGGTTGATCACCCAGGTCTCGTGGAAGTCGGCGGCGGCCGATCCGGCGCGGCCGGTCGGCGCCAGGGTCTCGGCGATCAGACGCTCGCGGACGCGTGCGACGTTCCCGCCTTCCTCCCTCAGCATGGCGACGATCTTGGCGCGGCGTTCGGGCGCGAAGCGGGCGCCGCGCGCCAGCGCCGTCTTGAAGGCGAAGCTGCAGGTGGGACAGGCGGTGACGACGTCGTAGCCCCTGTCGATCGCCTCGGAGAGGATCGCGAGATTGTGCCCGGCGAGTTCGTAGGTGAAGGGCCGGTCGCCCTCGAGATAGGTCGGCATGCCGCAGCATTCCTGCGGCGGAACCCAGACGCCGATGCCGTTGGCGCGCAGCACCGCGACGGTGGCGATGGCGACTTCCGGGAAGTAGTGGCGTGCGGTGCAGCCGACGAAATAGGCGACCTTGCGGCCGTCGCCCTCGACATGGGCCGTGAGGCCCTCGCGCTTGGCCCAGGCGTCGAAGCTCTCCTTGGGGATCTTCGGCATCTGCCGTTCGGGATGGATGCCGAAGGCGCTCTTCAGCCAGCCGGCGACCGGCTCGGTCCTCATCAGCGCGTTGGCGACGCTCGGCATGGTGCCGCAGAGGCGGCCGACGAGGCGGACGTTCTCGACCAGACGGACGCCGAGGGGCATGCCGTCGCGGGCGACGAAGCCGTCCTTGGATTCGCGGATACGGGTCTGGATCGGCGCGCAGGGGCACTGGCCGCAGGAGTTGCACAGGTCGATCAGATCGACGAGTTCGCGGCTGGTCGGCACCTCGCCGCCGGCCGTCTTGCGGTCGGCCAGCGTGTAGAGCCGCGGGAAGAACTGGCAGGGCGCCTCGCCGAGCAGCTCGCGGCACTGGTCGCAGTTGGCGCAGATGTCGAGCACGTCGAGGGCGATGTCTTCGGGCGTTTCCGTCTTCATGGTTCTTGCTTTCGTGGCGTCACGGTCTTCACGCTCGCGGCCTCGGGCGGTCCGCGTCGTGTCTTCGGGGCGTCGGGCGGGCGTGCCTCAGGTCGTGGGTTTCTGCCAGATCCCGAGGCTGTAGCGGTGCGGGCCGGGGACACCGGGCGGCACCAGCGCGACGCGGTCGCCGGGGCGGATCACCGCCGCCGCCACGCCATGGGCGAAGTGGTTGACGAAGAGGCATTCGACGGCGGCGTCGTCGACGTCGAGGAGGCGCAGCAGCGTCGGTCCGTCGATGGCCGTGTCGAGCGGCAGGCGATGGGGCGAGGCCCAGCCGCGGGCGCGGAAGAGGGTCGCCAGATCCATGAAGCCGACCACGTCGATGGTGGCGGGGGGGACGGCGGGGTCGACGGAGACGGGGGCCTCGGTCATGGCGGGCCTCCGCCGTCGTCGCCGCGTTCGTAGTCGATCATGTCGAAGCTCATGTCGCGCAGGTCGACGTTGAGCATCCGGCGGATCAGCGGTTCGCCGATGCCGGCGACGAGTTTCAGCACCTCGGTGGCGGCGAGCGTGCCGAGGACGCCGGGGACGACGCCGAGGATGCCGACCTCGGCGCAGGTCTGCATGCGGCCCTCGGCCGGGCGACGCAGGATGTCGGCGAGGGCGGGGTTGGCGTGGCCGTCGGGGCCGATCTCCCACGGCTTCAGGACGGTGACCCAGCCGTAGAAAGTGAGGACGCCGGCGGTGACGAGGAGCTTGCGGGCGGCCTCGCAGGCGTCGGCGACCAGGAAGCGGGTCTCGAAATTGTCGACGCCGTCGACCACGAGGTCGAAGGCGCCGACGATCTCAGTGACGTTGGACGCATCGAGACGGACAGGGAAGGTCTCGACGCGGACATGCGGATTGATGCGGGCGATCGCCTCGGCGGCGCTCTCGACCTTGAGCCGTCCGACGTCGGCCGTGCGATGGACGACCTGACGCTGGAGGTTGGAGAGCGAGACGCGGTCGTCGTCGACGATGCCGATGGTGCCGATGCCGGCGGCGGCGAGATAGAGCAGGACCGGCGATCCGAGACCGCCGGCTCCGACCACCAGGACACGCGCGGCCTTGAAGCTCTGCTGTCCCGGTCCACCGACGTCACGCAGCACGATGTGGCGGGCGTAGCGCTCGGTCTCGTCGGCTTCGAAGCCCATGGCCTAGCCTCCGCCGACCAGCGGGAAGATCGCCAGGGCTTCGCCCGGCTGAAGGACCCGGTCGGGTTCGACGTGGCGTCCGCGCACGAACAGGGTGCCGACCTCCTCCTCCTCGATGTCGAGGGACTTCAGGATGTCGGCCACCGTCGTGCCTTCGGCCACGTCGCGCTCGGCGACCCGAAAACGCCCCTGCCGGAACGTCGCGAACAGTTTGATCGTGATCATCATGCCCGTGTTGCTCCGGCAGGGTTGAGTCGACAGCGCATTCCTCCCTCAGAAGCTCCAGAAGGAAGCGAGCTCTTTGGGATTCATGTCCCACGTGACGTTGTGGGGGGTGAGCGGCTCGAGTTCGAAGAACTCGGGCAGACGATCGGTCTCCGGCCCGAGGCCGGCGGCCAGGTTGAACTCGTGCTCGATCTTGAGCACGTGCTTGCCGAGGGCCACCACGTCGTCGCCGGTGAGGCCGATGCCGTAGCGGGCGTTCAGCATGTCGACCACGGAGGTGAGGCAGGACGGGATGTCCAGCGCCGGGAAGGCGATGAACAGGCAGAGGCCCGTCGAGTCGATCGCCGCGGTGGCGATCTGCAGGTTGCGGGACAGTTCGACCTGACCCTCGTTCTGCAGCGGATCGACCTTGCCGCCGACATTCAGGATGTTGGTGGCAATGGCGTAGCCGGCCGTGTGGTCGGCACCCTGGGTGGTGGTCGCGTAGGTGACGCCGATGCCCTTGATCGAGCGCGGGTCGTAGGCCGGGATCGCCTGGTTCTTGACGACCGGGATGCGGGTGAGGCCGAAGGCACGGCCGACCGCACCGGTGCCGGCGCCGAGCAGACGTCCGAGCGGCGTGGCCTTGGCGATGTCTTCATGCAGGATCTGGAGCATGCGCTTGCCGTCGCCCCAGGGCAGGACACCGGCTTCCATCGCCACGGCGAACATCACCGGGGTTTCGATGGAGTCGACACCGAGGTCGTCGAAGACGTTGTCGATCTCGGCGCAGACGTCGAGGTCGGTGATCATGCCGTCGGCGCCGAGGGCCCAGAGGGTCTCGTACTCGAAGCCGGACGTGACGTACTTGCCGTCCTTGTCGTGATAGACCTGCGAGCACTGGATCTGGCAGCCCGGCGAGCAGGGATGGCTCGGCTCGCCGCCGCGGGCGACGATGCGGTCGTACATCTCTTCACCGGAGATGAGATCGTGATGCTCGCACTGACCGGCGGTGAAGTTCTTGGTCGGCAGGCCGCCGGCCTCGTTGATGATGTTCACCAGAACCGCGGTGCCGTACTTCTTCAGGCCCTGGCCGGAGACCGGATGGTCCTGCAGGGTCTTGGTGAAGGTGCGGTTGGCTTCCTTGAACTTGGCGTTGTCGGCGATCGGAAGGTTGGAGACGCCTTCCGGATTGATGGCGATGTACTTGATCTTCTTCGATCCCATGACGGCGCCGAGGCCACCGCGGCCGAAGCTGCGGATCTTGCCCTCGGGGTCCTTCACCGAGATGTTGGAGATCGCCATCAGGTGTTCGCCGGCCTGACCGAGCGTGATCACGCCGTAGTCTTCACCGTAACGCTCGGCGACCTTCTCGACGACCGCGAAGGTGCCGATGCCGAGGGTCTCGGTCTCGGGTACGAACTGGACGCTGTCCTTGCCGATGACCAGCGAGTACCAGCCGTCGCCGGCCGGCTGGCCTTCGACGATGATCGCCTTGAAGCCCAGACGCGCGATGATGCGCGACGAGGTGCCGCCGGCGGAGCTCTCCTTGATGCCGCCCGTCAGCGGGCTCTTGGCGCCGCAGGAGAAGCGGCCGGCGTTCGAGGCCGCCGTGCCCGACAGGAGACCGGGCGCGAAGACCAGCTTGTTGTTCGGACCGAGGGCGTGGCAGGTCGGCGGGACTTCGGCGGCGACGATGGTCGACGTCAGAGCGCGGCCGCCCAGGCCGGCCCAGGCCTCGGGAACCGGACCGATCGCGTAGGTCAGATCGGTCATGTTGATGCGAAGAATCTTGTCCATGTCGGACTCCCGTCTCGGCTTGCCCATCGAGGGTTCGATCTTTTCCACGTCGACCCGACGTGGTGCGTCCCTCGGATGCCTGGATTCAATCCCGTCGGGCTCCGAAAGGTAATTCGCACGATCTACTATTATGTCTGAGCGAGCATAACCCGTTCTGGTAAATCATCGATCCGGAACGTCTCGAGGTGGTGAATGGACGGTTCGACGACTTCTCGGAATCGGCTTTTCCGACAGTCGCGATCAGTTTTGCGACTGCTTTCGGCATTTCTGTCGCAGGCTGCGACACTTTCCGTCGCACGACGCGATCGTGCGCCAGAGTGTCACGGGGAATGCGCATCGTCTTGGCCGAATGTGCCGCGCGGGGCGTGCGGATGCGGCCGAAAGCGCGGCGAAAAGGCCGCTCGGCGGGGGAGGGCGGCGTCGCGCGCGGGTCAGCCGTCGCTGTCGTGACGGTGCTCGTGTTCGTCGTCGATGCCGTGGATGTGGACGTGATCGTGGACGTGGACGTGGCGATGGAGCGCCGCGGGGGCGAGTCGCCCGTCCTTCAGCGCCACGGCGCGGGTGGCGTGGTGCTCGAGGAAGTGACGGTCGTGACTGACGATCACCATGGCGACGTCGAGGCTCGCCAGGATCCCGGAGAGCCGCGCCAGATGGGTCTCGTCGAGGGCGTTGGTCGGCTCGTCGAGGAGGAGGGCGCGCGGCTCCATCGCCAGCACGCCGGCGAGGCTGACGAGGCGCTTCTCGCCGCCCGAGAGCCGATGGGTGATGCGGCGCGCGAGATGGGCGAGCGACAGGCGCTCCAGCGTCGCCTCGGCGCGGGCGGTCGCCTCGCGCGGGGAGAGGCCGAGGTTGAGCGGGCCGAAGGCGACGTCCTCGATCACCGTCGGCGAGAAGAGCTGGTCGTCGGGGTCCTGGAAGAGATAGCCGGCGCGGGCGCGGACCTCGCGGAAGTCCTTCTCGACCTTGCGTTCCGCCCCAAAGGCGACGATCCGGCCCTCGATCGGCCGTTCGAGCCCGACGAGGGTTCGGAGCAGCGTCGTCTTGCCGGCGCCGTTCGCCCCGATCAGCGCCAGGCGCTCGCCCGGCTCGAGGCGGAGGCTCACGCGGTCGAGCACGCGGCGGCCGGCGCGTTCGACGGTGACGTCGGCGAGATCGAAGAGAGCGGTCAAATCAGTCGGTCCACCAGGATGGCGAGCGCGAGGCCGAACGCGAGCCCGGCGGCGAAGATCGCATCATAGGCGGAGACGCGCTCCTCCGCGACCAGCGCGAAGCGGCCGGCGAAGGCGCGGCAGCGCATCGCCTCGTCTACCCGCTCGGCGCGCTCGAAGGCACGCACCAGCAGTTGGCCGACGAAATGGCCGAGCGTCGACAGGCCGTGGCGCGAGGTGGTGGCGCGGAAGGCGCGGGCGCGCAGCGCGTCGTGGAGGCGGCGGGCCTCCTCGCGTACCAGCGCCACCCAGCGGGCGGTGAAGAGGAGCACGTGGACGAGCTTCTCCGGCACGCCCATCCGCGCCAGCGCATGGCCGAGGCGGACGGGCTCGAGCCCGGCGACGAGGATCAGGATCGCCGTGGCGGCGAGATTGACCCGGAGCAGGATCAGGATCGCCCGGTCGAGGCCGGGGCGGGAGAGCTCGATCGGGCCGATCGTCGCCCAGGTCGGTCCCGGCACGGTCAGCGGCAGGAGGACCGCGAGGACGATCAGGAAGCCNNGGCGAGGCGGGCGGCGAGATCGCGCAGCGTCACGCCGCAGGCGAGCGCCGCGACGAGCGCCACGGGCAGAAGGCCGGCGAGGACGAGCGGCGAGCGGATCGCCAGCAGGGCGACGACGGTCGCCAGCGTCGCGACGATGCGGACGCGGGCGTCGAGCCGGTCGAGGACGGGGCGG
>DBMN01000012.1 GCA_002298965.1 Rhizobiales bacterium UBA697 | reverse complement strand
GGCGAGGCGGCGGTGGCTGCGCCGACGGGCCGGGCGCTCACCGTGCTGATCGTCGAGCATTTCGAGGCGATGATCGCCCATCACGGCGTCCGCGTCGGGTTGATGGCGGCGCGCAAGCACCTCGCCTGGTATCTCGACGCGCATGTCGCCGGGGCAGGCGTCTCCGTCACCGATACCGCCCGCCGGGCGCTCCTGACCGCGAAGGAGCCCTCCGCGGTGATCGATCATGTCCACGCCATCTTCGGCGACAGCACACAAAGGCGGGCCGCATGACCCAGACCGTTCCACGCCANNGCGCTGCCCCATCCGGTGATCACGGTCGACGGCGAGGGCCGCATCGTCTCGGCCAACGACGCCGCCGAACACTTCTTCCAGGCCTCCGCCCCCTTCATGCGGCGGCACGAGATCTCGTATTTCCTGCCCTTCGGCTCGCCGGTGCTGGAGCTCGTGGCGCAGGTGCGCGAGCGGCAGGCGCCGGTCAGCGAATACCGNNGACATCGAGAGCCCGCGTCTGCCGGGCGAGAAGATGGTCGACATCTATGCCGCGCCGATCGCCGACAAGCCCGAGTACGTCGTCCTGATGTTCCAGGAACGCTCGATGGCCGACAAGATCGANNTCGCCCACGAGATCAAGAACCCGCTCTCCGGTATTCGCGGTGCGGCGCAACTGCTGGAGCAGTCGGCCGACGACGACGATCGGACGCTGACGCGACTGATCTGCGACGAGGCCGATCGGATCGTGAAGCTGGTCGACCGGATGGAGGTCTTCTCCGACGAGCGACCGGTGGAGCGTGACGCCGTCAACATCCACGGCGTGCTCGACCACGTGAAGCGGCTGGCGCAGTCGGGCTTCGCCCGTTCCATCCGCATCGTCGAGGAATACGACCCGTCGCTGCCGCCGGTGCTCGCCAATCGCGATCAGCTGGTGCAGGTGTTCCTGAACCTGATCAAGAACGCCTCCGAGGCGATCGGCGACGCGCCCGACGGCGAGATCGTGCTCACCTCCGCCTATCGTCCCGGCGTCCGCCTGTCGGTGCCGGGTTCGAAGGAGAAGATGACGCTGCCGCTCGAATTCTGCGTCAAGGACAACGGCCCGGGCGTTCCGGCCGATCTCCTCGAGCATCTCTTCGATCCCTTCGTGACCACCAAGACCAACGGGTCGGGGCTGGGTCTGGCGCTGGTCGCCAAGATCGTCCGCGACCACGGCGGCGTGGTCGAATGCGAAAGCCAGCCCCGCAAGACCGTCTTCCGCATCCTGATGCCGGCCTACACCGCGCATCGGGACGAACGGACGTACTTCGGCTCCTGACCAACGGCGAGGACCTTCGATCATGCCATCGGGCAACATTCTGGTCGCCGACGACGACGCCGCCATCCGCACGGTGCTCAATCAGGCGCTGTCGCGGGCGGGTTACGAAGTCCGTCTGACCTCGAACGCGGCGACGCTGTGGCGCTGGGTGGCGCAGGGCGAGGGTGACCTCGTCATCACCGACGTCATCATGCCGGACGAGAACGCCTTCGACCTGCTGCCGCGCATCAAGAAGATGCGGCCGGACCTGCCGGTCGTGGTGATGAGCGCGCAGAACACGTTCATGACGGCGATCCGCGCCTCCGAGAAGGGCGCCTACGAGTATCTGCCCAAGCCCTTCGACCTGAAGGAGCTGATCTCGATCGTCGGGCGCGCGCTCGCCGAGCCGAAGAACCGGCGGATGCCCGATCGCGTCGACGGCGACGGAGACGCCATCCCGCTGGTCGGCCGTTCGCCGGCGATGCAGGACATCTACCGCGTCCTCGCCCGCCTGATGCAGACCGACCTCACGGTGATGATCACCGGTGAGAGCGGCACCGGCAAGGAACTGGTCGCCCGCGCGCTGCACGACTACGGCAAGCGCCGCACCGGGCCCTTCGTCGCCATCAACATGGCGGCGATCCCGCGTGACCTGATCGAATCGGAACTGTTCGGCCACGAGAAGGGCGCCTTCACCGGTGCCGCCAGCCGGGCCTCCGGCCGCTTCGAGCAGGCGGAGGGCGGTACGCTCTTCCTCGACGAGATCGGCGACATGCCGATGGACGCCCAGACGCGTCTGCTGCGCGTGCTGCAGCAGGGCGAATACACGACCGTCGGCGGCCGCACCCCGATCAAGACCGACGTCCGGATCGTGGCGGCGACCAACAAGGATCTGCGTCAGCTGATCAACCAGGGGCTCTTCCGCGAAGACCTCTATTTCCGCCTCAACGTCGTGCCGATCCGCATCCCCCCCCTGCGGGAGCGGTCGGAGGACATCGGCGATCTGGTGCGCCACTTCTTCACGCTCGCCGAGAAGGAAGGGCTGCCGGCCAAGCAGATCGAGACGGCGGCGCTCGACCGCCTGCGTCGCTATCGCTGGCCGGGCAACGTGCGCGAGCTCGAGAACCTGATCCGCCGCCTCGCCGCGCTCTATCCGCAGGACGTCATCACCACCTCGGTGATCGAGACCGAACTCGCCCAGCCGGTGCTGGTCTCCGCGCCGGAGGAAAAGCCCGGCGAGGAGGGCATCTCGGCAGCGGTCGAGCGGCATCTCACCACCTATTTCGCCTCCTTCGGCGACAACCTGCCGCCGCCCGGGCTCTATCACCGGATCCTGCGGGAGGTCGAATATCCGCTGATCTCGGCGGCTCTGGCGGCCACCCGCGGCAACCAGATCAAGGCGGCGGAACTGCTCGGCGTGAACCGCAACACGCTGCGCAAGAAGATCCGCGATCTCGACGTGCAGGTGATCCGCTCGTCGCGCTGAACCGAACTCGGGAGAACGACGATGGATTGGACGATCATCCCCGCCGCCGTTCTCGCCGGCATCGTCTACGTGGTGACGCCGGGCCCGGCGACGCTGGCGGTCCTGGCGATCACCGCCGACAAGGGCAGGGGGCGGGGCCTCGCCTTCTTCCTCGGCCACGGCGTCGGCGACATGACGTGGTCGGCGCTGGCGCTCGCCGCGCTGATGGGGGCGAGCCGGCTCGGGCCGGAGCTCTTCCGCCTGCTCGGCCTCGCCTGCGGCCTCTATCTCGTCTGGCTCGGCTTCCGCGCGATCTTCTCGAAGGGTGACGGCGGGGCGACGACGGTGGTCGGCGACCGGCCGATCCGCGCCGGGCTGATGTTCGGCCTGACCAATCCCAAGGCCTACCCGTTCTCGCTCGCCATGTACGGCGCGCTCTCCGTGGGCGCGGGGCCGTCGCTCGATCTCGCCGGTGCAGCGATGCTCTTCGCCGCCACGACGCTCGGGATGGCGATCGGCGACGTCGTCACCGTGGCGTGGTCGGGGCTGCCGCAGGTCGGCCGCCTCTTCCTGCGCTTCCGCGGCGGGGTGACGCGGGCGGTCGGCGTGCTCTTCGTGCTGTTCGGGCTGAAGACCGCCTGGGACGCCGCGATGCCGCATCGGGCGTGACGCCAAACGTCGCGGTCGTCCAAATGCGTGGCCTACTGGCAACAGTGCCGCAATTCGGCAACAATCCCGATCGATGACAGGACGGTCGTTCGCCGACTCGGCTTCCCCGAGACGCGCAGGCGGCCAGACCGAGGGTGCGCGTGGATCAACAGACCATTCTGACCATCCAGAAGGCGACGGCCGTGCCGGTGGGCGATCGCTCGCGACCGGTCCGACGCATCGGTCTGGCGCTGACCGTGGCCGCACTGGTCACCGTCGTCGTGTCCTTCGCCATCCTGACCGGCATGACGCGGATCGTCCCGACCGCCAAGACGGTCTACGCGACCTATGTCGTCAACGGCGTCTTCATGTGCCTGCTGCTCGGGCTGATCGGCTTCGAGCTGGTCGGCCTGTGGCGGGCCTGGGCGGCGGGCCGGGCGGCGGCGCGGCTGCATCTGCGCGTCATCGGCGCCTTCACCGCGGTGGCGGCGGCGCCGGCGCTGCTGGTCGCCGTGCTCGCCTCGATCACCCTCGACCGCGGCCTCGATCGCTGGTTCGAGGAGCGCACGCGCCTGATCGTCGACAGCGCGGCGATGGTCGGCAACGCCTATCTCTCCGAACACGCCCGCGCCATCCGCTCCGACGCCATCGCCATGGCGACCGACGTCGCCCGCGCCCGCGAGCTCTACGACACCGAGCCCGACCGCTTCGACGCCGTGATGGTGGCGCAGGCGCAGGTGCGCGGCCTGCCGGCGGCCTTCATCCTGGAGAAGGACGGCACGGTGCTGACCCGCACCGTCATCGTCTCCGACTGGGCCGAGATCCAGATGCCGCCGCCCGAGGCCTTCGCCCAGGCCGACGACGGCGAGCCGGTCGTGATCACCCCCGGCCAGACCAATCAGGTCGGCGTCATCATCAAGCTCGAGGGCTGGAACGAACAGTTCCTCTACATCACCCGGCCGCTCGATCCGAAGGTGCTGGGGCCGCTGCGTCAGGCCAAGGAGGCGGTCGCCGACTACCGCCAACTCGATCAGACACGGTTCGGCTCGCAACTCGCCTTCGCGATGATCTTCGTCGGCGTGTCGCTGATCTTCATGATCGCGGCGATCTGGATCGGCATCGGCTTCGCCAACCGCCTCGTCTCGCCGATCCGGCGGCTGATTCTCGCCGCCGACTACGTCTCCAAGGGCCATCTGGCGGTGCAGGTTCCGGTCCGCAAGAAGGAGGGCGATCTCGCCCACCTGGCCGAGACCTTCAACACCATGACCAACGAGCTGCGCGGCCAGCGCGCCGAGCTGATCGCCGCCAAGGACCAGATCGACAGCCGCCGCCGCTTCACCGAGGCCGTGCTCTCGGGCGTCACCGCCGGCGTCCTCGGTGTCGACGCCTCGGGCCGCATCACGCTGGTCAACCGTTCGGCCGAGAAGCTGCTCGCGACGATCGAGGAAGACCTGATGGGCCGCCGCCTCGTCGAGGCGGTGCCGGAACTGGCGATCATTCTCGAGGAGGCGCTGTCGGAGCCGACCACGGCCATCCATCAGGGACAGGTGTCGCTGCTGCGCGCCGGGCGCGAGCTGACGGTCAACGTCCGCATCACCTCGGAAGCCTCCGACCCGGCCGGCCGGCGCTTCGTCGTCACCCTCGACGACATCACCGACCTCGTCTCGGCGCAGCGCTCCTCGGCCTGGGCCGACGTGGCGCGGCGCATCGCCCACGAGATCAAGAACCCGCTGACGCCGATCCAGCTCTCGGCCGAGCGGCTGCGCCGGCGCTACGGCAAGGTGGTCGCCGACGACCACGAGGTGTTCGATCGCTGCATCGACACGATCATCCGCCAGGTCGGCGACATCGAGCGGATGGTCAACGAGTTCTCGTCCTTCGCCCGCATGCCCAAGCCGCAGCTGGTGCGCGCCGATCTCGTCGAGGCGCTGCGCGAGGCGGTGTTCCTGCGCTCGGTCGCCGCCGCCGACGTCGACTTCGTCACGCGGCTGCCCGACGAGCCGATCTGGGGCCAGTACGACCATCGCCTGCTGCTGCAGGCCTTCGCCAACCTCGTCAAGAACGCCTGCGAGGCGATCGAGGCGGTGCCCGACGACCAGCGCGGCCGCGGCACCGTCGAGGCGGCGATCCGGCGCGACGGCGACATGGTGGTGGTCGAGGTGATCGACAACGGCATCGGCCTGCCGTCGGAGAACCGCCACCGGCTGCTCGAGCCCTATGTCACGACCCGCGAGAAGGGCACCGGCCTCGGGCTGGCCATCGTCCGCAAGATCCTCGAGGACCACGGCGGCCGCATCGAACTGGTCGATGCGCCGGCGGTGGCCCAGGGCGGACGCGGCGCCATGGTGCGCCTGACGCTGCCGGCCGAGCCGGAGACGCCGCGGACCTCGGTTCCGCCGCCGGAGATGCCGCCGCCGGAGGTCGCGCCGCCCGTGGACGGTACGGCCGGGGCGGGGGAGGCGCTGCCCCCCGATCCGCCGCCCGACGGGGTCGACGCCTCGACGCAATCCGACATCGCGACAACGACAACGAAAACGAAGTGACCGGCCATGGCCTCCGACATTCTGATCGTCGACGACGAACGTGACATTCGCGAACTGATCGCCGGCATTCTCGAGGACGAGGGCCACGGAACGCGGCTCGCCTCGAATTCCGACGAGTGCCTGGCGGCGATCGAGAACCGCCGGCCGACCCTGGTCTTCCTCGACATCTGGATGCAGCAGAGCCGGCTCGACGGTCTGGCGCTGCTCGACGTCGTCAAGCGCCAGCACCCCGACCTGCCGGTCGTCATCATCTCCGGCCACGGCAACGTCGAGACCGCCGTCTCGGCGATCAAACGCGGCGCCTACGACTACATCGAGAAGCCGTTCAAGGCCGATCGCCTGATCCTCATCGCCGAGCGCGCGCTGGAGGCCTCCAAGCTCAAGCGCGAAGTGAAGGAACTGCGCGAACGCTCGATCGACACGCAGGAACTGCTCGGCAGCTCCACGACCGTCAATCAGCTGCGCCAGCAGATCGAACGGATCGCGCCGACCAACAGCCGGGTGCTGATCACCGGCCCGTCGGGTTCGGGCAAGGAACTGGCGGCGCGGCTGCTGCACCAGACCTCGCTGCGCGCCAAGGGGCCCTTCGTCGTCCTCAACGCCGCGGCGATCACGCCCGAGCGGATGGAGATGGAACTCTTCGGCACCGAGCAGGACGGCGGCTCCAACCGCAAGATCGGCGCGCTCGAGGAGGCCCACGGCGGCACGCTCTACCTCGACGAGGTCGCCGACATGCCGCGCGAGACCCAGTCGAAGATCCTGCGGGTGCTGGTCGAACAGTCGTTCACCCGCGTCGGCGGTTCGGTGAAGGTGCAGGTCGACGTGCGCGTCGTCTCCTCGACCGCCCGCGATCTGCCGCGCGAGATCCAGGACGGCCGCTTCCGCGAGGATCTCTTCCACCGCCTCGCCGTGGTACCGATCCGCGTGCCCTCGCTCGCCGAGCGGCGCGACGACATCCCCCATCTCGTCCGCCACTTCATGGAACAGCTGGCGCGCACCGCCGGTCTGCCGATCCGCAAGATCGGCGACGACGCCATGGCGGTGCTGCAGGCGCACGACTGGCCGGGGAACATTCGCCAGCTCAGGAACAACGTCGAGCGGCTGATGATCCTGACCCGCGGCGAGGAGGATGCGGTCATCACCGCCGACCTGCTGCCGGCCGAGATCGGTGCCATGCTCCCGGCGCTACCCTCGTCCACGGGAGGCGAGCATCTCATGAGCTTGCCCCTGCGCGACGCACGCGAGATCTTCGAGCGTGAGTATCTGGTGGCGCAGATCAACCGCTTCGGCGGCAACATCTCGCGCACCGCCGAGTTCGTCGGCATGGAGCGTTCGGCGCTCCACCGCAAACTGAAGTCGCTCGGCGTCAACTGACGCCCGAACCGGAGTGGATCATGACCCGCATCGCCTACGTGAACGGCCGCTACCTGCCCCACGCGAACGCCGCCGTCTCGATCGACGACCGCGGCTATCAGTTCGCCGACGCGGTCTACGAGGTCTGCGAGATCCGCGACGGCTACGTCATCGATTCGGGGCTCCATCTCGACCGGCTCGAGCGCTCGCTGCGTGAACTGTCGATCCGCATGCCGATGAGCCGCGCCGCGCTGCTGATCGTCATGCGTGAGACCGCCAAGCGCAATCGCGTGAAGAACGGCGGCGTCTACGTCCAGGTCTCGCGTGGTGTCTGGCCGCGCGACCATGCCTTCCCGCCGGCCGACCTGCCGCCGACCGTCGTCATGACCGCCAAGCCGCACGACCGCGCCAAGGCGGAGGCCCAGGCGGAGAAGGGCATCGCCGTCGTCACCGTGCCCGACAACCGCTGGAGCCGCGTCGACATCAAGACCGTCGGCCTCCTGCCCAACTGCATGGCCAAGGAGACGGCCAAGCAGGCCGGCGCCAAGGAGGCGTGGTTCGTCGACGCCTCGGGCCTCGTCACCGAGGGCTCGTCGACCAACGCCTGGATCGTCACCAAGGACGGCAGGCTCGTCACCCGCCCGGCCGAGACCGGCATCCTGCGCGGCATCACCCGCACGGTGCTCCTGAAGGTCGCCGCCTCGCTCGGCCTGACGGTCGAGGAGCGCGCCTTCACCGTCGCCGAGGCCAAGGCCGCCAAGGAGGCCTTCATTTCGGCGGCGACGACGCTGGTCATGCCGGTCGTGACGATCGACGGCGACACCGTCGGCAACGGCCATCCCGGCGAGACCTCGCTGGCGCTGCGCCGCGCCTTCCACGAATCGGTCGAGCGCGTGCCGCTCTGAGGCCCGCGCCGGCGGCTGCCGGTTTTCCGCATGGACGGTCGTTGCGTCACCCGTGGCATATGCGTCACAGGTGTGGCGAGGGCGACACCCATGCGCAAAGTTTGGTCATGCGGCAAGGCGTTGCACTGTTCGGGGCCGGCCGGTTCCGTCTATCATGAACTGCAGACCCGAGGCGTCCGCGTCCAACGACGCGGGCCTACCCGTTCGCCCACGAAGCGGGAGCCTCGCAACACCAAGAAAAGAGGTCACCAACTATGGCGGATCGCGCTCCCAATCTTCAGGACACGTTCCTCAACTACGTTCGCAAGAACAAGACGCCCGTGACGATCTTCCTGATCAACGGCGTCAAGCTCCAGGGCGTCGTCACCTGGTTCGACAATTTCTGCGTTCTCCTGCGCCGGGACGGTCATTCGCAGCTGGTCTACAAGCATGCGATCTCGACCGTGATGCCGGGCGGCCCCGTTCAGCTCTTCGAGCCGGCGGAAGAGGGCTGATCGCGGATTGTTCCCCGCCCCGACGAATGGGGCTTGATCGGCGGAGCGCGTTGCGGGATCGTGCGCGCTTCCCGCGGCGGTTCCGCACCCCGAAACGATACGCACTTGATCGACATCGATGACGAAGACGGCCCCCTCGAGGGTGCCGGCGAGGACGAGGGCCACGAGCCGCGCAATGCGCGCGCCCGCAGGGCCGTGGCGCGCGACAAGGCGCCGACCCGGACACTGGTGGTGGTGCCTTGGCGGTCCGAGCGGCCGGCACGCGGGGAGGGGGCGGATGCACCCTCCGCGACGCGGTCGCTCGATGCCCGTCGCGAGGAGGCGGTGGGTCTCGCCCGCGCCATCGAACTCGACGTGATCGCCGATTTCCCGGTCAAGCTGCGCGAGGCACGGCCGGCGACGCTGCTCGGTCAGGGCAAGCTCGAGGAGGCGCAGTCCCTCATCGAGGCGGAGAAGATCGAACTCGTCGTGGTCGATCACCCGCTGACGCCGATCCAGCAGCGCAATCTCGAGAAGGAATGGAAGGCCAAGGTGCTCGACCGCACCGGTCTGATCCTCGAGATCTTCGGCGAGCGCGCCCATACCAAGGAGGGCCGGCTCCAGGTCGAGCTCGCCCATCTCAACTATCAGAAGAGCCGCCTCGTCCGCTCCTGGACCCACCTCGAACGCCAGCGCGGCGGCTTCGGCTTCCTCGGCGGTCCGGGCGAAACCCAGATCGAAGCCGACCGGCGGATGCTGACCGAGCGCATCGCCAAGCTCGAGCGCGAGCTGGAACAGGTCGCCCGCACCCGCGCGCTCCATCGCAAGAACCGCAAGAAGGTGCCGCATCCGGTCGTGGCGCTGGTCGGCTACACCAACGCCGGCAAGTCGACGCTGTTCAACCGGCTGACCGAAGCCGACGTCTTCGCCAAGGACCTGCTGTTCGCCACCCTCGATCCGACGTTGCGCAAGGTGCGCCTGCCCCATGGCGGCGACATCATCCTGTCCGACACCGTCGGCTTCGTCTCGGACCTGCCGACGACGCTGGTCGCAGCCTTCCGCGCCACGCTGGAAGAGGTGATCGAGGCCGATCTCGTCCTCCACGTCCGCGACATCGCCCACGAGGACACGGCGGCGCAGGCCTCCGACGTCGAGGGCGTGCTGTCGCAGCTCGGCATGGATCCGCAGAACCGCGATCGGATGATCGAGGTCTGGAACAAGATCGACAAGCTCGATCCCGACCATCGGGCGAAGCTGCTCGAGGAAGGCAGTCGCGACGCGCTCGACGCGCCGACGGCGCTGCCGGTCTCGGCGCTGACCGGCGACGGGCTCGCCTCGCTGCTGGCGCTGATCGAGGATCGGCTGAACCGCGATCGTGCGGTCTTCCGCATCGAGGTGCCGGTGGCCGAGGGCGAACTGGTCGCCTGGGTCCATCGCAACACCGAGGTGATCGAGCGGGTCGACGGCGAGGAGTCGGTGTCGCTGCGCCTGCGGGTGCCCGACAAGACGCTCGACCATTTCCGCGCCCGCGCCGGCCGCTTCATCCGCGAAGTGCGCGGCCGCGTGGTCGAGCCCAAGCGCGACGACGAACGCCCGGCCTCCGTCCCCTACGACCCGCTCGCCTGACGCCGCCCCTCGGCGTGGTCGCGCAGCAGCGTCTCGAAGGCGCTGCGGCGGGCGAGTTCGTCGGCGATGCGGGCCTCGATCCGTTCCATCAACTCGATCGCACGGACGTGCGCGTCGCGGCCCTCGTCCTCGGCGACGGCGACGAGCTCGTCGAGCGTCGCCCCCATGCGCATCAGATCGCGGATCGCCGCGACACGCGCCGCAGACCGCGCGTCGTGCGGCCAGGCCCGGCCGGTGCGCTGACGACCGAGGAGGCCGCTGGCGCGCAGCTTCGTCATGGTCTGGCGATCGATCCGGAGCCGGGCGGCGAGCGCATGGTCGGAGACCGCCGGCACCGCGCGGGAGGCACGCGCCGGCAGCGCCAGGGCGAGGAGATCGAAGGGATCGAGCGGGCGGGCTTCCACCCGTGCGACCTCGGGGGCGACACGGCGACGGGGCGCGGGGCGGACCGTTTCGACGAAGAACATGGCTTTCCCCTTCGCCGGCCCGGACCGCGGGCGGCGTCACGATGAATGACGGTCGGTGGTCGCGTCGAGGCGGGGCCGTCCAATCGGCCGCGCCCCGACGTCTCGTCTCAGAGCTGGCCTGCGTCGACCGCGAGCACGGCTGCCGAGGAATTGCGGATCGTCGCCCATTCGGCTTCGACGCGCGGCAGCGTCTGGCCGCAATAGGCGTGCGCGATGGCGATGCGGCCGGCGTACCAGCCGTCGCCGTCCTCGCCCGCGGTGATCTTCGCGTCGGCGGCGAGCGCGGCGCGGCCGAGCTGGAGCCCGCCGGCGAGCGTGCCGAAGGCCATCAGATAGGGCACCGAGGCGGCGAAGGGCAGGCGCATGTCTTCGCTTGCGGCCTCGACCAGCCAAGCGGTGGCGGCGCGGGTGGCGGCGAGGGCCGACGACAGAGCCGCGCCGATCTCGGCGAGCGCCGGGCGGGCGGAAAGGGCCGCGGCGACGGCGCCTTGCGCCTCCAGCCAGGCATCGACCGAGCGTCCGCCGTCGCGCAGCACCGCGCGGCCGACCAGCGCGTTCGACTGGATCGCCGTGGTGCCCTCGTAGATCGTGGTGATGCGGGCATCGCGCAGGTGCTGGGCGGCGCCCGTCTCCTCGATGTAGCCCATGCCGCCGTGGATCTGGACGCCGAGCGAGGCGATGTCGACGCCGGTCTCGGTCGACCAGCCCTTGGCGACCGGCACCAGCAGATCGACCTCGAACTGCGCCGCCTTGCGCGCCGCCTCGTCGGGGTGGGCATGGGCACGATCGCCGCTGGCGGCGACGGCATAGAGCAGGCCGCGCATCGCCTCGATGCGGCTCTTCATCGACACCAGCATGCGGGCGACGTCGGGGTGGGCGACGATCGGCGGCACCTTGGCCTCGCTCCAGCCGACCGGCTTGCCCTGCACGCGTTCGCGGGCATAGGCGACGGCCTGCTGATGGGCGCGTTCGGCGATGGCGAGACCCTGGAGCCCGACGTTGAGGCGGGCGTGGTTCATCATCGTGAACATGTATTCGAGGCCGCGGTTCGGCAGGCCGATCAGCTCGCCGAGCGCGCCGCCCTTCTCGCCGAAGACGAGGACGGCGGTGGGCGAGCCGTGGATGCCGAGCTTGTGCTCGATCGAGGCGCAGACGACGTCGTTGCGCTCACTCAGCGACCCGTCGTCGTTCACCAGCACCTTCGGCACCAGGAAGAGCGAGATGCCCTTCACGCCGGCCGGCGCATCGGGGAGCCGTGCCAGCACCAGATGCAGGATGTTCTCCGCCAGATCGTGCTCGCCGAAGGTGATGAAGATCTTGCTGCCGGTGATCCTGTAGGTGCCGTCGCCGGCGGGCACCGCCTTCGTCCGCAGCAGCGCGAGGTCGGAGCCCGCCTGCGGCTCGGTCAGGTTCATCGTGCCGGTCCAGGTTCCGGCGACGAGATTGGGCAGGTATTTCGCCTTGATCTCTTCCGAGGCATGGGCCTCCAGCGCGTCGGCGGCGCCCTGGCTCAGCACCGGCAGGGTCGACAGCGCCATGCAGGCCGAGGTCAGCATCTCCATCGTCGCGGTGCCGACCGCCGTCGGCAGGCCCGAGCCGCCGAAGGCTTCGGGTTGAGAGACCGCGTTCCAGCCGGCTGCCGCCCAGTCGGCATAGGCGTCGGCGAAGCCCGGCGGCGTGGCGACGCGGCCGTCCGCCCATGACGCGCCGACCGTGTCGGAGACGCGATCGAGCGGGTCGATCCGGTCTTCGCAGAACTTCGCCGCCTCCTCGAGAATGGCGACGAGGTCGTCGCGCTCCATCGCCGGTTCGCCGCCGGGGCCGGGGGCGATGGCGGTCAGGGTGAAGAGGATGTCTTCGACGGGGGCACGCCAGCTCATGGACGATCTCCTCGATCGGCTCAGTGGAAGCCGAGGTAGCTTTCGACGATGCGGTCGTCGCGGGCGAGATCGGCGGCGGGACCGGAGGCGATCGCCTCGCCGAGTTCCATCACGTGGGCGTGGTCGGCGGCGGCCAGCGCCGCCCGGGCGTTCTGCTCGACCAGCAGGATGGCGACGCCCGACGCCCTGAGATCGGCGACGATGCGGAAGATGTCGGCGACGATGCGCGGCGCGAGGCCGAGGCTCGGCTCGTCGAGCATCAGCAGTTTCGGCCGGCTCATCAGGGCGCGGCCCATCGCCAGCATCTGGCGTTCGCCGCCCGACATGGTGCCGGCGAGCTGGTCGCGGCGTTCCTTGAGGCGCGGAAAGCGGTCGTAGACCTCGGCGATGGTGTCGCGGGCGACGGCGCGGGGCACGCGGAAGCCGCCGAGCACCAGATTGTCCTCGACCGTCATGGTGGAGAAGAGCTCGCGCCGCTCCGGCACCAGACAGAGGCCGAGGGCGACGCGTTCCTCGACGCCGAGGCGACCGACGTCCTCTCCGGCGAAGCGGATCGAGCCGGACGCGAGCGGCAGGGCGCCCATCGTGGCGTTGAGCAGCGTCGACTTGCCGGCGCCGTTGGCGCCGATCACCGTGACGATCTCGCCGGCACGGACCGCCAGCGAGACGCCGCGTACCGCCTGGACCTTGCCGTAGGCGACGGCGGCGGACGTCACTTCGAGCAGCGCGTCGGTCATGCCGCACCTCCGAGATAGGCTTCGAGCACCGCCGGATGCGTCTTGATGACCTCGGGCGGGCCTTCGGCGATCTTGGTGCCGAAGTCGAGCACCACGATGTGGTCGGTCAGCCCCATGACGAAGCCCATGTCGTGCTCGACCAGCAGCACGCTCATGCCCTCGGCGCGCAGTTTCTTCAGAAGCTCGGCGAGTGCCTCCTTCTCGAAGTGTCTGAGACCGGCGGCGGGTTCGTCGAGCAGCAGCAGCTCGGGGTCCATGGCGAGCGCGCGGGCGATCTCGACGACGCGCTGCTGGCCGAGCGCCAGCGATCCCGCCGGCTTGGTCATGTGTTCGGAAAGGCCGACGCGTTCGATCTGGATCGCGGCTTCCCTCAAGAGCCGCGCCTCGTCGCGCCGGTCGAGGCGCAGGAGCGTGGCGAGGAGCCCCGCCCGGCCGCGCAGGTGAGCGCCCATGGCGACGTTCTCGAGCACGGTCATCTCGGGCTCCAGCTTCACGTGCTGGAAGGTGCGGGCGACGCCGCGGCCGGCGATCGCCTGGGGGCCGGTGCCGGAGATGGTGGCGCCGTCGAAGGCGACGCGGCCGGCGGTCAGTCGCGTCACGCCGGTGATGAGGTTGAAGGTCGTGCTCTTGCCGGCGCCGTTGGGGCCGATCAGCGCGACGATCTCGCCGCGGCCGACCTTGAAGGACACGTCGTTGACCGCGGTGAGGCCGCCGTATTGCTTGCGCGCCGCCTCGAGCACCAGGAGCGGCGTCTTGCGGGCGCGGTCGATCGTCCGGCGGACGAGCGGGTCGGCGGTTTCGGGCGGGGTCTTCGGGCGCTGGTCGAGGAGCTTCGCCAGATGCGGCCAGACGCCGTCGCGGGCGACCTGGAGGAGGACGACGAGGACGAGGCCGAAGACGACGCCCTCGAGCTGCATCGAGGTGCCGAAGACTGCGGGCACGAGGCGTTGCAGCGCCTCCTTCAGAAGCGTCACCAGACCGGCGCCGACCACCGCACCCCAGATCTGGCCGGAGCCGCCGACCACCGCCATGAAGAGATATTCGATGCCGGCGTTCAGCCCGAAGGGCGAGGGCGTCACGGTGCGCTGGACATGGGCATAGAGCCAGCCCGAGAGGCCGGCGAGCAGCGCCGCCCAGACGAAGACGACGAGCTTGGTGCGGCTCGCGTCGATGCCGAAGGCCTCGGCCGCGATCTGGCCCTTGCGCAGGGCGCGGATGCCGCGGCCGATGCGGCCGTCGAGGAGATGCGTCGTCAGGATCGCCGCCCCGATCACCGCGCCCCAGATCACGAAGTGGACGGCGCGCGGATCGGTCAACGCATGGCCGGCGATCGCGAGCGGCGGGATGCCGGAGACGCCGTCGTGGCGGCCGAGGAGCTCGATCTTGCCGAAGAGGTAATAGAGCGAGAGGCCCCAGGCGAGCGTGCCGAGCGGCAGGAAATGGCCCGAGAGCCGCACGGTGATCAGCCCCAGCACCCAGGCGACGGCGCCGGAGACCGCGAGCGACACCGGCAGGCCCGCCCAGGGCGACCAGCCGTAGCGGGTCGTCAGCACCGCGGTCGCATAGGCGCCGAAGCCGCAGAAGGCGGCCTGGCCGAAGGAGGTCATGCCGCCGACGCCGGTCAGCAGCACCAGCCCCATGGCGACGAGGGCGGCGAGGCCGACGTTGCCCATGAGCCCGATCCAGAAGACCGGCACGAAGGGCATGAGCGGCACGACGACGAGGAAGCCGACGAAGGCGAGGAAGACGTGGCGCGGGTTCATGGCCTCAATCCTCCTCTTCGACGTGGGGCTGCCCGAAGGAGCGCCACAGCAGCACCGGGATCACCAGCATGAAGACGACGATCTCCTTCATGTCGGAGGCGAAGAAGGAGGCGAGCGCCTCGACGATGCCGACGCCCAGCGCCGCCGCGGCGGTCAGCGGATGGCTGACCAGCCCGCCGACGATCGTCGCGACGAAGCCCTTGAGACCGATGATGAAACCGGTGTCGTAGTAGATCGTGGCGAGGGGCGCGACGAGGATGCCGGAGAGCGCGCCGATCAGCGCGGCGAGCGCGAAGGCGAGCTTGCCGGCAAAGGACGTGCGGATGCCGACGAGGCGGGCGCCGAGGCGATTGACCGCGGTGGCGCGCAGGGCCTTGCCCCACAGCGACTTCTCGAAGAACAGCCAGAGCGCGACGATGGTGACGGCGGTGAGCGCATAGACCGCGATCGACTGACCGGTGATCAGGAGCGGCCCGGCCGTCACCATGGCGTCGGAGATCGGCGGGGCGCGCAGACCCTCGGCGCCGAAGAAGACGAGGCCGAGGCCGACCAGCGCCAGATGGACGCCGACGGCGGTGATCATCAGCGTCAGCACCGAGGCGCCGGCGATCGGCATGAAGACGACGCGGTAGAGCAGCGGCCCGAGCGGCGTGACGAGGGCGAGCGTCAGGGCGAAATGCACCGCCGGTCCGTAGCCCCGGCCGGCGATGGCGAAGGTCGCCGCGACGATCGCGCCGGGCAGCGCCAGATCGACTAGGACGGCGGGCCCGAGCCTGCGGCCGATCGCGCCTTCGCGCGCCGCCGTGACCATGTCGAAGACGAAGGCGGCGACGCCGAAGCCGGCGAGCAGCCAGACCGTGCCCGGCAGCTTGCCGGCCTCGAGCAGGGCCTGCGTCAGGGCGCCGAAGGCGACGAATTCCCCTTGCGGGATGAAGACGACGCGCGTGACCGCGAAGACCAGCACCAGGGCGAGGCCCAGGAGCGCGTAGATCGCCCCGTTCGTGATACCGTCCTGCAGAAGGAAGAGCAGAATCGTGCCGTCCACCGGCTTCGCCCCCTCGTGATTCATCCCGCACGGGACCGTCTCCACGAAGCGAAAGCCTCGTGAATCGGCGGATTCTCGCGATGTCCGGGGACGAGACGCCCCTCCCGATGTTCTCGTTCTAATTTGATATACAGCATAACTATTATCCCGTATAAGAGCAAGACGAGACATGACGGAAAGATCGGGCGACGCGTCCGAGAGGCCTTCGATGAGCATGCGAGAGACCGCCCCCCGCCCCGTCGAGGGCGCAGCGAAGGCACGCCGGCCGCGGCGCCTGCCGGCGCGCGCCGCGATCGACGAGATCGAGGAAACGGGGGAGACGAGCGCGACGTCGGGCGATCTCGACCTGTCGGGGCTCGACGGCGTGATCGGCTACACGCTCAGGCGGGCGCAGCTCGCGGTCTTCGAGGACTTCGCACGGCGTTTCGCCCGGCTCGATCTGAAGCCGGCGCAATATTCGGTTCTGTTGGTGATCGGCGACAATCCGGGCCGCAAACAGTCGGAGATCGCGGCGGCGCTGGGCATCCAGCGGCCGAACTTCGTCGCCATGCTCGACGAACTCGAACGCCGCGGACTGGCGGAGCGCACGCGCTCGACCACCGATCGGCGCAGCCATGCGGTCGTGCTGACGGATGCCGGCGAGAAGCTCTTGGCGATCGCGCGCGCCGAACAGGCGCAGCAGGAGATCGACCTCGGCGCCTTCCTCGGCGACGGCGGCCGCGAAGCGCTCGTGGGCATGCTCCGACGTCTCGCGCGGATCGACTGATCGCCTTCATCGAACATCGCAGAGCCGGCGAACCGGCGGCGAGGGAGCCTCCTCGCCGCCGGCTGGCCGTCGTCTCATCCTTCGCCCGGGTCGGGATCCAGGGGGGAACGGGCGAAAGGCGGACGGATTGCGATGCTTCGGCGTCAGTCGACCGCGACGACCGTCGAGGGCGGGCCGCCCTTGTCGGTCCGCCAGACGATCGTGCAGGCGGAGGGCGGACAGGAATCGATCGTCCGGAGGGACGACCCGCTGCGATCACCCGGCATCGGCGCCTCGTCCCGTGCGACGGCGAGCGCGGACACGCCGACCACGGCGAGAGCGGAGAGGAGGGCGACAGACTTCTTCGTCTTGTTCATTGGCCACCTCCATGGGGTCTCTCGACCATGGGGAGATGATGCCTCGAATCGATTTAGTCGTCTCCCCGAGAGAGGTCACATGGTTGCCGAAAGGTAAACGGGAAGGCCGGCCGCCATCACGTTCGCGTGCGAGCCGCGTGCGTTCGCGTGTACCGCATCCTCCCGGTGGCGGGGCGGGTCGATCCGGCACCTTTTCCGCCGCGTCCGAGAGATTGTTCGCGCCGCCGGGTCGACAGCGGCGCTTCGTCATGCGAGGGAGCGGCTCCGACATTTCGAGAGGCCAAACATGTCCGAAACCCGCGATTCCAACGGCAACGTCCTCAAGGACGGCGACAGCGTCACCCTGATCAAGGATCTCAAGGTCAAGGGCACCTCGGTCACGCTGAAGCGCGGCACGCTGGTCAAGAACATCCGCCTGACCGACGACACCGACCTGATCGAGTGCAACGCCGAGAAGGTGAAGGGCCTCGTCCTGCGCGTCGAGTTCCTCAAGAAGGCGTGAGCCGCGCGCGGAGACGGTCGCCTGCCGAACACGTCAGGCTCTTGACGGGCAGGGCACCCCCGAGGCGATGATGGCGGCGGCGCGACGATGCGCCGCCGACCGGAGCCCGCGATGACCACGCCGACCCTCGACGCCTATCCCGTCCGCGCCTTCGACAAGCTGCGCTACGGCGACACCGACCGTCAGGGCCACGTCAACAACGCCGTCTTCGCCACCTTCCTCGAGACCGGCCGGGTCGAGCTGATCCTCGACGCCGACAAGGGGCTGCTCGCGCCCGGGCGCTCCTTCGTGCTGGCGCGGCTCGAGATCGATCTCGTCGCCGAGATCCACTGGCCGGGCACGGTCGAGATCGGCACCGCGGTGACGAAGGTCGGCCGCTCGTCGATCGCGCTGGAGCAGGGCATCTTCCAGGACGGCAGGCTCTGCGCCCGCGGCGTCTCGGTCGTCGTGCTGGTCGACGACGCGACGCGGCGCTCGACGGCGCTGCCGGAGGACGCCGTAGCGCGGCTCGAGGGGCTGCGCCGCCGCGAGGGGTGAGGGACGATTGGCGTCAGGAGCCGCTTCGCTCCTTCAACGCCGTCAGGACCGACCCGAGAAGATCGTTGGTCGTCTTGACGTGCGCCACGAGCACCACGAGGCAGAGCGTCAGCGTTCCGAAGCCGAGGCCCAACGATCCGAGAATTTCGTGAATAGCCGATTTGGCCGCAAGAACCGTCATCAGACCGAAGATCCAAGCGATCACGCCCACAAGGCCGAGAAAGAAGTTCACGTTTTTTCCTTTCCTGCTCGTCCGACCCAGTCTGCGTCGGACCGCTCGCCCGCGCCAATCCCGACAATTCAGGGGTCCATGCAGCGCGGTCCCGGTCCGATCGATTGGCGTCGCGCGCGTGCATCGGTTATGGTCCGGCGCACCAACGGAGCCAGTCCATGTCGCACGATCCCGCCGCCGCCACCGCCGCCTCGAACCGCGCCGCCGCCGAAGGGCCGGCGATCGGCGAGACGGGCGGAACGGGGGGCGGCTCCACCGCCTCCTTCGGCTTCCGCGAAGTGCCGCTCGAGGAGAAGCAGCACCTCGTCGACGACGTCTTCCACAAGGTCGCCACCCGCTACGACATCATGAACGATGTCATGTCGGGCGGCATGCACCGGCTGTGGAAGGACGCGATGGTGTCGAAACTGTCGCCGCCCAAGATCGGCCGGCGGCCGTGGGAATCGCTCGACATGGCCGGCGGCACCGGCGACATCGCCTTCCGCATCGTCGAGAAGTCGGACCGCAAGGCCAAGGTCACCGTCTCCGACATCAACGCCTCGATGCTCGGCGTCGGCCGCGAGCGCGCCGAGAAGCGCGGGCTCTCCGACAATCTCGACTTCGTCGAGGCCAATGCCGAGGAACTGCCCTTCGAGGCGAACCGCTTCGACGCCTATACGATCGCCTTCGGCATCCGCAACGTGCCGCGCATCGACAAGGCGCTCTCCGAGGCCTACCGCGTGCTGAAGCCGGGCGGGCGCATCCTGGTGCTCGAGTTCTCGCAGGTGGTGATCCCCGGCCTCGACAAGATCTACGACGCCTTCTCCTTCAATCTGATCCCGCTGATGGGCAAGGTGATCGCCGGCGACGGCGAACCCTATCGCTATCTGGTGGAATCGATCCGGCGCTTCCCGACCCAGGAGAAATTCGCCGAGATGATCCGCGACGCCGGCTTCTCGCGCGTCGACTACACCAACCTCACCGGCGGCATCGCCGCGATCCATTCCGGCTGGAAGATCTGACGCGATGGCTCGGGTGATCGGATCGCTGTTCCTGCTCGCGCGCGCCGGCTGGGTGCTGGCCCGCGAGGGCGTCGTCACCGCCGTCGCCCCGCCCGATCCGCCGCCGCTCGCCCGTCTCGGACTGTGGGCCGTCTCGCTCGTCGAACGCCGCGACGCCGAGGGCACTTCACGCGGGCAGCGCGCCAGCCGCGCGCTGAACCGGCTCGGTCCGTCGTGGATCAAACTCGGCCAGTTCCTCGCCACCCGCCCCGACGTGATCGGCCGGACACTCGCCGACGATCTCGAGGCGCTGCAGGACCGGGTCGAGGCCTTCCCCTCCGACGAGGCGCGCGCCATCGTCGAGAAATCGATCGGCAAGCCGATCTCCGAGGCCTTCCTCGCCTTCGGCGACGTGGTCGCCGCCGCCTCGATCGCACAGGTCCACAAGGCCCGCATCCGCGGCCGCGACGGGGTCGAGCGCGACGTCGCCGTCAAGGTGCTGCGCCCCGACGTCGAGGCACGGTTCCGGCGCGATCTCGCCGCCTTCTACCTCGCCGCCCGGCTGATCGAGACGGTCGCGCCCTTCACCCGGCGGCTGCGCCCGATCGCCGTCGTCGACACGCTCGCCCGCTCGGTGCGGCTCGAGATGGACCTTCGCCTCGAGGCGGCGGCGCTGTCGGAAATGGCGGAGAACACCGCCGCCGACCCGGACTTCCGGGTGCCGACGGTCGACTGGGAACGCACCCGGCGCAACGTGCTGGTGCTCGAGTGGATCGACGGGCTGAAGCTCGGCGAGCCGCAGGCGATGGCCGCGGCGGGGCATGACCCGATCCGCCTGTCCAAGGTGGTGATGCAGTCCTTCCTGCGTCACGCCATGCGCGACGGCTTCTTCCACGCCGACATGCACCAGGGCAACCTGTTCGTCGACGCGAAGGGCGATCTCGTCGCCGTCGACTACGGCATCACCGGCCGGCTCGCGCCCTCCGAGCGGCGTTTCCTCGCCGAGATCCTCTACGGCTTCATCACCCGCGACTACATGCGGGTGGCCCGCGTTCATTTCGAGGCCGGCTACGTGCCGGCGTCGCAGGAGCTCGAGGTCTTCGCCCAGGCGCTGCGCGCCGTCGGCGAGCCCCTGCGCGACCGGCCGCCGAGCGAGATCTCGATGGCGGGCCTGCTCGGTCAGCTCTTCGAATATACCGACGTCTTCGACATGAAGACGCAGCCGCGGCTGATCCTGCTGCAGAAGACGATGGTGGTGGTCGAGGGCGTCGCGCGCGTGCTCGATCCCGACCTCGACATCTGGGCGGTCAGCGAACCCGTCGTGCGCGAATGGGTCGAGAAGAACCTCGGCCCGACCGCCCGCATCGCCGACGTCGCCTCCTCCGCCGGCGCCGCCGGCCGACTGGCGCTGGCCCTGCCGCGGCTCGCCGAACGGCTGGAGACGGTGTCGGACGCCGCCGCGCGCTGGGCCGACGGCGGCATTCGGCTGGATGCCGAGACGGTCGAGGCGATCGCCCGCGCCGACCGCCGCCACGGCCGGGTCGAACGCTTCGCCCTCGTCGTCGGCGCCGTCTCGCTCGCCGTCCTCGCGCTCGCCCTCTTCGTCTGACCGCCGCGCGGTCTCGGGAAAGGACCCCGCCCTTGACGACCAACGCTCCCGCCGACCGGCTCGCCGCCATCTTCGCCCGGATCGATGCCGAGAACGCGCAGGATCCGACCACGATCGACGATGCCGGCACGCTGCGGCCGCAGGCCCTCGTCTACGGCGAGCGCATGACGGTGCGGCTGGCGACGCTTTCGCCGGAGGCCTCCGACCTCGTCCGCATCGCCGCGCGCGCCCAGCACGTCCGCCGCTTCGACATGCCGCGCGGGTCGTATCCGATGGACAAGCCCGGCTATTTCGCCTGGCGCAACGCGCTGAAGATCCACCACGCCGAGGTGGTCGGCCGGCTGATGGCCGAGACCGGCTGGAACGAAGACGAGATCGCGCGGGTCGGTTCGATCGTCCGCAAGGAGCGGCTGAAGCGCGATCCCGACGCCCAGACGATCGAGGACTGCGCCGCGTTGGTCTTCCTCGAGCACGAGTTCGCCGCCTTCGGCGCCAAATACACCGACGAGAAGATCGTCGACATCGTCGCCAAGACCTGGGCGAAGATGTCGGAGGCCGGCCATGCCGCGGCGCTCGAGCTGGTTCCGTCGCTGCCGGAACGGCTGCGGGCGCTGACGGTGAAGGCCGTCACCGGGGCGTGACGCCGTCGGCTCGACCGGCGTGATTTGTCCGTGCGCGATGCTTCGAGA
>DBMN01000020.1 GCA_002298965.1 Rhizobiales bacterium UBA697 | reverse complement strand
ATGTTCTCCTCGACGGTGAGCGAGGGGATCAGCCGCCGGTCCTCCGGCATGTAGGAGACGCCGAGCGGCGCACGGCGATGGGCGGGCTCGGCGGCGAGATCGACGTCGTCGAGCGTCATCGAGCCGGCACGCGCCGGCAGGAGGCCCATGATCGAGCGGATCAGCGTCGTCTTGCCGGCNNTTGCCGGCGCCGTTGCGGCCGATCAGGCCGATCATCGTGCCGTCCGGCACGTCGAGATCGACGCCGCGCAGGATCGGGATCTTCTCGATCGAGACGTCGAGGGAGCGGATGGAGAGACTCATGACGCCTTCCTCTTCGGACCGTGGCCGACCACCAGTTCGCGGACGCGCGCATCGTCGAGGACCGCATCCGGCGCCCCGTCGGCGATCACTTCGCCGGCGTAGAAGGCCAGGATCCGGTCGACGTAGCGGGCGACGATCTCCATGTCGTGCTCGACGAAGAGCACGGTGACGCCGTGCTTCTTCACCGCCGCCATCACCGCGTCCATCAGCGGGAACTTCTCCTCGACGGCGACGCCGGAGGTCGGCTCGTCGAGCAGCAGCATCTTCGGCTCGCCGATCAGCGCCATGGCGATGTCGACGAGCTTGCGGGTGCCCTGCGGCACCGCCGTGACCGTGCGGTCGCGCATCTCCAGCACGCCGAATTCGGCCAGAGCCGCCTCGGCCCGGGCGATGCGGGCGGGCGTCCTCAGCGGTTTCAGGAACGACGGGCGGGGGCTCTCGGCGGCCGACAGCGCGATCAGCATGTTGTCGAGCACCGTCAGCTCGGGGAAGAGCTGCGCCACCTGGAACGACCGCGCCATGCCCATGCGGGTGATCTGGCGCGGCGCCTTGCCGAGGATCGAGCGGCCGTCGAAGTCGATCGCGCCGGAGGAGGGGGCGAGGTACCCCGTCACCATGTTGATGAAGGTGGTCTTGCCGGCGCCGTTGGAGCCGATGACGCCGACGACCTCGCCGCGGCGGATCGCCACCTCGACGTTCTTGGCCGCCGTCACCGCGCCGAAGTTGCGGTGGAGCGCCCGGGTCTGGAGAATGGGGATCTCGCTCATGCGGGGCGCGCTCCCTTGTTGGAGAAGCGGGTGAAGAGGCTCCACAGGCCCTTCGGCAGGAAGACGATGATGCCGAGCAGCACGAAGCCGAGGATCATCTGCCAGGAGTGGGGCACGAACTCGATCGCGTAGGTGCGCACGAAGGAGAAGAGCGTGGCGGCGAGGAACGGTGCCGCGACGTGGCCGGTGCCGCCGAGCAGCGCGATGAAGACGAACTCGCCCGAGGTCGTCCAATAGGCCATCTCCGGATCGACGTGGCCGGTGGCGAACGCCGTCAGCCCGCCGCCGAGCGCCGAGGTCGCCGCCGCCAGCACGTAGGTCGCATAGAGCGTCCAGCGCGGCGACACGCCGAGATATTCGACGCGCACTTCGTTCTCGCGGATCGCCTCGCAGACCGAGCCGAGGCCGGAGCGGGCGAAGCGATGGAGGAACACCGCGACGACCGCCGCCAGGAGGCAGGTCGCGACATAGACGAAGAGCTTGGCGTTGGCCGCCGGCGCCCAGCCGAAGAGGGTGGGCGCGCGGACGTTGAAGCCGTCGGTCGAGCCCAGCGACTGGCTCTTCGCCAGCACGCCGAAGAGGATCATCGAGAAGGCGAGCGACAGCATCGCGAAGAAGATCTCGCGATAGCGGGTCAGCAGCAGCCCGAGGATCATCGCCACGACGATCGCCGCGGCGACGGCGGCCGCGAGCAGCAGCGCCGCGTCGGAGACCTTGGCGAAGTGGCCGCCCATGCCGACGACGTAGCCGCCTATGCAGTAGTAGAGGCCCTGGCCGAAGGAGACGAGGCCGGCGCGCATCTGGACGACGACGCCCTGGATGACGAGGCCCTTGGCGAAGGCGATGGTGAGCAGGAAGGTGAGCCAGCCCGGCAGCACGAAGGCGCCGAGCGCCAGCACCACACCGGCGCCGAGAAGCAGGAGTTCGGTTCGATCGAGGCGCATCGTCAGATCTTTCTGGCAAGCGTGCGGCCGAAGAGGCCCTGCGGACGCACCGCGAGAACCACCGACATGACGCCGTAGATGACGAAGAGTTCGAGTTCCGGCGCGAGATGGACCGCGGCGGCGCGGGTCAGGCCGACCAGCACGGCGCCGGCGGCGGCACCGCCGATCGAGCCCATGCCGCCGACCACGACGACGGCGAAGGCGAGCACGATCACCTCGACGCCGATGCCCGGCGAAACCGAGATCGCCGGGGCCGTCAGTGCACCCGCGAGCGTGCCGAGCATCGTGCCGACGGCGAAGGTGACGGCGAACATCGTCTTGACGTCGACGCCCATCGCCTGCGCCACCTCGCGATCGTGGATGATCGCCTGGAGGAGCTTGCCGCGATGGGTGCGGTTCAGGACCAGCCAGAGGAGGCAGCCGACCAGCAGCGACACGACGACCAGCGCCAGATCGTAGTTGGCGAAGGCGAGCGCCCCGATCGAGGTGCGACCGAGGAACGAATAGGGCTGGTAGGTGAAATAGGGATCGACGCCCCACAGGAGCTTGGTCGCGTCCTCGAGGATGAGGAGCAGCGCATAGGTGACGATCACCATCAGGATCTCGTCGCGCCCGACCATGCGTCCGAGCAGGCCGTATTCGACGATGAGCCCGACCACCAGACCGGAGACCAGTGCCGCGGCGACGAGCAGCAGATAGCCGATCCACGGATTGCCGCCGACCGAGTTGAACCACCAGCCGACCAGCGAGGCGGCCGAATAGGCGCCGATGGCGTAGAAGCTGCCGTGCGCCATGTTGAGGATGCGCATGACGCCGTAGATCACGGTCAATCCGGCCGCGACCAGAAAGAGCCACGACGCATAGATGGCGCCGTCCATCAGGATGGCGAGAAGGGTGGTCATCGGTGTCTCCGTGGGGCTTCCCGGCGGCGGGGCCGCCGGGATGTCTCGGAAAAGGGGGCTCGTCCGGTCGGGGGCACCCGATCATCCATCCCGTTCCGCTTCACCCTGAGGTGCCCGACCGAAAGGTCGGGCCTCGAAGGGCGAAGCGACGACGGGCCGTGCCTCTCGGTCCATCACCCTTCGAGGCTCGCTTTCGCTCGCACCTCAGGATGAAGGACCTCTGCATCGGAGAGATGATCGGAGCTCCCTTCGGTCGATCTCAGTCGCACTGGGCGCCGGGCATGCCGGCCTTGATCCAGTCCTGACCCGAGGTGCCGTCCGGCGGGGTGACGCAGGTGTCCTTGTAGGACTTCACGTTCTTCAGGACCGGCTTGCCGTTCTCGAAGTGATATTCGCCGTAGGCGATGCCCTGCATCGCCTGATGGCCGCCGGCGCGCGCCATCTTCACGGTGCCGGAGACCGACTCGAAGGTGAGGCCGGTGAAGGCCGCGGTGATCTCGTCGGCGGTCGGGATCTTGCCCGCCGCGCCGCCGGCCGCCTTCTCGGTCGCCGCCTTCAGGCCGAGGATCGCCTGGGCCATCTTGAAGGACGGGTAGATCGGCTGCTCGTTCCACTTGGCGACATAGGCCTGACGCAGCCAGTCGGAGAGCGCGTTCTTCGGCGCGAAGGCACCGAAGGGACCGCGGCCGCCGATGATCATGCCGTTCGGCGCCTGACCCTTGTAGTGGTCGATGCCGGATTCGCCGCAGGTCAGCACCAGCGCCGACTTCTCGAACAGGCCGCGGGCGTTGCCCTGGAGCACGAAGGCCTCCATGTCGCCGCCCCAGAAGCTCGAATGGATGACGTCGGGCTTGGCGACCGACAGGGCCGAGATCTCGGCGCCGTACTGGCCCTGGAAGATCTTCGGGAACTGCTCGGCGACGATCTTGGCGTCGGGCTTCACCTTCTTCAGCGTCTCGGTGAAGTCGGCCCAGCTGTCCTGGCCCCAGGCGTAGTTCTGCTGGATGCCGGCGATCGCGGTCGCCTTCGGACGGGTGTCGGCGAGGTAGCGCACGGCGCCGACGTTGTCGACGACGGCGTCGAGGCCGGTGCGGAAGACGAATTTCGGCGACTTGTTCTCGACGAAGAGGCGCGAGGCGCCGCAGTCGTAGAGCACGGTCGGGATCTTCAGCTCCTCGGCCACCGGCGACACCGCGAGGCAGTCGCCCGACGAGATGTAGCCGATCACCGCGTCGACCTTCTGACGCTCGACCAGATTGCGGAACTCCTCGACCTGCTTGGTCGCGCCGCCGTTCTCGTCGATGATCACGGCTTCGATCTCGAGGCCGTTGATGCCCTTTTTGTCGTAGGGCGCCGGCAGGCCGCCCTTGTTGAGCGCCTCGATCACCGTCTCGGCGGCGTGCGCCGAGGGCACGCCGAACGGACCGGCGGCGCCGCCCGAGAGGAAGGTCACGATGCCGAGACGGAACTTGCCGTTCTCCGCCGCCGAGACCCCGGTCGCGCCGAGGGCGACGAGACCGAGAACCGCGCCGGCGAGCAGGCGGCCGACCAGTGGCTTCACGAGTTTCATGCGTCTTCACTCCCTGTTTTTATGGGTATTTCCGATTTCGAGGCCGGCCGTGGATCCCCGTCGCCGCATCACCACGTCGGGCGGGGGGACGAGATCCTCGGCGGCATAGACCCGCCAGTCGCCGAGCATGACCTCGGCCGGCGGGAATGCGCGGTTCGGCACGACCCGACCGATCGCCAGCGGATGGACGATCTGGTGGGTGTTCGCGTCGATGTAGGAGGTGAAGCCCTCCGGATCCTTCGGCGTGTGCAGCCGGAGACCCTCGAGGGCGCGGATGTGGTCTTCGGCGCTGCCGTTCGGCCCGGCGGCGGCGACGGCGGAGGCGATCGCCATGATCCCGGCATAGGCGCCCGCCGCGGCATAGGTCGGGTAGCGACCCTCCATGGCGTGGAAGTCGGCGACGAACCGGCGGTTCTCGTCGGTCTCCGGCCAGTTGTTGTGGTGGCGGGCGGAGACGATCAGGCCGGGCGGCGGATTGGCGCCGAGCGCCACCATCACGTCGAAATTGCCGCCGGTGTCGAAGTTGGCGAGCCGGATCCTGTCGAAGAACGAGGTCGAGGCCGCCTGGCGCAGGAAGGCGATGAAGTCGCCGCCCCACAGCGCGGTCACCACGACGTCGGGCTTCGCCGCGATCAGCGCTTCGATGTAGGCGGAATAGTCGGGCTCGTAGAGCCGCGGCCAGAGCTCCGCCACCACTTCGGCCTCGATGCCGAGCTGGGCGAAGTTCTCCTTGAGGTCGCTCCACGACACGTGGCCGTAGTCGTAGTCCGGGCCGATGAAGGCGATGCGCTTCCAGCCCGTCTCCTTCTTCAGCGCCGCGAGATGGCGGGCGCCGGCGGCGTTCGAGGCCCAGCTGTCGTTGGTGACGCGGAAATAGTGGCGGTCGAAGGCGTCGAGCGTGAAGCGCGAGGAGGCGTGGTCGGTGCCGATCATCACCACCGAATGGGCGCTCGCCACCTCGCGCACCGCCTGGGCGACGCCCGAGGAGACCATGCCGCAGAAGAACTTCGCCTTGTCGCGGCGCAGGAAGTCCTCCGCCATGCGCACCGCGAAGGAGGCCTTGGAGCGGTCGTCCTCGACGATCACGTGGATCTTCGGCGGCGGCGACCCGATCGCCCCGCGGGCGAGATCGGCGAGCGCCAGGCGAATGCCGGCGACGCTGTCGCGGCCGTAGATCGAAGAGCGCCCGGACATCGGATACATGCAGCCGACCACCACGTCGGCCTCGGCCGCCGGCACGCCGAACTCCATCCGCGCGCTCGCCGTCGCCGGTGCCAGCAGCACCGCGAACGAGACGACGACGATACGGACGAGACGACCGAACGCGTTCGGTCGCGGCCCCCTGCCTGGACGCATGTTTCTTCCCCCCGGAGCGATGGTTGATCCGTCGCTTCCGTAACCGAACGCCGTCGAGGGCGCTCGACAAATCGGTTCGCAATCGCCGTGCCAATCGAGGCGACGAGGCGGTGCGCCGCTGCCGTGAGGAGAGGGGCGGAGCGCTCGAGCGGTTTCCGCTCGAGGCGCGCGTCAGGACGAGCGGTTTTCGCTCGAGAGGCCGAGCCGTTGCAGCCGGCGTTTCAGCGAATGACGCGAGATGCCGAGTAGTTCGGCCGCGCGGCCCTTCTGCCCGCCGGCCCGGGCGAGCGCGTCGGTCAGCAGGTGCCGCTCGGAGGCGTCGAGGTGGGCGTCGAGCGCGGCGTCGGCCGTGCGGGCGGCGCCGTCGGTCATCTCCGGCGGCAGTTCGGCGGGCGAGATCGTGCGGCCGGGGTGGAGGATCGTCAGCCGCTCGACGAGGTTCTTCAGCTGGCGCACGTTGCCCGGCCAGCCGTGGCGCTCGAAGAGCCGCGTCGCCGCCTCGTCGAGGGTGATCGGCGGAACGCCGCTCTCCGCCGCGAGCTTCACCGCGAAGTGCCGTGCCAGCGCGACGATGTCGCCGCCGCGTTCCCGCAGCGCCGGCAACTTCAGCTGGATGACGGCGAGCCGGTAGTAGAGGTCCTCGCGGAAGCGGCCGGCCTTCACCTCGGCCGCGAGATCGCGGTTGGTGGCGGCGATCACCCGCACCTCGGCGATCCGCGCCTGACCGGAACCGATCGGCCGGTAGCTGCCGTTCTCGAGGAAATGCAGGAGCTTCGCCTGCAGGGCGAGCGGCATCTCGCCGATCTCGTCGAGGAACAGCGTGCCGCCGTCGGCGAGCGCCACCAGACCGAGGCGGCGCTGATGGGCGCCGGTGAAGGCGCCCTTCTCGGTGCCGAAGAGTTCCGCCTCGATCAGTTGCTCGGGCAGCGAGGCGCAGTTGACCTCGACGAAGGGCCCCTTGGCGCGGGCCGAGCGATTGTGGATCGAACGGGCGACGAGGCCCTTGCCGGTGCCGGATTCACCCAAGAGCAGCACGCGCGTCGTGGCCGAGGCCGCGACCCGACGGACGGTCTCGGTGAGATCGCGCATCACCGCGCTGTCGCCGACCATGCCGTCGTCGCCGAGGATCGCCTCGCGGTGCCAGCTCACTTCCGCCGCGAGCTTCTCCCGCTCGAGGGTGGAGCGGATGGCGTGGATCAGGTCCTCGAGCTCGAAGGGCTTGGTGAGATAGTCGGACGCCCCGGCCTTCACCGCCTGCACCGCGGCGCGGGTGTCGCCGTGGGCGGAGATCATCACGACCGGCACCTGGATCTGCTCGCGCCTGAGCTTCTCGACCACTTCCGTGCCGGTCATGTCGGGCAGCCGCTGGTCGAGCAGCACCAGATCCGGCATGGCGCGGGCGATCTCGGCGAGGCCCTCGGCCGCCGTATGGGCGCCGCGCGCGGCGATCCCTTCCTCGCGCAGGGCGAAGAGGAGCGAACGGACCAGTTGCTGTTCGTCGTCGACGATCAGGACGGAAATGTCGGACACGTCAGTCTCCGTCGGCGGCGCGGGGCAGGAGGAGGGTCACCACCGTTCCTTCGCCCGGCCGGCTGGCGATGTCGATCGTTCCTTCGTTGACCGCGACGAGTTGTCGGCAGATCGACAGACCCAGGCCGGTGCCGAAGGAACGGGTGGTGAAGAAGGGTTCCATCACGTGCGGCAGGTCGCCGTCGGCGATACCGTCGCCGGTGTCGGAGACCGCGACCAGGACGCCGCCCTCCGCGGCTTGCGCCTTCAGCGTCACCGCGCCGCCGGCGGCGCAGGCCTGCATGGCGTTGACGATCAGGTTGAGCAGGATCTGCATCATGTGGTCGCGGTCGGCGAGCAGCACGAGGTCGCCCTCGCCGAGCACGGCGAAATGCAGGTCGCGCCGCTCGATCTCCGGCGTCACCAGCGCCTCGACCCGGCGGAAGAGTTCGCGGATGGGGATGCGCGTCGTCTCCGGCGAGCGCGGGCGGCCGTATTCGAGCAGGTCCTCCATGACGCGGGCGAGCCGATCGATCTCGGCCGAGACGCCGGTCAGGATCTCCTTGCGCTCGGCGACCTTCTCGTTGCGGGCGAGCGCCTGGACCGAGGTCTTGATCGCCGCCATCGGGTTGCGCACCTCGTGGGCGACGCCGGTGGCGAACTGGCCGAGCACCGCCATCTTCTCGACGCTGACGATCCGCTCGATCGACCGCTCGAGTTTCTCCGACATGGCGTTGAAGGCGCGCGAGACGACGTTGATCTCGTCGTCGCCGCGCTCCGGCAGGCGATAGTCGAGCCGGCCGGCCGACACCGCGTCGGCGCCGACGACCAGATGCCGCAGCCGTTGGCGCAGACGGTTGGAGAGGCGCAGGAACAGCACGATCAGCGCCGCCGCCGAGCCCACCACCAGCATGTAGAGCCAGTGGCGCGCCTGATTGAACGGCCCGAGCAGCGCCTCGGGCTGGATCGCCAGCGCGACCCGCCAGCCCGGCGCGATCTCCGGCCCCGACATCAGGTCGCCGACCGGCCGGGCAGGGCGCCCGACCGTGTCGAAGACCATGCCGCCGGGGGCGAGCAGCACCGGCTGGACGAGATTGCCGAGTTCCGACGCCCCCATCAGCTCCGTCACCGAGGCGAGACGGACGTGGAGGGCGATCTTGCCGCTCTCGGCCCCGGTCGCGGGGTCGCGCAGCGTCTGGCGCATCAGGAACCAGCCCGGCGCCCCGTTCTTCGGCGGCACGGGGCCGACGATCTCCGTCGCCCCCGTACGGGCGCGTGGCAACTCGGCGAGATCGGGCGCCGCCCCCTTCCAGTAGGGCGCGCCGGAGGCAGCCTGCCCCGCGATGACGCGGTCGAGGCCACCGACCCGGTCGAAGAACCAGATACCGTAGAGATCCGGCACGTCGGCCTCGATGCGCAGGATCGCGGCGATCTCGTTGTCGGCCGCGCTCTCGCCCTGGATCGAGGGATAGTTCGACAGCGTGTCGAGCTGGTAGATGCGCGAATCGAAGAAGGCGCCGATGCGGCTCGCGGTCGCGGCGAGCTGGGCGGAGAGTCGTTGGCCGGTCAGCGCCTCCAGCATGTCGCGGGCATAGGTGTCGTAGAGATGGCCGACCACGGCGAGCGGCACGACCGCCGCCAGCAGCGAGACGAGGAGATAGCGCGAGACGAGCGACTTGGTGCGGACCATGGCGCCATCATTTCAGCTTTCTCGCACGATCGGCAAGGAAGACGCGCGACCGTCCGTCGTCGCCTCGTCATGCGGCGGTGCCATCCTGCCCACGGCGAAGAGTGTCTTTTCGCCCCTGAAGGAGGACGGTCCCATGTCGCTCGACAAACTCGCCGATCGCCTCGCCGGCCTGATCGGGGCCGACGCCACCGTCACGCTCGACGATGCCGAGCGGCCCTCGCTCGTCCGCTTCCATCGGCCCGACCCGATCGCCGACGATCTGGTGCGCGCCGCACTCGCTCGCGCCCGCGACGAGTTCCCGGAGGAGATGCGCGCCGTCGCCGGCGCCGTGATCTCCTTCGACGGCGCCCACGGCCCCACGCGCCGCGCCGTCGCCCTCGACTGAGCGTCCGTTTCATCGGCGCGGACGGGCTCCGAGCGGGCCCCCCGTTGCCCCGCTCGCCGGGACGTGCTTTGTCACGTTTCGACGGGAACGGCCGGCGGTGCCGGGGCGAACGGGGTGACGACATGACTTGGGACGACAGACCGGTATCCGTGCGGCGCGCCGCCGGCTTTTCGGTGCACGTCTTCACCGCCTCGGGCGGCGCCGTGGCGCTGCTCGCGCTCTATGCCGCGATCGAACGCGACTTCGCCGCCTGCTTCGCCTGGCTCGGCCTCGCGCTCTTCATCGACGGCATCGACGGCACGCTCGCCCGCGCCGCCAAGGTCACCGAGACCGCCGCCCGCATCGACGGCGTCGTACTCGATCTCGTCATCGACTTCCTGACCTACGTGCTGGTGCCGGTGATCGCGCTGTGGCGCTCGGATCTGATGCCGACGCAGGTGTCCTTCTGGCTCGGACTGATCGTCACGCTCGCCTCGACGCTCTATTTCGCCGACGCCTCGATGAAGACGCGCGACTACTGGTTCCGCGGCTTCCCGGCGATCTGGAACGTCGCGGTGCTCTATCTCTTCGTGCTGCGCCTGCCGTGGCAGGCGAGTGCCCTGATCCTGATTCTCGGCACCATCGGCATGTTCGTGCCGGTCGTCTTCGTCCATCCGCTCCGGGTGGTGAAGCTGCGCGCCCTGACCATCGTCGTCACCATGGGCTGGTTCGGCATCGCCTCGGCGGCGATCGCGGCGAACTTCCAGGTCGGCTGGGCGATCAAGCTCGGCTTCCTCGCGGTCGCCGGCTACTTCCTGGCGCTGCCCTTCTTCCGCCACTCACCCTGGGCGGACGACTGAACGCGGCAGGCAAGTCCTAGTCCGTTTTCCTGTTCGGCTTCACCCTGAGGTGCCCGACATCGTCGGGCCTCGTGAGGCGCGAAGCCACGACGGGCATTGCCACTCGGCCCTTCGCGTTTCGAGGCTCGGCTTCGCCGAGCACCTCAACATGAAGGGCCTCCGCGACGGCTCTGTTGCTCCCTCCGTTCGCCGAGCGAACGAGTGGTTCGGCGGGGCGCTTTTCCGTGTTGGGCGATCGTTCGATCGGGGGTAGGGTCGTGCCTTCGCCCCATGGGGGCGATGCCGAAGATTCCGCCGTTCCCACCGAGACGAGGACCTCGAGACCCATGTCCCATGCGCCCAATTCGCCCGAAGCCCGCGACGTGGCCAACCACCTCCACGGCTATACCAACGCCGTCCGACACGAAGAGATCGGCCCGCTGGTGTTGGAGCGCGGCGACGGCGTCCATGTCATCGACATCCACGGCAAGCGCTACATCGAGGCGATGGCCGGCCTGTGGTCGGTCGGCGTCGGCTTCTCCGAGCCGCGCCTGGTCAAGGCGGCGACCCGCCAGCTCGAGACGCTGCCGTTCTACCATACGTTCGGTCACAAGAGCCAAGGCCCGGTGATCGACCTCGCCGAGAAGCTCGTGCAGCTCGCGCCGGTGCCGATGTCCAAGGTGTTCTTCACCAACTCGGGCTCGGAAGCCAACGACACGGTGATGAAGCTGCTGCGCTATCGCGCCAACGCCATGGGCGAGCCGAAGCGCAAGAAGTTCATCTCGCGCATCAAGGCCTATCACGGCGTGACCATGGCCTCGGCGAGCCTCACCGGCCTCGTCAACAACCATCGCTCCTTCGATCTGCCGATCGAGGGCGTGTTCCACACGACCGCGCCGCACTACTGGCGCGAGGGCCGTCCGGGCGAGACCGAGGAGGCCTTCGCCACCCGTTGCGCCGACGATCTCGAGGCGCTGATCCTGAAGGAAGGCCCGGAGACCATCTGCGCCATGTTCGGTGAGCCGATCATGGGCGCGGGCGGCGTCGTGGTGCCGCCGGCGACCTACTGGGAGAAGATCCAGGCGGTCCTGAAGAAGTACGGCATCCTGCTGGTCGCCGACGAGGTGATCTGCGGCTTCGGCCGCACGGGCAACTTCTGGGGCTCGCAGACCTACGGCATGAAGCCGAACGTGCTCACCTGCTCCAAGCAGCTGACCTCGTCCTACATGCCGATGTCGGCGATCCTGATCGACGAGGAGGTCTATCGCCCGATCGCCGAGGAATCCGGCCGCATCGGCACGCTCGGACACGGCTTCACCGCCGGCGGCCACCCGGTCGCCGCCGCCGTGGCGCTGGAGAACCTCGCGATCATCGAGGAACGCGGCCTCGTCGCCAATGCCGCCACCGTCGGCGCCCACCTGCAGAAGCGTCTGGCCGGTCTCGCCGGTCACCCGCTGGTCGGCGAGGTGCGCGGCCGCGCGCTGATCGCCGCGGTCGAACTGGTCGTCGACAAGAAGGCAAAGACCGCGCTCGATCCGGTCGGCAAGCTCGGCGGCACGGTCGCCAACATCATGCAGGAAAAGGGCGTGATCTCGCGCGCCATGGGCGAGGCGATCGCCTTCTGCCCGCCGATGATCATCACCGAGGCCCAGGTCGACACGATGGTCGACGTCTTCGCCGCGTCGCTCGACGAGGCGAAGGTCTCACTCGGTCTGTGACGGATCGCCGCCGCGCGGTGCGCGGACGTCCGGATAGAGAGGCTCGCGACGGTTGATCCGACCGTCGCGGGCGAGCCGGTAGCGCTCGATCACGCCGCGCACGATGTTCGACCAGTCGAAGTCCCGCCCGCGCGCGATCGCCGCCCGGCTCATGCGCGTGCGACGCTCGTCGTCGCCGAGCACGTCGACGATCGCCGCGGCGAAACCGGCGACGTCGTCGAAGTCGACGAGAACGCCCGCGTCCGTCTCGCCGATCACGTCGGGGATGCCGCCGACCCGCGTCGCCACCACCGGTAGCCCCGCCGCCATCGCCTCGCACAGCGCGATGCCCTGCGATTCCTCCTGGGAATGCAGCACGAAGGCCTGTGCCCGCGCCAAAGCCTCGAGAATCGCCGCGCGCGGTGCGTCGGTGCGGATCGCCACGCGATCCTCGAGCCCGAACCGGGCGACGAGGGCATTCAGTTCGTCGAGATGGCCCGCCGAGGCGAGCGAACCGATGATCTCGAGCCGCGCCTCGGGCATCTTCGCGGCGACGATCGCGAAGGCGGCGATGGTGCGGTCGTGGCCTTTCCGCGGATGGACGACGCCGACCGACACCAGCGTCGGCGCCGGCCGCGCGGCCTCGCGCGCGGCGGCGAATTCGGCGAAGTCGATGCCCTGAGGGATCGGCGAGGGCCGGACCGCGGCACGTCCCTCGACGGCGCGCGCCACGTAGCTCGTGTCGACGATCAGCAGGCGCGCGAGCTTCAGCTGGGCCCGCTCGCAGCCGGCATGGAGCAGGAAGCGCAGCCGCGCCTTGAGACCGCCGCCCTTGGCCAGCGCGTCGCGCAGCTCCTTCTCGACGATGCCGTGCAGCGTCCACACCAGCGGCAGCCCCAGCACGCGGCAGGCGACCGTCACGGCGAGTTCGAACAGGCCGGAGCCGTGCAGATGCACGACCGCGCCCGGGCTCTGTCGCAGCATGCCGATCACCATCGGCACGCGGGCGACCGACGAGACCTGGAACTTCCACGGCGCGTCGAGCCAGATCGTCTCGATCCCGGCGACGGCGCCGCGCTCGATGCCGCCGCCGACCTTCTTGGGCGTGGCGACGACCCGCAGCCGGGCGATGTCGGGATGGACGACGAGATGCCGTCCGAGGCCGAGGAGCGAGGCCTGGATGCCGCCTTCGACGTGGGATTCGTCGCGGGGGAAGGGGCCGATCGTCAGGATGTCGAGTGCGGTCAAGGGTCTGTCGAGGCTCGCGAGAGGACACGAAGGCCGCGGCGTCCGCCGGCCGGTCCCCTCCAGGCCGGCGACGCGCGTCGCCCCACCTTACCGCAAAGTATGCGCCTGCGAAGCGTGTCGCGCGACCATCGCGCGCGATCTTCAACGACGGCGCGCGGGTCCGATGTCGAAGACCTCGCCGTCGCGCAGCGCCAGCGTCTCGCCCGGCACCAGTTCCCGCCACGCCTCGTCGCGGGTGAGCGGCCGTGTCGCCACGACGGAGACGACGTCGTTCGGCGTGGTCTCGGCCGAGAAGTCGACCTGCAGGTCCTCGTCGAGCAGCGTCGCCCGGCCGAAGGGCGCGCGCCGGGTGATCAGCGACAGGCGCTTGCCGCAATGGGCATAGAGCGTCCGCCCGTCGGAGAGGAGCGCGTTGAAGACGCCGAGCGTGCCGAGCTCGGAAAAGAGCGCCGGCAGCACCCCGTCGAGCCGGCGCGGGGCGGGGAGCGTCGACCAGCGCTCCTCGATTCGGCCGAGCAGCCAGCAGAAGGCGTGTTCGCTGTCGGTCGAGCCGACCGGGCGGAAGCGGCCGAGCGCCAGACGCTTCACGCCCTTGAGCTGACCGTTGTGGGCGAAGGTCCAGGGCCGGCCCCACAGCTCGCGGGTGAAGGGATGGGTGTTCTCCAGCGACACCCGGCCGCGATTGGCGCGCCGCACGTGGGCGACGACGACCCGGCTCTTGATCGGATAGGCGCGCAGCAGCCGCGCCAGATCCGACTTCGCCGAGGGCTCGGGATCGTGGAACGAGCGGCAGCCGCGCCCCTCGTAGAAACTGATGCCCCAGCCGTCGGCATGCGGCCCCGTCTCGCCGCCGCGTCGCGCCAGCCCCGCGAAGGAGAAGCGGATGTCGGTGGGCACGTTGGCGCTCATGCCGAGGAGTTCGCACATCGTCCGGGATCCTGCTCCGGTGGGTGGGTCGATCGGGCGCGACAAGGAAGCCTCGAGCGAGCCGCGATCACAAGACGCGGGCGGTCGGTGTTGGGCGACGGACGCGAAAAATCATTCTCCGTCGAAGCGATTCCGGGCGACGGCGCCGCCGGCCCGACCGACGCGCGCCTGCAACGGCACCGCCGCACGAATCTCGCCGCATCGCAACATGACGAGTGAATTCCTTCCCGTTTCGGCGCCGATTGCACATGGGCGTTCTCGCAACGCAGCAATCAGCGGAGAATCAGGAAGCACTTTGCCGCTCGATCGAGGGAAAATACGCATGCCTTCGAGAGGGAGACGCCGATGCCGTCGATCGAGCCGATGCACCTTGCCGTCCTCTTCGTCGCCTCGCTCGCCGCGGGCGTCGTCAATGCGCTCGCCGGCGGCGGGTCACTGGTGACCCTGCCGGTGCTGCTCGGCCTCGGTCTGCCGCCCGTCGTGGCGAGCGGCACCAACGCCGTCGCCGCCTGGAGCGGCCTTCTCGGCGGCGCTCTGCGCTGCCGCACCGTCCTCGCCCCCCACGCCGTCGGCGTCCGTGCCTTCGCCGGCCTGTCGGCGATCGGCGGGGCGATCGGCGGCGGTCTGGTGATTCTGACGCCGCGCGGGCTGCTCGAGGCGACGATGCCCTGGATGATTCTCGCCGCCACCGTCTGCTTCCTCGTCGTGCCGTGGATTCGCGAATGGATCGGCGGCGGCGATTCCTGGGCGCCCGGCCGCACGGCGGACGTCTTCGGCTGGCGCGGTGCGGTCCACGGACTGGTGTCGATCCTGACGGGCTTCTTCAACCCCGCCGGCGGCGTCGCCATGGTCGCCGCCTTCCAGGCCTTCGGCGTCGCCGATCTGGCGCTGGCGACCGCCCTGAAGATCGTGCTGGGCATGGCGATGACCGGCGCCTCGGTCGCGGTCTTCGTCTCGGTCGGTGCCGTCTCCTGGCCGCTGGCGGCGGTGATGATCGCCGGAACGGTCGCCGGCGGCTGGATCGGCGCGGCGATCGCGCTCGCCGTCGACGCCCGCCTGCTGCGCGGCACGGTGCTCGCCTGGGGCGGCGCCATGTCGGCGATGTTTCTCTTCCACGCCTGAAGACCGGCCCGGCGATTCGGATCGATGACGATTCGATTCGTCCCGATCACGAATGCGGAGGTGCGGGCAGGGAAGGGCGGATCACAAAGGGCCCGGAAATGCGAAAGACCGGCGGCCTTGCGGCGCGCCGGTCTTTTGGCACATCTCTCTTCGGAGAGAGAGAATGGCGGGAGCGACGGGGCTCGAACCCGCGACCTCCGGCGTGACAGGCCGGCACTCTAACCGACTGAGCTACGCCCCCGCTGTCTCGCTTCCGGGGCAGCACCCCGTCGGCGATGGCGCTCGTTTAAGGCCCCCCGTCCGACCTGTCAAGCGTCGAAACTCGACGTTCTTTCCGAGCCTTCGCCGCGGTCTGTGGAAAAACACGCATGTCTCTCCCGCGCCGACCGCCGCGGCCTTGGGTTTTTCACCGTCGAAGGACGATCGCGAAGATCGTCGTCGAACCGTCCGAAATTTCAATTCGTGGCGGGACGCGCCGCGAACCGCGGGGAGGGACGATCGATCGCCCGGACACCCCCGACGCGAAACGTCGCTCGTCGCGCGGGACGCTCACGCGAAAGGGATTTCCACTTCCTACCAAAGAGGCTTTCCAATGTGCTTGCGTCGGTCACGGGGCTGGGCTAAGCGTGCCTCGTGACGAGACGTCGCACCCTGCGGGCGCGTTTCGCCGCCCTTGTGGCCCTTGCGAAATTCGCCTTCGCGCGTTCCATTTCGCGGGCTCCGGGGGCGAATGCCGCCGACGACGCACCCACGCGCCGCGGCCCTCGGATCGGGAGAGGAACGGGATCGCCATGCAAGGCCTGCTCAGCGAATACCTGCCGATCGTCGTCTTCATCGCGCTCGGTGCCGTCATCGGCCTCGCGCTTCTCGTCGCGCCGTTCCTGGTCGCCTACAAGAAGCCCGACCCCGAGAAGCTGTCGGCCTACGAATGCGGCTTCAACGCCTTCGACGACGCCCGCATGAAGTTCGACGTGCGCTTCTATCTGGTGTCGATCCTCTTCATCATCTTCGACCTCGAAGTCGCCTTCCTGTTCCCGTGGGCGGTCGCCTTCGGCAAGCTCGGCTGGTTCGGCTTCTCCTCGATGATGGTGTTCCTGGGCGTGCTGACCATCGGCTTCGTCTACGAGTGGAAGAAGGGAGCCCTGGAATGGGACTGATCCGCGAGACCTCTCCGCTCGTCGCCCCGGCCCCCAAGGGCATCATCGATCCGAACACCGGCGAACCGGTCGGTGCGAAGGACCCGTTCTTCCTGCAGATCAACGACGAGCTCGCCGACAAGGGCTTCCTCGTCACGGCGACCGACGACCTCATCAACTGGGCCCGTACCGGTTCGCTGATGTGGATGACCTTCGGTCTCGCCTGCTGCGCCGTCGAGATGATGCAGCTGTCGATGCCGCGCTACGACGTCGAGCGCTTCGGCTTCGCGCCGCGCGCCTCGCCGCGCCAGTCCGACGTGATGATCGTCGCCGGCACGCTGACCAACAAGATGGCCCCGGCGCTGCGCAAGGTCTACGACCAGATGCCGGAGCCGCGCTACGTCATCTCGATGGGCTCCTGCGCCAACGGCGGCGGCTACTATCACTATTCCTATTCGGTGGTGCGCGGTTGCGACCGCGTGGTGCCCGTGGACGTCTACGTTCCCGGTTGCCCCCCGACCGCCGAGGCGCTCCTCTACGGCGTTCTGCTTCTGCAGAAGAAGATCCGCCGCACCGGCACCATCGAGCGCTGATCGCGCTTCCCGGGGCCGGTCGGCCTGCCCCGGTCCGCTGAAACGAAGGGACGCCGGAAGGCGTCGGGACGAAGGGTCAGGGCCAAGCGATGTCCGACACGCTCCAGTCTCTCGGCGAGACGATCGCGGCGAAGCTCCAGGGCAAACTGGAAGGCTGGTCCGTCGGCGTCGACATGGTGACGCTCGAGGTCGCGCCCGCCGCGCTGATCGACGTGCTCTCGGTGCTCTACGGCGACGCCGACTTGAAGTTCGTCAACTTCACCGACACCTGCGGCGTGGATTACCCCGCCCGCGAGAAGCGGTTCGACGTGGTCCACCACCTCATGTCGCCGACCCTGAACGCCCGCGTCCGCGTGCGCGTCCAGACCGACGAGGTGACGCCGGTGCCGTCCGCCACCGCGATCTACCCCGGCGCCGACTGGTTCGAGCGCGAGACCTACGACATGTACGGCATCCTGTTCTCGGGTCACCACGACCTGCGGCGGATCCTGACGGACTACGGTTTCGACGGTCACCCGCTGCGCAAGGACTTCCCCACCACCGGCTACGTCGAGGTTCGCTACGACGAGGTCGAGAAGCGGGTGGTCTACGAGCCGGTCAAGCTCGCGCAGGAATTCCGGAATTTCGACTTCCTCTCGCCGTGGGAAGGGCCGGATCGCGTCCTGCCGGGCGACGAGAAGGCGACGAACTGATCGGCGGGCGGCCGCACGCCGGCCGCCGAGGCGAAACGCCCCTCCGGGGGATGGACTGGAAGACGAGGGCCGCGCAATGGGCGCCGAAGCGACCGTTCGGAACTTCAACATCAACTTCGGACCGCAACATCCTGCGGCGCATGGCGTTCTTCGCCTCGTGCTGGAGCTGGACGGCGAAGTGGTGACCCGCGTCGACCCGCATATCGGCCTGCTGCATCGCGGCACCGAGAAGCTGATCGAGTCCAAGACCTACGCCCAGGCGACGCCCTATTTCGACCGGCTCGACTACTGCGCGCCGATGAATCAGGAGCATGCCTTCTGCCTCGCCGCCGAGAAGCTGCTCGGCGTCGACGTGCCGAAGCGCGGCCAGCTGATCCGCGTTCTCTATTCCGAGATCGGCCGTCTGCTCTCCCACCTCCTCAACGTGACGACCCAGGCGATGGACGTCGGCGCGCTGACCCCGCCGCTGTGGGGCTTCGAGGAGCGCGAGAAGCTGATGATCTTCTACGAGCGTGCCTGCGGCGCCCGCATGCACGCCAACTATTTCCGCGTCGGCGGCGTCCATCAGGACCTGCCGGACGCGCTCCTCGAGGACATCGCCAAGTTCTGCGACACCTTCCCCAAGGTGCTCGACGACCTCGAGGGCCTGCTCACCGAGAACCGCATCTTCAAGCAGCGCAACGTCGACATCGGCGTCGTCAGCCTGGAAGACGCGTGGAAGTGGGGCTTCTCGGGCGTCATGGTGCGCGGTTCGGGAGCCAAGTGGGACCTGCGCAAGTCGCAGCCCTACGAGTGCTACTCGGAGCTCGACTTCGACATCGCCGTCGGCAAGAACGGCGACTGCTACGACCGCTACCTGATCCGCATGTTCGAGATGCGCGAGTCGACCCGCCTGATGCATCAGTGCGTCGAGCGCCTGCTCGGCCACGATCGCGGACCGGTCTCGGCCGAGAACCACAAGATCGTGCCGCCCAAGCGCGGCGAGATGAAGCGCTCGATGGAAGCGCTCATCCACCACTTCAAGCTCTACACCGAGGGCTTCCACGTTCCGGCCGGCGAGGTCTATGCCGCCGTCGAGGCGCCCAAGGGCGAATTCGGCGTCTACCTCGTCGCCGACGGCACCAACAAGCCCTATCGCTGCAAGATCCGGGCTCCGGGCTTCGCGCATCTGCAGGCGATGGACTTCCTCAACCGGGGTCACATGCTCGCCGACGTCGCGGCGATCCTGGGCTCGCTCGACATCGTCTTCGGCGAGGTCGACCGGTGAAGGAGATCGATTGTCCCAACCACGGACGCCAGCACGTCGCCATCGCCTGCACGGCCATCCCGGCCGCTCTGCTCGACGGCGAGACGCGCGGCTTCCACTGGTACGAGGACGATCGCGGAATTGCCTGCGCGCTGTGTGACGACTGCGCGCGAGCGATGGAACAAGGTTCGAAACCGCCGCACGCCATGCAGGTGATGTGCGGCGCCTGTTTCGAGTCGGTCTGGAACATGAACGATCAGCCGCCGAGGATTTCATGAGCGTCCGCAGGCTCGCCCCCGCCGAGGTCCAACCGGCCTCCTTCGCCTTCACGCCCGAGAACGAGGCCTGGGCTCAGGTCGTTCTCGGCCGCTACCCTGCGGGCAAGCAGGCGTCGGCCGTGATCCCGTTCCTGATGCGTGCGCAGGATCAGGAGGGCTGGGTCTCCAAGGCCGCGATCGAGACGATCGCCGACCGACTGGGCATGAAGCACATCCGCGTCCTCGAGGTCGCGACCTTCTACACCCAGTTCCAGCTGGCTCCGGTCGGTTCGGTCGCCCACGTGCAGGTCTGCGGCACCACGCCCTGCATGCTCCGCGGCTCCGACGAGATCATCAAGATCTGCAAGAACCGGATCGCCCACCACGCCCACGAGCTCTCCGCCGACGGAAAGTTCTCGTGGGAAGAGGTCGAGTGCCTCGGTGCCTGCGTGAACGCGCCGATGGTCGCGGTCTCCAAGGACACCTACGAGGACCTGACGGCCGAGAGCTTCAACGCCGTTCTCGACGCCTTCGAGCGCGGCGAGACGCCGAAGCCGGGTCCGCAGAACGGCCGCATCGGCGGCGAGGCCGAGGGCGGCGCCACCACGCTGACCGATCCGGGCCTCTACGACGGCTCCTACCGCGTCAACATCGTGACCGGCGGCGGGGCGAAGTGATTTCGAATTCCGTGCCCCTCGGGGCGCGGTAGAGACATCCGGCGCGAGCCGGGGGGTGCCGAAAGGCGAGCGGGAAGAGACCGATGCTCCACGACAAGGACCGCATCTTCACCAACATCTACGGCTTTCAGGACAAGAGCCTGAAGGGCGCGATGTCGCGTGGCCTCTGGGACGGCACCAAGCAGATCCTGGAAATGGGTCGCGACTGGATCATCGACCAGATGAAGGCCTCGGGCCTGCGCGGCCGCGGCGGCGCCGGCTTCCCGACCGGCCTCAAGTGGTCCTTCATGCCGAAGGTCTCCGACGGCCGTCCGCACTATCTCGTCGTCAACGCCGACGAGTCGGAGCCGGGCACCTGCAAGGACCGCGAGATCCTGCGCAACGACCCGCATCACCTGATCGAAGGCTGCCTCATCGCCTCCTTCGCGATGGGCGCCAACGCCGCCTACATCTACGTCCGCGGCGAGTTCATCCGCGAGCGCGAGGCGCTGCAGGCCGCGATCGACGAGTGCTACGCGGCGAAGCTCCTCGGCAAGGACAACATCCACGGCTATCCCTTCGACCTCTACGTCCACCACGGTGCCGGCGCCTACATCTGTGGCGAAGAGACCGCGCTGCTCGAGAGCCTCGAGGGCAAGAAGGGCCAGCCGCGCCTGAAGCCGCCGTTCCCGGCGAACGTCGGCCTCTACGGCTGCCCGACGACCGTCAACAACGTCGAATCGATCGCGGTGGCGCCGACCATCCTGCGCCGCGGCGGCGCCTGGTTCGCCGGTCTCGGCAAGCCGAACAACACCGGCACCAAGCTCTTCTGCGTCTCCGGCCACGTCAACAAGCCGGCGACCTTCGAGGAAGAGATGGGCGTGCCCTTCCGCGAGATGATCGACAAGCACTGCGGCGGCATCCGCGGCGGCTGGGACAACCTGCTGGCGGTCATCCCGGGCGGTTCGTCGGTGCCGATGGTGCCGGCGGCGCAGATGATCGACGCGCCGATGGACTTCGACACCCTGCGTGGGCTGGGCTCCGGCCTCGGCACCGCGGCGGTGATCGTGATGGACAAGTCGACGGATCTCATCCGCGCCATCGCCCGTCTCTCGGCCTTCTACAAGCACGAGAGCTGCGGCCAGTGCACGCCGTGCCGCGAGGGCACGGGCTGGATGTGGCGCGTGATGGAACGTCTCGTGAAGGGCGAGGCGGACGTCAAGGAAATCGACATGCTCTTCCAGGTGACGAAGCAGGTCGAAGGCCACACCATCTGCGCGCTCGGCGACGCGGCGGCTTGGCCGATCCAGGGACTGATCAAGCATTTCCGCCCGGTCATCGAAGAACGCATCGCCGCCCGCAAGGCCGGCCTGCGCATCGCGGCGGAGTGAGGAACGGGCATGGCCAAGATCAAGATCGACGGCACCGAGATCGACGTCGCCCCGGAAGCGACCCTGTTGCAGGCCTGCGAGGCGGCCGGCGCGGAAGTTCCGCGCTTCTGCTTCCATGAGCGCCTGTCGGTCGCGGGCAACTGCCGCATGTGCCTCGTCGAGGTGAAGGGCGGACCGCCGAAGCCGCAGGCCTCCTGCGCCATGTCGGTGAAGGACCTGCGTCCGGGGCCGAACGGCGAGCCGCCGGAAGTCTTCACGACCACCCCGATGGTCAAGCGCGCCCGCGAGGGCGTGATGGAGTTCCTGCTGATCAACCATCCGCTCGACTGCCCGATCTGCGATCAGGGCGGCGAGTGCGACCTGCAGGACCAGGCGATGGCCTTCGGCGGCGACGCCGGCCGTTTCGCGGAGAACAAGCGCGCCGTCGAGGACAAGGACATCGGTCCGCTGGTCAAGACGGTGATGACCCGCTGCATCCAGTGCACCCGCTGCGTCCGCTTCACCGCGGAAGTCGCCGGCACCGCGGACATGGGCCTCATCTCGCGCGGCGAGGACGTCGAGATCACCACCTATCTCGGCTCGGCCATGGCCTCGGAGCTGCAGGGCAACGTCGTCGACCTCTGCCCGGTCGGCGCGCTCACCTCGCGCCCCTACGAGTTCAAGGCCCGTCCCTGGGAACTCTCCAAGACCGAATCGATCGACGTCATGGACGCGCTCGGCTCCAACATCCGCGTCGACGTGCGCGGCCGTGAGGTCGTCCGCATCCTGCCGCGTCTCAACGAGGCGGTGAACGAGGAGTGGATCTCGGACAAGACCCGTCACGTGGTCGACGGTCTGAAGACCCAGCGCCTCGATCGTCCTTATGTCCGCGTCGGCGGCAAGCTGACGACCGCGTCGTGGTCGAAGGCGCTCGAGACCGTCGCCGAGAAGATCAAGGCGACCGCCTCGGACAAGATCGGCATCGTCGTCGGCGACTTCGCCAGCGCCGAGGAGCTCTTCGCCGTGAAGACGCTCGCCGCCTCGCTCGGCATCGCCTCGGTCGACGCCCGCGCCGACGGCTCCTGCCTCGACGGCAAGGCCGGCCGCGGCTCCTATGTCTTCAACGCGACCGTCGCCGGCATCGAAGAGGCCGACGCGATCCTGATCGTGGGTTCGAACCCGCGCCTCGAATCGCCCGTCCTCAACGCCCGCATCCGCAAGCGCTGGCGCCGTGGCGGTCTCCAGATCGGCGTGATCGGCGAGGAAGCCGATCTCACCTACGCCTACAACTTCCTCGGCGAGGGCACCGCCGGCCTCGAGGCGCTCGCCTCGGGTCAGAACGGCTTCCTCGAGGTGCTGAAGGCGGCCAAGAAGCCGCTGGTCATCGTCGGCAACGCCGTCACCACCCGTGCCGACGGCGCCGCCGTCATGGCCAAGGTGGCGGAGATCGCGGCGACGATCGGCGCGGTCTCGGCCGAATGGAACGGCTTCTCGGTGCTCCACACCGCGGCGAGCCGCGTCGCGGCCCTCGACCTCGGCGTCGTGCCGGCGGCCGGCGGCAAGTCGACGAAGGAGATCCTCGACGGTGCCGCCTCCGGCGCGATCGAGGTGGTGATCCTCGTCGGTGCCGACGAGATCGACACCGCGAAGCTCGCCTCCGCCTTCGTGGTCTATCTCGGTACCCACGGCGATAAGGGCGCGCATGCCGCCTCGGTCATCCTGCCGGGCGCCGCCTATACCGAGAAGTCGGGCATCTTCGCCAACACCGAGGGCCGCATCCAGCTGGCGCAGCGCGCCGCCTTCCCGCCGGGCGAGGCCCGCGAGGACTGGGCGGTGCTGCGGGCGCTGTCGGCTCTGGTCGGCCGGACGCTGCCCTTCGACAGCCTCGGCGAACTGCGTGCCGCGCTCGTCGCCGCGCATCCGACTTACGCCGGGCTCGACGCGATCGCTCCGACGTCCCATGAAGACGTCGCCGGGCTCGCCGCCGGTGCCGGTTCGCTCGCGGCCGACGACTTCGTGTCGCCGGTGACGGACTTCTATCTGACGAACCCGATCGCGCGGGCGTCCAAGACGATGGCGGAATGCTCCGCGCTGGCAGCCGCCCGCGCGACGGCCGCCGCGGCGGAATGAGGGGGAGAGCCCGATGTACGCACTGTGGGTCGACTACCTCTGGCCGCTCCTGATCATCGTTCTGGAATCGCTGGCACTGCTCGTCGTTCTGCTGATCGGCGTCGCCTACGTCATCTATGCCGACCGCAAGATCTGGGCGGCGGTGCAGATGCGCCGTGGTCCCAACGTCGTCGGACCCTGGGGTCTGCTGCAGTCCTTCGCGGACATGCTGAAGTTCGTCTTCAAGGAGCCGATCATCCCGGCGGGTGCCAACAAGGGCATCTTCATCGTCGCGCCGTTCTTCGCCACGATGGTGGCGCTGGCGGCCTGGGCGGTGATCCCGGTCGCGGACGGCTGGGTGATCTCCGACATCAACGTCGGCATCCTCTACGTGCTGGCGATCTCCTCGCTCGGCGTCTACGGCACGATCATGGGCGGCTGGGCTTCGAACTCGAAGTACCCGTTCCTGTCGGCGCTGCGCTCGGCGGCGCAGATGGTCTCCTACGAAGTCTCGATCGGCTTCGTGATCATCACCGTGCTGCTCTGCGTCGGCTCGCTGAACCTCTCGGCGATCGTCCGGGCCCAGGATCACGGCCTCGCCACCATGCTCGGCGTGCCGTGGCTGAAGTTCCTGAACTGGTACTGGCTGCCGCTGCTGCCGATGATGACGATCTTCTTCATCTCGGCGCTGGCGGAAACCAACCGCCCGCCCTTCGATCTGGCCGAAGCGGAGTCCGAACTCGTCGCCGGCTTCATGGTCGAGTACGGGTCGTCGCTCTACATGCTGTTCATGCTCGGCGAATATGTGGCGATCGTGCTGCAGTGCGCCATGCTGACGATCCTGTTCATGGGCGGTTGGGCGTCGCCGATCGATCTGCCGCCGTTCAACTGGATCCCCGGCGTGTTCTGGTTCGTGCTGAAGATCCTGTTCTGGTTCTTCATGTTCGCGATGGTGAAGGCCTTCGTGCCGCGCTACCGCTACGACCAGCTGATGCGTCTGGGCTGGAAGGTCTTCCTGCCGATCTCGCTCGGCATGGTGGTGATCGTCGCCGGCGTGCTGCAGGCGACCGGCTGGGCGCCGTGAGCGCGAAGGGAAGGGGGCTCGCATGGAGATCTCTCTTCCCGGCCTGATCGGAGCCTTCATGGGCTCCGTGGTGGGCGTGATGGATTTCGGCATCGTCGCGGGTCTCCTGCGGCGAGCCTGGGAAAAGAAACCCGGCGACGCGGGCCTCACCGCGCGACGGGAGCTGATCTTGAAGGGGGCCTTCGTGGTCAACCTCTTCGTCTTCGCCGGCCTCGGATGGTGGTTCGGTGTGGCGATGACCGGGTTGAACGGGGCGAACTGAACAGGACCCAGACCCTCGGGCATGTCCCGCGGGGTCAACGGAAGGGTAGACGTGATGAGACTCGATCGGGCGGCGAAGTCCTTGTTGCTGAAGGAGTTCGTATCGGCATTCTTCCTGTCGATGCGCTACTTCTTCGCGCCGAAGGCGACCCTGAACTACCCCTTCGAGAAGGGGCCGGTCAGCCCGCGCTTCCGCGGCGAACACGCGCTGCGCCGTTATCCCAACGGCGAGGAGCGCTGCATCGCCTGCAAGCTCTGCGAGGCGATCTGCCCGGCTCAGGCGATCACCATCGAGGCCGCCCCGCGCGGCAACGATCAGACCCGCCGCACCACCCGCTACGACATCGACATGGTGAAGTGCATCTACTGCGGCTTCTGCCAGGAAGCCTGCCCGGTCGATGCCATCGTCGAGGGGCCGAACTTCGAATTCGCCACCGAGACCCGCGAAGAGCTCTTCTACGACAAGGCGAAGCTGCTCGCGAACGGTGAACGTTGGGAGCGCGAGATCGCCCGCAACATCCAGTTGGACGCACCCTACCGCTGACCGAACGCCACGCCGGCCCAGCCGGCGGGTGTCGAGGACGACCGATGATCCAGGCCTTCTTCTTCTACGTCTTCGCCGCCGTGACCGTGGCTTCGGCCTTCGCGGTCATCTCGGCCCGCAATCCGGTGCATTCGGTGCTGTTCCTGATCCTCGCCTTCTTCAATGCGGCGGGGCTCTTCGTGCTGATGGGCGCCGAGTTCCTGGCCATGCTGCTGGTCGTCGTCTACGTCGGCGCGGTGGCGGTGCTGTTCCTCTTCGTCGTGATGATGCTCGACGTCGACTTCGCCGAACTGCGCACCGGGCTGCTCGAATATGCCCCGATCGGCATGGTGATCGGCGGCATCCTGCTCGCCGAACTGCTGATGGTGGTCGGCGGCTGGGTGATCGACCCGCAGGTGGTCGGCCACGGCGCCAACCCGATCGATGCGGCGACCTCCAACGTCGCGGCCATCGGTCTGGTGCTCTACACCAAGTACATCTTCTTCTTCCAGGCCGCCGGCCTGATCCTGCTGGTCGCGATGATCGGTGCGATCGTGCTGACGCTGCGCCACAAGGCCTTCGTCAAGCGGCAGAACATTTCCGAACAGGTCGCACGCGGCCCGGCCACCGCCATCGAGGTGGTCAAGGTCGAGATCGGCAAGGGCCTGTCGTGATCGCATGACGCGGCCGCCCTCGATGGGCGCCGCGAGGAAACCCAAGGCCGCGGTGGGCGAGGGGGCTCGCTGCGGAAGAATGGTCGGGGTGATCGACGTCGCGCGTCGGTGATCCCGCAAACCTCGGATGAGACGGGGGAAGTCATGGTAATCGGCTTGTCGCACTACCTCTCGGTGGCCGCGATACTCTTCACGCTGGGGGTGTTCGGCATCTTCCTGAACAGGAAGAACGTCATCATCATCCTGATGTCGGTCGAGCTGATCCTTCTCGCCGTCAACATCAACTTCGTGGCCTTCTCCACCGCGTTGGGCGACCTCGTGGGGCAGATCTTCGCCCTGCTGGTCCTGACGGTGGCAGCCGCCGAGGCCGCCATCGGCCTCGCGATCCTGGTCGTGTTCTTCCGCACCCGCGGTTCCATCGCGGTGGAAGACGTCAACGTGATGAAGGGTTGATCGATCCATGTTCACGGCGATCGTCTTTCTCCCTCTCCTCGGCTTCCTGATCGCGGGCGCGATGACGCTCTTCGCGCATCCGGTCGCGCCGAACGGGGCCGCCAATCTCGGCCACGGCGACCATGGTCACGACGACCACGGTCCCGCCGACGCGCATGCGGTGGCCCATGACGACGACCACGGCCACGGCCATGGCGACCATCACGCGGAAAAGCCGCTGGCCCGTCCGGCGGAGCTCGTCACCACGGGCTTCCTGATGATCGCCGCGGCGCTGTCCTGGGTGACCTTCTTCCAGATCGCGCTCGGCCATCCCGCCGGCGTGATGAAGGTGAACATCCTGCCGTTCCTGCACACCGCCGGCCTCTCGGTCGACTGGGCGATCCGCGTCGACACGCTGACCGCGGTGATGCTGGTGGTGGTGAACACGGTCTCGGCGCTCGTCCATCTCTATTCGATCGGCTACATGAGCCACGATCCGGATCGGCCGCGCTTCTTCGCCTATCTGTCGCTGTTCACCTTCGCCATGCTGATGCTGGTGACCTCCGACAATCTGGTGCAGATGTTCTTCGGCTGGGAAGGCGTCGGTCTCGCCTCCTACCTGCTGATCGGCTTCTGGTTCCAGAAGCCCTCGGCCAACGCCGCCGCCATCAAGGCCTTCGTCGTCAACCGCGTCGGCGACTTCGGCTTCGTGCTCGGCATCTTCGGCGTGTTCTGGCTGTTCGGCACCGTCGACTACGACGCGATCTTCGCCAATGCCCCGACCATGGCCGGCAAGCAGCTGCACTTCCTGTCCTGGCAGTTCGACGCCATGACCGTGATCTGCCTGCTGCTGTTCCTCGGCGCCATGGGCAAGTCGGCGCAGTTCCTGCTGCACACCTGGCTTCCCGACGCGATGGAAGGCCCGACCCCGGTCTCGGCCCTCATCCATGCGGCGACCATGGTCACCGCCGGCGTCTTCATGGTGGCGCGCCTGTCGCCGCTGTTCGAGCTCAGCCACACCGCGCTCACCGTGGTGACGCTGGTCGGCGCCGTGACCGCCTTCTTCGCCGCGACCGTCGGTCTGGTGCAGAACGACATCAAGCGCGTCATCGCCTATTCGACCTGCTCGCAGCTCGGCTACATGTTCGTCGCCCTCGGCGTCGGCGCCTATGGCGCGGGCGTGTTCCACCTGTTCACGCACGCCTTCTTCAAGGCGCTCCTGTTCCTCGGTGCCGGCTCGGTGATCCACGCCGTCTCGGGCGAGCAGGACATGCGCAACATGGGCGGCCTCAAGGGTCACATCAAACTGACCTACGCCATGATGATCATCGGCACCCTGGCGCTGACCGGCGTCGGCCTGCCGACCACCGAGTTCGGCTTCGCCGGTTACAACTCGAAGGACGCGATCATCGAGGCGGCCTATGTCGGTGAGAACGCCTTCTCCGGCCTCGCCTTCGGCCTGCTGGTCATCGCCGCGCTCTTCACCTCGTTCTATTCGTGGCGCCTGATCTTCAAGACCTTCTGGGGCGCGCCGCGCGCCTCCAAGGAAGTCATGGACCATGTCCACGAGAGCCCGCTCGTCATGACGGTTCCGCTGATGGTGCTCGCCACCGGCGCGGTCGTCGCGGGCATGCTCTTCGCCGGCCACTTCATCGGCCACGAGTACGGCGAGTTCTGGAAGGCGTCGCTCTTCACGGGCAAGGAGAACCACGTCCTCGAGCACATGCACCATGTGCCGACGGCGGTGAAGTTCGCCCCCTTCGTGGCGATGCTGGTCGGCCTCGTGACGTCCTACGTGTTCTACGTGGTGAACCCGAAGATCCCGGAGAAGCTCGCCGCTTCGCAGAAGGGCCTCTACGAGTTCCTGCTCAACAAGTGGTACTTCGACGAGCTCTACGACTTCCTGTTCGTGCAGCCGGCGAAGAAGCTCGGCCGCTTCCTCTGGAAGGAGGGTGACGGTCGCGTCATCGACGGGTTCGGCCCGGACGGCGTGTCCGCCCGCGTGGTCGCGATCACCGGCAAGGTCGTCGCGCTGCAGTCTGGTTATCTCTACCACTACGCCTTCGCCATGCTGATCGGCGTGGCCGCTCTGGTGAGCTATGTGATGTTCGGGGGAGTTCGGTGATGGGCAACTGGCCGCTGCTCACGATCGTCACGTTTCTGCCGCTGGTCGGCGTGGTCTTCGCCGCGCTGGTCAAGGGCGACGACGACGTGGCGAAGTCGCGCATCCGCACGATCGCGCTTCTCACGACCATCGTCGACTTCCTGCTCTCGCTCCTGATCTGGGCCCGGTTCGACCCGTCGAACCCCGGCTTCCAGCTCGAGGAGAAGGGGGCCTGGCTCGGCAACGTCTTCAGCTATCACATGGGTGTCGACGGCATCTCCGTCGCCTTCGTGCTACTGACGACCTTCCTCATGCCCTTCTGCATCCTCGCCTCGTGGCAGAGCGTGCAGAACCGCGTGAAGGAATACATGATCGCGTTCCTCGTCCTCGAGGTGCTGATGATCGGCGTGTTCACCGCGCTCGACCTGATGCTCTTCTACGTCTTCTTCGAAGCCGGCCTCATCCCGATGTTCATCATCATCGGCGTGTGGGGTGGACCGCGTCGCGTCTACGCCTCCTTCAAGTTCTTCCTCTACACGCTGCTCGGCTCGGTGCTGATGCTGATCGCCATGCTCGCCATGTACTGGCAGGCGGGCACGGCCGACATCCCGGCGCTGCTCAGGCACGACTTCCCCGTCCAGCTGCAGACCTGGGCCTGGATCGCCTTCTTCGCCTCCTTCGCGGTGAAGATGCCGATGTGGCCGGTCCACACCTGGCTGCCGGACGCCCACGTCGAGGCGCCGACCGCCGGTTCGGTGATCCTGGCGGGCATCCTCCTGAAGATGGGCGGCTACGGCTTCCTGCGCTTCTCGCTGCCGATGTTCCCGGTGGCGTCGGAGATGTTCGCGCCCTTCGTCTTCACCCTGTCGATCGTCGCCATCATCTACACCTCGCTGGTGGCGCTGGCGCAGGAGGACATCAAGAAGCTGATCGCCTATTCGTCGGTCGCCCACATGGGCTACGTGACCATGGGCATCTTCACGATGAACCAGGCCGGTGTGCAGGGCGCCATCTTCCAGATGGTCTCCCACGGCTTCGTCTCCGCCGCGCTCTTCCTCTGCGTCGGCGTGATCTACGATCGCATGCACACCCGCGAGATCGCCGCCTACGGTGGCCTCGTGAACCGCATGCCGTGGTACGCCGTGGCCTTCCTGCTGTTCACGATGGCCAACGTCGGCCTGCCGGGCACCTCCGGCTTCGTCGGCGAGTTCCTCACCCTGCTCGGCGCCTGGCGCGCCAACACCTGGGTGGCGTTCTTCGCGGCGACCGGCGTGATCCTGTCGGCGGCCTACGCGCTCTACCTGCTGGCTCGTGTCATGAACGGCAAGCTCGAGAAGCCCTCGCTTCAGGGCATCCTCGACATGGACTGGCGCGAGCGCGCGGTGCTGATCCCGCTGATGCTGGTGACGGTGTTCTACGGCGTCTATCCGGCGCCGGTGCTGAACGCCTCGGAGGCGTCCGTGCAGGCGATGCTCGCCAAGGTGACCGCGGCGATCGCCGCCGGCACCAAGGTGGCGCTGATCGCCAACTGATGCGACGGCGCGGTCGGGCCCCGGTCCGATCGCGCACGACCGACGTCTCGCCGACCGATCCGGCCGGCCAGACCCGACTGTTGAAAGACCTGACGCTGTCAGACCTTCTGGGGCCGAGACCAAGTCCATGACACTCGATCTGATGCCGGTGTTGCCGGAGATTGTCCTCGCGATCGGCGCGCTCGCGCTTCTCATGCTCGGCGTCTTCGCCGGCGAGAAGTCGACCGGCGTGGTCGGCTGGGGGGCCGTCGCCCTTCTCGCCCTGGCCCTCGTCGCCGTGCTGGCCGGGCCGAAGGCCGCCTCCGCCTTCGGCGGCGCGCTGGTCGTCGACCCGTTCTCCAGCTTCATGAAGGTGCTGGCGCTGATCGGCTCGATCGTCGCGGTGATCCTGTCGGCCGGCCCCGCCCGGGTCGACGGCTGGGGCCGCTTCGAGTACCCGGTCCTGGTCGTGCTCGCCACCACCGGCATGCTGCTGATGATCTCGGCGAACGACATGATCTCGCTCTACCTCGGCCTCGAGCTCCAGTCGCTGGCGCTCTACGTCGTCGCCGCAATGGATCGCGACAACGTGCGGTCGACCGAAGCGGGCCTGAAATATTTCGTCCTCGGCGCGCTGTCCTCGGGCATGCTGCTCTACGGCGCCTCGCTGGTCTACGGCTTCACCGGCCAGACCGGTTTTGCCCCGATCGCCGCGGCGCTGAAGGGCCATGCCCCGTCGCTCGGCATCGTCTTCGGCCTCGTCTTCATGATGGCCGGTCTCGCCTTCAAGATCTCCGCCGTGCCGTTCCACATGTGGACGCCCGACGTCTACGAAGGCTCGCCGACCCCGGTGACCGCCTTCTTCGCCGCCGCCCCCAAGGTCGCCGCCTTCGCGCTGATCATCCGCGTCTGCGTCGAGGCCTTCGGCTCGATCGGCCCGTCGTGGCAGCAGATCGTCGCCTTCATCGCCATCGCCTCGATGGTGCTCGGCGCCTTCGCCGGTATCGGTCAGGCCAACATCAAGCGCCTGATGGCCTATTCCTCGATCGGCCACATGGGCTACGCGCTGGTCGGCCTCGCCGCCGGCACGGTCGACGGCATCACCGGCGTCGGCATCTACATGGCGATCTATCTCGTCACCACGCTCGGCGCCTTCGCGATGATCATCGCCATGCGCCGCGACGGCAAGCCGGTGGAACAGATCGCCGATCTCGCGGGCCTCTCGCGTTCGAGCCCGCTCGCCGCCTTCGGTCTGGCGATGCTGATGTTCAGCCTCGCCGGCATTCCGCCGCTCGCCGGCTTCTTCGGCAAGCTCTACGTCTTCCAGGCGGCCGTCCATGCCCAGCTCTATTGGCTGGCCGTGCTCGGCGTGCTCGCCTCGGTGATCGGCGCCTTCTACTACATCCGCATCGTCAAGGTGATCTACTTCGACGAGCCGGCGGCCGATCTCGACGCGGCGACCATCGAGCAGAAGTTCGTCTTCGCCGCGGCGTCGATCTTCGTGCTGCTGTTCTTCGTCCTCGGCAACGGCCTCACCGCCGCCGCGACCGCAGCCGCCAAGTCGCTGTTCTGATGGCGACCGACAGTCCCGGCGGGGAGCGGGCCTCTGCCTCCGCCGGCGCCCCTTGGCGGGTGATCGCCAAGCCGACGACGGAATCGACCAACATCGACGCGCTCGATCTCGCCCGCTCCGGTGATCCGGGGCGGGTTTGGGTCGTTGCCGACCGACAGGAAGGCGGACGCGCCCGCCGCGGCCGCAGCTGGACCTCGGAGAGCGGCAATCTCTACGCCTCGGCGCTGCTGATCGACCCCGGCCTGCCGCGCCATCTGCCCGAGCTTCCCTTCGTCGCCGCCGTATCGGCCGCCGACGCGGTGGCGGAAGCGACGGGCGGGCGTCTCGTCCCCGGCATCAAGTGGCCGAACGATCTGATGATCGCCGGCCGCAAATGCGCCGGAATCCTGCTCGAAACCACGCGGGATCCGGCCGGCCGCACCGCGGTCGCCGTCGGCATCGGCGTCAACTGCCGCCACTTCCCGCTCGCCACCGAGACCCCGGCGACGAGCCTCCTGACCGAAGGCCACGACGTCCTGCCCGAACGCCTGTTCGAGGCGCTCCGGTCGGCCTTCGCGACGCGGGTCGAGGAATGGGCGTCGGGCCTTGGTTTTCCCGCGATCCGCGCGGCCTGGCTGAAGCGGGCCGTCGGCATCGGCGGACCGATCCGGGTGCGCCTCGTCGACGGCGAGGACACCGGCATCTTCGAGGGCATCGACGAGGCGGGGCTGCTGCGCCTCGCCCGGCCCGACGGCACACATGGCAAGATTTCCGCGGGAGACGTCTTCTTCCCGCGTCCGGAGAAGGTCTCCGAGGAGTGATCATGGCGAAGAAGTCCCGCAAGGGCGACGAACTGGTGTTCCTGCCGCTCGGTGGCGTCGGCGAAATCGGAATGAATCTCGGTCTCTACGGCTTCGGGCCGGAAGACGACCGACGCTGGCTGATGGTCGACTGCGGCATCACCTTCGCCTCGGAATACGACGAGCCGGGCGTCGACCTGATCTTCCCCGACATCCGCTTCATCGAAGAGGAGCGGAAGAACCTCGTCGGCATCGTCATCACCCATGCCCACGAGGACCATTTCGGCGCGCTGTCGACGCTGTGGCCGAAGCTGAAGGTGCCGGTCTTCATGACGCCCTTCGCCGCCGGCCTGCTCGAGGCCAAGGGCGCTGCCGACGGTGGCGCCTCCGACATTCCGGTCACCCGCTTCACCGCCGGCGAGCGCTGGACGATGGGCGACTTCGACGTCGAGGCGATCGCGGTGTCGCATTCGATCCCCGAAGCCGTGTCGCTCGCCATCCGCACGCCGCTCGGCACGGTGATCCACACCGGCGACTGGAAGGTCGATCCGACCCCGGTCATCGGCTGGTCGACCGATTTCGATCGCTTCCGCGCCATCGGCGACGAGGGCGTGCTGGCGATGGTCAACGACTCGACCAACGTCCTGCGCGACGGCTCGAGCCCGTCGGAGACGGAAGTCGCGGCGAGCCTGACCGAGATCATCAAGGCGGCGCCGCACCGGGTGGCGGTGACGACCTTCGCCTCCAACGTCGGGCGCCTCCGCGCCGTGGCCGAAGCCGCCGTCAAGGCCGATCGCAACGTCGTCGTCATGGGCCGCGCCATGCGCCGTGCCATCGACGTGGCGAAGGAATGCGGCCTCCTCGACGATCTTCCGCCCTTCCTCGACGACGACGCCTACGGCTACCTGCCGCGCGACAAGGTGGTGACGCTGCTCACGGGTTCTCAAGGAGAGGCCCGCGCCGCGCTCGCCCGCATCGCCTCCGGCGAGCACCGTCAGGTCGCCATGTCGCCCGGCGACATGATGATCTTCTCGTCGCGCACCATTCCCGGCAACGAGAAGTCGGTGAACACGATCATGAATGCGCTCGCCGCCAAGGGCGTGAAGATCGTCACCGACCGCGATGCGCTGGTCCATGTCTCCGGCCACCCGCGCCGCGGCGAGATGACCATGCTCTACGAGGCGGTCCGCCCCGAGATCTCGGTTCCGGTCCACGGCGAGGCGCTGCATCTCGCAGTCCACGCCGAATTCGCCCGCTCGCTCGGCGTGCCGAAGATCGGCCACGCGCTGAACGGCCGCATGCTCCGCCTCGCGCCGGGGCCGGTGGCCGAGGTCGACGAGGTCTTCACCGGCCGTCTCTTCCGCGACGGCTCGCTGCTCGTCACGCCCGACCAGTCGGGCGCCGCGGCGCGGCGCAAGGCGAGCTTCGCCGGCGTCGTCGTCGTGTCGCTGGTGGTCGACGCCAAGGGCAACGCGCTCTCCGACCCGTCGGCCGTGCTGATCGGCCTGCCGGACGAGGACGATCGCGGCCGCACCTTCCTCGACACCGTCGAGACGACCGCCTCGCTCACCCTCGACGGTCTGCCGCGGCCGAAGCGCAAGGACACGGCGCTGGTCGCCGACGCGGTCAAGCGCGCCGTGCGCGCCGCCGTCAACGAGCGCTGGGGCAAGAAGCCGATCGTCGAGGTGACGGTCCAAGTGGTGTGAGGCGAGGCGAGGGGGCGCATTCGTGCCCCCGCTCATGGTTCGAGGCTCGCCCTTGGGGGCGAGCACCTCACCATGAAGCCGAGATGTGTGGATCGCTCGCTTCAATCTGCAGCTTCATGGTGAGGTGCGAGCCGAAGGCGAGCCTCGAACCATGAGCGAGGAACGCACGTCGCCCCGCCCCAGAGCCCGACGCAAGGCGAATTGCCGCGCTGTCGCCGCCGGGCTATGTCCGCCTGACGTTTCGAACCGACGGAGGGAAGACGGATGATCGGACGGCTGAACCACGTGGCGATCGCGGTGCCGAACCTCGAGGCGGCGACCGCCGTCTATCGCGACACGCTCGGCGCCAAGGTGTCGGCCCCGCTGCCGCAGCCCGAACACGGCGTCACCGTCGTCTTCGTCGAACTGCCCAACACCAAGGTCGAGCTGCTGGAGCCGCTCGGTGAGACGTCGACCATCGCCGGCTTCCTCGAGAAGAACGCCTCGGGCGGCATCCATCACGTCTGCTACGAGGTCGAGGACATCCTCGCCGCCCGCGACCAGATGAAGGCCGCCGGCGCCCGCGTGCTCGGCGACGGCACGCCCAGGATCGGCGCCCACGGCAAGCCGGTGCTGTTCCTCCACCCCAAGGACTTCTGCGGCACGCTGGTCGAGCTCGAGCAGGTCTGAGCGATCATCCGAAACGTTTCGGATGACGAGAGCGCCCCGCGCCAGCCGGGCGCTCTCTTCGTTTCCCGCCGCCGCTTCCCCGCGCCGCCGCCACGCCCTATCATCGCGATCAACCGGGGAGGCCTCATGCGCATCGGCACATCGATCGCGATCTATTTCGTCATCTGGTGGACGGTGCTCTTCGCCGTGCTGCCGCTGAAGCTGACGACGCAAGGAGAAGCCGGCGAGGTGGTGCCCGGCACCTCCGCCTCGGCACCGACCCGCCCGCGCCTGTTGCTGAAGGCCGCGATCACCACGGTCGTCGCTGCGATCGTCTTCGCCGGCTTCCTGGCCCTGAAGAATTCGGGCCTGGGGCTCGACGACATCCCCTTCCTGCCCAAGTTCTCCGGACGGTGACGATCGACGGCGTTCATCGGTTCGATCGGTGAATTTCATGTGTCCGCCCCCTCCCGAGAGACGGGGCGACCTGCGATACTTCGCGCCCGTTCGATCGAGGTCCGTCGATGAACCAGACCGTTCCCGTCCGCACCGCGCGTTCCACCTGTCCGCACGACTGCCCCTCGACCTGCAGCCTCGAGGTCGAGGTTCTGGACGAGCGCACCATCGGCCGGGTGCGCGGATCGACCGAGAACACCTACACGGCCGGCGTGATCTGCGCGAAGGTCGCCCGCTACGCCGAGCGCGTCCATTCGCCCGACCGGCTCGTGACGCCGCTCCTGCGCACCGGACCGAAGGGCTCGCGCCAGTTCCGCGAGATCGGATGGGACGAGGCGCTCGATCGTGTGGCGGAAGCCTTCCTCGCCGCCGAGAAGGCGCACGGCGCCGAGGCCGTCTGGCCCTACTACTACGCCGGCACGATGGGGCAGGTGCAGCGCGACGGCATCAACCGTCTGCGCCACGCCAAGAAATATTCCGAGGAATACGACACGATCTGCACCGCGCTCGCCTGGCCGGGCTGGATCGCCGGCCACGGTCGGCTGACCGGCGCCGATCCGCGCGAGATGGCGAAGTCGGATCTCGTCGTGATCTGGGGCACCAACGCGGTTTCGACCCAGGTCAACGTGATGACCCATGCGGTCAAGGCCCGCAAGGAACGCGGCGCCAAGATCGTCGTCGTCGACGTCTATCGCACGCCGACCATGGATCAGGCGGACGTCGCCGTGATGGTACGCCCCGGCACCGACGCGGCGCTCGCCTGCGCCGTGATGCACGTGCTCTTCCGCGAGGGCTGGGCCGATCGGCCCTTCCTCGAGAGCCACACCGACGTGCCGGCCGAACTCGAGGCGCATCTCGCCAGCCGCACGCCGGAATGGGCGGAGGCGATCTGCGGCGTGCCCGCGGCCGAGATCGAAGCGCTGGCGCGGATGATCGGCCGCACGCCGAAGACCTTCTTCCGCATCGGCTACGGCTTCACCCGCCAGAGGAACGGCGCCGTCGCCATGCATGCGGTGAGTTCGATCCCGGTCGTCGCCGGTTCCTGGCGCCACGAAGGCGGTGGCGCCTTCCACAACAACGGCGGCATCTACCGCATCGACAAGACGCTGGTCGAAGGCAAGGACCTGCGCGATCCGACCGTGCGCCGGTTGGACCAGAGCCAGATCGGCCGCGTGCTGACCGGCGATGCCGCAGCGCTGCGTGGGCGCGGGCCGGTGACCGCCATGCTGATCCAGAACACCAACCCGATGTCGGTGGCGCCCGAACAGGAGAAGGTGCGCGCCGGTTTCGCCCGCGAAGACCTCTTCGTGGCGGTCCACGAGCAGTTCATGACCGACACCGCGGCGATGGCCGACGTCGTCCTGCCGGCGACGATGTTCCTCGAGCACGACGACCTCTATCGCGGCGGCGGCAACCAGTATGTGCTGGTCGGCCCGAAGCTGATCGAGGCGCCGGGCGAGGCGCGGGAGAACCATTTCGTCGTCTGCGAACTGGCGAAGCGCCTCGGCGTCACCCATCCGGGCTTCGAGATGACGGCACGCGAGCACGTCGACTGGATGCTGCGCAAGGGCGGCTACGGCACCTTCGACGAGCTGAAGGACCGGCCGCTGGTCGATTGCCAGCCGCCCTTCGAGCGCGCCCACTTCCTCGATGGCTTCGGCCATGCCGATGGGCGCTTCCGCTTCGCCCCCGACTGGGCGTCGGTCGTGGTGGACAACGACGGGCCGATGGGCCCGTTCGAAGATCTGCCGCGTCTGCCCGACCAGTGGAACGTCACGGAGGGCGTCGACGCCGACCACCCGTTCCGCCTCGTGACGCCGCCGGCACGCAACTTCCTCAACTCGTCCTTCACCGAGACCACGACCTCGAAGGCCAAGGAGCGCGGCCCCCGCGCCAAGATCCACCCCGACGACCTCGCGAGCCTCGCCATCGCCGACGGCGAGGAGATACGCCTCGTCAACGCCCGCGGTGCGGTGCGTCTGCCGGCGGAGGCCTTCGACGGGGTGCGCCGCGGCGTGATCGTCGTCGAGGGCATCCACCCCAACGGCGCGCACGCGGACGGGCGCGGCATCAACACGCTGACCGGGGCCGATCAGCCGGCGCCCTTCGGTGGTGCCGCCTTCCACGATTCGCGCGTTCGCGTGGAAAAGTGGATTCCGTCGGAGGTGTAACCGAAGCGCACTTGAGCCCCGGGCGGCGAGGGTCTATCGGGAGGGCGTTCCTTTCATGCCGCGGCGCAGCGTCGCGGCTTCGCCCGTTCTGGGAGTTCCCACATATGACCCGTGCCGTCGCCGTTCTCCGTGCTGCCGTCTTCGCCACCGCCACCCTCGCCGTCGGTGCGGCCTTCGCCGCCACGACCGATGTGACGGAGCCGCCGACCGCCCCGGCGACGCAGGTCGCCCAGGCCGAGAAGCCTGCCGCCGAGGAGGCCGCACCGGTCAAGCACAAGGCCAAGAAGGCCAAGAAGGCCGAGGCCGAGGAGAAGACCGAGGCGAAGCCGGACGCCAAGGCCGAAGCTGCGCCGGCTCCGGCCGCCGCTCCGGTGGTGACGCCGCCGCCGTCGAAGGCCTCGCGCGAGCTGCTCCGTCGCGTCCTGCTCGACGCCTGCGTCTATCAGGAGAACGCCAAGGAAGACGCCCCGGCCGACGACAAGCCCGAGAAGGCGGAAAAGGCCGAGAAGCCCGAGGTCAAGGCCAACAAGCTCTCCGCCAAGCAGCAGAAGATCCTCGACGCCTGCCAGTGCGCCTCGACCAAGGCGATCAAGCCGATCAAGGACGAGGAGATCGTCAAGATCGACGAGAACCGTCAGGTCCCCGACGCCTGGTATCAGGCCACGACCGAAGCCTACGCGACCTGCAAGCGCTGATCGCCATGGCGATGTGAAGAAGCCGGTGAGAGCGCTCTCGCCGGCTTTTTTGTTTGTCTGGGCATCGGCGGAACGCGCTTCGCCGGGCAGGGACGCGGCGCCCTCGGCCAACACTCGGCATCGCGGCACGACGGATCTTCCCCTCCCATCAGGGGAGGGGCAGGGGTGGGGTGTCAGGGCCTCGATGGATCGTCGAGCAGCTCGGCCGGTTCGGGTTCCAACCGCAGTCTCGCTGGCTGCCGAAGCGCCGAACCCCACCCGCCTCGCGTTCGCTCGGCACCCTCCCCTGAAGGGAGGGTGAAGGGCGGCGACGCCTCACCGCAGTGCGCGATCCTTCGAGACGCGCCTGCGGCGCTCCTCAGGATGAGGCGCTTTCAATTTTCAGAACAAGAACAAACGCCTCATGCTGAGGAGGGCTGCCTCGGGCAGCCCGTCTCGAAGCATCGCGCACCGCCGACGCGCCGTCCGAGCAAAAATAGAAAGGCCCCCTCGCGGGGGCCTCTCTTCGTTTCAGTTGACCGATCGGGGTCTCACCCCTTGGCGTGCTGCAGCGCCGCCTGGGCTGCCGCGAGCCGGGCGATCGGCACGCGGAAGGGCGAGCAGGAGACGTAGTCGAGGCCGACCGACTCGCAGAAGCGCACCGAGGCCGGGTCGCCGCCGTGCTCGCCACAGATGCCGAGCTTGATGTTCGGGCGCGTCTTGCGCCCGCGCTCCGCCGCAAGTTCGATCATCGCGCCGACGCCCTCCTTGTCGATGGTGACGAAGGGGTCGTGTTCCAGGAAGCCGCCGCGCAGATAGGCGTTGAGGAACTTCGAGGCGTCGTCGCGCGACAGGCCGAAGGTCGTCTGCGTCAGGTCGTTGGTGCCGAAGGAGAAGAACTCCGCGACTTCCGCGATCTTGTCGGCGGTGATCGCCGCGCGCGGCAGCTCGATCATCGTGCCGACGTGATAGTCGAGCGCGACGCCGGTCTTGTCCGCCACTTCCTTCGCCACGGCGTCGATGCGCGCCTTGACGAAGTCGAGCTCCGACTTGATGCCGACCAGCGGCACCATGATCTCGGGCACGACGTGTTCGCCGGTCTCCTTGGCGGCCTGGATCGCCGCCTCGAAGATCGCCCGGACCTGCATCTCGTAGATCTCGGGATAGGAGATGGCGAGACGCACGCCGCGATGGCCGAGCATCGGGTTGAACTCGTGCAGCGCCTCCGCCCGCTCCTTGAGCTTGGCCGCCGGCACGCCCATGGCGGAGGAGACCTCGGCGATCTCCTCGTCGGTCTTGGGCAGGAACTCGTGCAGCGGCGGGTCGAGCAGACGGATCGTCACCGGCAGCCCGTGCATGATCTCGAACAGCGCGACGAAGTCGGCCCGCTGCATCGGCAAGAGCTTCGACAGCGCCTCGCGCCGTTCCTTCTCGGTGTCGGCGAGGATCATCTCGCGCACCGCGACGATGCGACCCTCGTCGAAGAACATGTGCTCGGTGCGGCACAGACCGATGCCCTCGGCGCCGAAGGACCGGGCGACCTTGGCGTCGGCAGGCGTCTCGGCATTGGCGCGGACCCCCATGCGACGGACCTCGTCGGCCCAGCCCATCAGGGTGGCGAAGTCGCCGGAGAGCTCCGGCCGCTGCATCGCCACCTGACCGATCAGCACCTGACCGGCGGCGCCGTCGATGGTGATCTTGTCGCCGCGACGCAGGGTGACGCCGTCGGCGGTCATGGTGCCGGCGACATAGTCGATGCGGATCGAACCGGCGCCGGAGACGCAGGGCTTGCCCATGCCGCGGGCGACGACCGCCGCGTGGCTGGTCATGCCGCCGCGGGTGGTCAGGATGCCCTCCGAGGCATGCATGCCGTGGATGTCCTCCGGGCTCGTCTCGACGCGCACCAGGACGACCTTGCGGCCGGCCTGGGTGGCGGCCTCGGCCTCTTCCGAGGTGAAGACGATCTCGCCGCAGGCCGCACCCGGCGAGGCCGGCAGGCCGTGGGCGAAGAGCTTGCGCTCGGCCTTCGGGTCGATGGTGGGATGGAGCAGCTGGTCGAGACCGGCCGGATCGATGCGGCCGATCGCCTCCTTCGGCGTGATCAGCCCTTCGGCCACCATGTCGACCGCCATCTTCAGCGCCGCCTTGGTGGTGCGCTTGCCGACGCGGCACTGGAGCATCCACAACTTGCCGCGTTCGACGGTGAACTCGACGTCCTGCATGTCGCGGTAGTGCTTCTCCAGCCGCTCGCAGATGGCGACGAACTCGGCATAGGCCGTCGGCATCACCGTCTCGAGGCTCGGCTTGTCGGAGCCCGCCTCGAGGCGGGCCGCCTCGGTCAGGTTCTGCGGCGTGCGGATGCCGGCGACCACGTCCTCGCCCTGGGCGTTGACGAGGAACTCGCCGTAGAGCCGCTTGTCGCCGGTCGACGGGTTGCGCGAGAAGGCGACGCCGGTCGCCGAGGTCTCGCCCATGTTGCCGAAGACCATGGCCTGGACGTTGACCGCCGTGCCCCAGCTCTCGGGAATGTCGTGGAGCCGGCGATAGGTGATGGCGCGGGCGTTCATCCAGGAGCCGAAGACGGCGCCGATCGCGCCCCACAGCTGCTCGCGCGGATCCTGCGGGAAGGGCTTCTCGGTCTCGCGCTCGACCAGCGCCTTGTAGGAGACGATGACTTTCTTCCAGTCGTCGGCCGTGAGGTCGGTGTCGAGGACGTAGCCGTTGTGCTCCTTGTACTCCTCGAGGATCTCCTCGAACTCGTGATGCTCGAGGTCGAGCACGACGTTGGAATACATCTGGATGAAGCGGCGATAGCTGTCCCAGGCGAAGCGGGCGTCGCCCGCCACCGTCTCCAGCGCCGCGACGGTCACGTCGTTGAGGCCGAGGTTGAGGACCGTGTCCATCATGCCCGGCATCGAGGCGCGGGCGCCGGAGCGCACCGAGACGAGGAGCGGATCGGCGAGATCGCCGAATCGCTTGCCGGTGATCGCGCTCATGCGGTCGAGCGCCGCGTCGACCTGGGCCGCCAGCTCCGCCGGATAGGTGTGACCGCCGGCGTAGAACGCGGTGCAGACCTCCGTGGTGATGGTGAAGCCGGGCGGCACCGGGATGCCGAGGTTGGACATTTCCGCCAGATTGGCGCCCTTGCCGCCGAGCAGCGCCTTCATCTCGGCCGTTCCGTCGGCCGAACCGCCGCCGAACGAGTACACCCACTTCGTCATTAGGACCACTCCCGTCTCCGTCCCCGAGTGAACGTGGGCCCTCTCCGACGGTCCTCGGCGATCCTCGATGCTTTGCATCCGGTTACCCCCCGACGCAAGTCCCAAGTCGCACGAATGGCGAAACGTCGCGTCGGGATCGGCACGTCTCTTGCCCGAATAATCCACCGAAACGTCGCGGTTCGGGCCGCCGGGGCGAAAGCTGCTTCACATCGCGGCGGGAAAAGGCCATTCTCGCCCGGCCGCAGGAACCGGCCGGACGCGTCTCGGGAAAGCCACATCCCTCGGTCATCTTTCAGTCTCCCGGTCCCCGCTCCCGGCGTGTCGGATCGTATCGCCAGTCAAGGACGCGAGCCGGCGCTCGCGGGAAATCGAAAGAGTTTCATGCGCATGTCGTCCGGCACCGTCATCCTCCGCGCCGTCTCGGGTCTTCGTCGCGCCCGGTCTCGGGCGGCACTCGCCGGCCTCGCGCTGGTTCTCTCGAGCGCTCTCGCCGAAGCCACGCCCGGTGGTCCTGACTTCCTGTCGATCCAGACGCCGCCGACGCTCGCCGGCTCCTATCTCGCCGGCCGTTTCGCCGGCCAGTCGCGCGACGTGACCGCCGCCGCCACCTATCTCGACAACGCGCTGGCGCTCGATCCCGGCAATCTGGCGCTGGCCGAACGCACCTTCCAGCTGCTGCTCGCCGACGGGCGGATGGCCGAAGCCGTCGGCCTCGCCGAGGCGCTGGTGCGCACCAACCGCCAGCATCCGCTCGCCCGTCTCGTCCTCGGCGTCGACGCGCTGAAGCGCGCCCGCTGGGACCGGGTGAAGTCCAATCTCGGCGCCATCCAGCCGCGCCCGCTGTCCGATCTGACCGTCGCCGTCCTGACCGGCTGGGCCGAGAGCGGCCGCGGCGACTTCCCCGGCGCCGCCAGGATCGTCGACAAGGTCGGCGGCCTCGACTGGTACGGCGTCTTCAAGAACTACCACGTCGGCCTGATGGCCGATCGCGCCGGCAAGACCGACGAGGCGACGAAACGGCTGAAGACCGCCTTCGAGGCCGATCGCAACGCGCTGCGCATCGTCGAGGCCTGGGCGCGCCACCTCGCCCGCATCGGCCGCAAGGACGACGCGCTGGCGGTCCTCTCCGAATTCGCGACCAAGGTGCCGGATCACCCGGTGATGACCGCGCTGCGCGCCGACATCGAGGCCGGCCGCAAGCCGGCGGCGATGATCGCCACGCCGCAGGCCGGCGCCGCCGAATTCCTCTACGGCATCGGTTCGGCGCTGGCGCGCGACGGCGGCGAGGACATCGCCGCCATGTATCTCCAGCTGGCGCTGTGGCTCGATCCCACGGCCGAACTGCCGCTCGTCTCGCTCGCCGGCCTCGAGGGCCAGATGAAGCAGTACGAGAAGGCGATCGCCCTGCTCGAGCGCATCCCCGACGCCTCGCGTCTGCGTCCGGTCGCCGACATCCAGGTCGGCCGCTACTACACGCTGTTGTCGAACCACGCCGAGGCGACGCGTCACCTCGAAGCGGTGATCAAGCGCACGCCCAAGGACCTCGAGGCGATCGTCGCGCTCGGCGACGTGCTGCGCGCCGCCAAGAACTTCGAGGAAGCCGCCAAGGTCTATACCCGCGCCATCGACCTGATCGACAAGCCGTCGAAGAACGACTGGTCGTTCTTCTACTATCGCGGCATCGCCTACGAGCGCACCAAGCAGTGGCCGAAGGCCGAGGCCGACTTCTACAAGGCGCTCGAGCTGATGCCGAACGAGCCGCACGTGCTCAACTATCTCGGCTATTCGTGGATCGACATGGGCATCAATCTCGACAAGGGATTGGACCTGGTGAAGAAGGCGGTCGAGCTGAAGTCCGACGACGGCTACATCGTCGACAGTCTCGCCTGGGCCTATTTCAAGCTCGGCCGTTACGACGAGGCGGTGGCCGAGCTCGAGAAGGCGATCCTGCTGAAGCCCGACGATCCGGTCATCAACGACCATCTCGGCGATGCCTATTGGAAGGTCGGCCGTACGCTCGAGGCGACGTTCCAGTGGCGCCACGCCCTCGACATGAAGCCGGAGCCCGACGACAAGGCGAAGATCGAGGCCAAGCTGAAGAACGGCTGGATCGACGACGCCGCCTCGCGCCCCGCCAAGGCCGCG
>DBMN01000334.1 GCA_002298965.1 Rhizobiales bacterium UBA697 | reverse complement strand
GCGAGCGGCGCGTAGGTCTCGAAACAATCGGCGCCGTGGCGCTCGACCCGCACGAGCCGCGCCGGCAGCCCCGGCGCCCCGACCACGACGTCCTCCGGCCGCACGCCGAGCACCGCCGGTCCGGTCTCGGCCGTCGCATGGATGCCGAGCGGCCGGCCGAAGGCGGTGATCGACCCGCCCGCCTCGATCTCGACCGGCAGCAGGTTGATCGACGGAGAACCGATGAAACGGGCGACGGCGAGCGAGGCCGGCCGCTCGTAGAGATCGGCCGCGGTGCCGAACTGCAGGATACGGCCGCCGTCCATCAGGGCGATGCGGTTCGACATGGTCATCGCCTCGACCTGGTCGTGCGTGACGTAGACGAAGGTGGCGCCGAGCCGGCGATGCAGCGCCGCCAGTTCCTCGCGCATGTGGGTGCGGAGTTTCGCGTCGAGATTGGAGAGCGGCTCGTCCATCAGGAAGGCGGCGGGCGAGCGCACCAGCGCCCGCGCCAGCGCCACGCGCTGACGCTGGCCGCCGGAGAGCTGCGCCGGGCGCCGATCGAGCAGGTCCTCGATCTTGAGCATCGCCGCGGCGGCGGCGACTTCCCGGTCGATCGCCTCGAGCACGGCGCCGCGTCCGCGGACGAAAGGCGCGAGCAGCGGCATGCGGCCGGCGAGCGACAGGCGGCGCATCCTGAGCGGCGTGGCGATGTTCCGCTTCACCGTCATGTGCGGGTAGAGCGCGTAGGACTGGAACACCATCGCGATGTTGCGATCGCTCGGATCGACCTGCGTGACGTCGGTGCCGCCGATCGTCACCCGCCCGCGATCCGGGCTCTCGAGCCCGGCGATGATCCTGAGCAGCGTGGACTTGCCGCAACCGGATTCGCCCACCAGCGAGACGAACTCGCCCGGCTCGATCGCGAGGTCGATCCCGTCGAGGACGCGCGCGCCGCCGAAGCTCTTGTCGACGCCCGTGACCGCGACCGATTGGGGGTCCATGACATGCTCCTTTCGTCGAAGACATGCGGGTTTCCCCGAAGAACGCGAAGGCGGCGTGACGGTCCCGTGAACTGTCCGTGACAGTGTCACGCCTGCCCCGTGGTAAGGCTTGCGCGCCTCACGCGAGGTCGAAGGCCCAGCGTGCCCAGCCCTCGCGGACGGCGGCGATCTCGCGCAGTTCCGGCGCCTCGGCGAGCCGGCTCCGCGCCTGCGGCGCACCGTCGAAGGCGACGGTGGTCGGCTTGCCGAGCGGGGCGAAGCGCCAGGGGCGCTCGTCGGGCACCGTCACCTCCGGCTGCTCCATCACCCACTTCAGGACGACGTCGCGGTTGCCGTCGGGCGCACGCAGCACCACGCGGTCGCCGTCCATGCCGGGAAAGCCGCCGCCGCCGTCGGCGCGATAGTTGTTGGTGACGACCAGGAACTCCGCTGCCTCGTCGATCGGCCGGCCTTCGTGTTTCAGATCGGAGATGCGCCCGCCCTCCGGCGTGACGATGCGGCCCTGGGCATCGGTGCGCGGCGGGCGCGTGACGTCGATCGTCCAGGTGAGCCCTGAGATCACGTCGAAGTTGTAGGACGGGATCTTCGGCTCGAGCAGCGACTGCACCTCGGCCGCGCCCGGCACGATGCGGGCGAAGACGCGGGCGGCGTGCTCGAGCCATTCGCGCAGCAGCGCGCCGGTCACCTTCACCACCACCAGCGTGTTGGAATAGGCGTAGAGATCGGCGACCTGGCGCAGCGCCACCGGCCCGGCCGGGATGTCGATCCACGAATCCGGCGTGTAGCCGGCGCGGAACGGCGCCATCGCCGAGAGGAGCGGCAGCCTCTCGTGCTCGGTGCCGGCGAGGAGCCGGCGGGCGTAGTCGGTCTGGGCGCGGTTGACCAGCGTCGTCGCCGGATCGCGCCCGGTCCACACGAAGTAGCTGTCGATCGAACGGGCGAAGCGGCCGGCCGGCTGGTCGACATACGCCCGGGTCGCCTCGTGTTCGGGGCGGACGAGGCGTTCGACCTCCGGGTCGGGCTCGACCAGAGCGATCGTCTTCTGCCCGTCGCGCCGGGCGATCGGCCGCGCTTCGCAGGCGAAGTCGGCGATCCGCCAGCGGCCGCCGTCCTGGACGAGGCCGAGATCGACGACGCCGAGATGACTGCCCCAGAAGCCCGGCATCACCGCCGGCTTGCCGGCGAGCGTTCCCTTGACCGCGTCGACGCCCGCCTGTCCCGCGAAGTCCGGACCGGGCAGCACGCGATGGGAATGGCCGGTGACGACCACGTCGATGCCCGGCACCTCGGCGAGATGCAGGCCGGCGTTTTCCTCACCCTTGCGACGCGGCCCGCCGCCGACGCCGCCGTGGCAGAGCGCCACGACGAGATCGCAGGTCTTGCGCAGCGCCGGCACGTGGCGTTCCGCCGCCTCGATCACGTCGTCGGTCGTGAGCCGACCCTCGAGGTTCGACTTGTCCCAGACCATGATCTGCGGCGGCGCGAAGCCGATCACGCCGATCTTCAGGTCGTGCGCCGCACCGGCCTCGTCGACGAAGCGGCGCTCGAGGATGGTGGTCGCCGGCAGGAAGGTCGAACCGTCGGAGCGGCGGATGTTGGCCGAGACCTGCGGGAAGGCCGAGCCGCGCAGCGAGCGTTCGAGGAAATCGAGCCCGTAGTTGAACTCGTGATTGCCGAGCGTCGCGGCGTCGTAGCGAAGCGCGTTCATGACGCGATAGGCCGGATGGATCGCCCCGCCCGAGAGCCCACCGCGCGCGATCTGGTCGGCGAGCGGATTGCCCTGCAGCAGATCGCCGTTGTCGACGAGCAGCGTGTTGGCGAAGCTCTTGCGCGCCGCCGCGATCAGCGTGGCGACGCGCGAAAGCCCGGTCGTCGGGTCCGGCCGGGCCTTGTAGTAGTCCCAGTCGGTCAGCGCCATGTGGAGATCGGAGGTCGCCAGGATCGCCAGCCGCAGCCGCGGCGTGGCGGCGAGCGCCGGATGGAGCCCCGAGGCCCCGAGAAGGGCGGCGGCGCCGAGGAAGTCGCGGCGGCTGGGATGGATCGACATGGCGGCCCTCGTCGAGCGCGGAAGAAGGACGGACGCGCGGCCGCGAAAGGGCCGCGCGTCGACGATCAGCGGGTGGCGGCGAGCAGGAAGCTCTTGAACTCCTCGAGGATGACGTCGGCCACCCGGTGGAGGAGGTTGTGGGCCATCAGCCCGTAGAGCGCCGTGCCGATGCCGATGGCGGTGGCGAGCAGTGCCGCCGCGATGCCGCGGCTGACCGCCGCCGGATCGGAGATACCGCCGGCCGACAGCGCGTCGAACGTGTCCATGATGCCGAGGATGGTGCCGAGCAGGCCGAGCAGCGGCGCCGCCGTGACCACCGTGTCGAGCACCCACAGACGCGCGGAGACCCGCGCGTCCATCGTCAGGTAGAGCGCCGAGGACAGGTCCTCGACGCGCGACCGGGTGATCTCCGGCTCGTCCTGAACCGCGACGTAGTCGGCGATCGACCGGGCGAGCACGTCGCGACCGGCGAGGTTCTCGACGGTCGAGGTCAGTCGACCGGCGGCGTCGAGCCCCTTGCGGATGCGGTGCACCCGCCACTTGAGGATGGCGTAGTAGACGATCCGCTCCACCAGCACGAAGGTCAGCAGAGCCGCGAAGCCGCAGAGAACCGTGATGCAGATCTCGTGGAAATAGGCGGTGTCGATGTGAATGCCCATCAGAACGCCGCCTTGAAGGTGAGCATCATCGAGAAGCCTTCGCTCATGTAGTAGGTCGGCGCCGAACCGGAGATCGTCGAGCCGAGGACGGAGGTCGTCGCGGCCGCGTTGGTCTTGGTCGAATAGATGCCGGTCAGCATGCGCTGGTCGAGCAGGTTGGTCATCGACAGGCGCAGTTCGGGCTTCTTGATCGTCGCCTTGTCGGCCACGTTCACGTCACCGAAGCGATAACCGAGCGCGGCGTCGACGCGGGCATAGCCCGGCATGCGCTCGTCGTTCATGTAGGTCGAATACTGCGGGCCGACGTATTTGACCGAGGCGTTGGCGAGATAGGTGCCGTCGTCCCAGTCGAGGCCGAGGGCGGCGATGACGTTCGGCGACTTCGGCAGTTCCTTGCCCGAGGTGCGATACCAGTCCTTGGTCCACACGCCGCCGATCCTCGTGGTGGTCGGCAGATCGTCTTCCATCCGGGTCAGACCCAGCGACATCGAGGCATAGGGGCGCAGGCCGCCGAAGAAGCGGCGGGTGCCGACCTCGGCGTCGAGGCCGATCTTGTTGACCGTGCCGGCGTTGGTGTAGCTCGACACCGAGTTGCCCGAGCCGTCGAGCACGTAGGTCGACACCTGACGGTCGGTGAAGTGGGTGGCATAGGCCGACAGCGAGGTCGCGAAGGTCTCGCCCTGGTAGCGATGGCCGAGTTCGATCGTCGTCGCCCGTTCCGGATTGGGCCGGCCGGCCGGCGAGATGGAGCCGCTCGAGGTCGAGAAGCTGTCGTAGAGCGCGTAGTTCGGCACGCTGCGGAAGGCGGTGGCCAGGCTGACGAAGGCCTGGTGCTCCGGCATGAACTTCCAGTTCAGGCCGATCTGCGGCAGCGTCGCGACGTCGGAGAAGCGGGTGTCGCGGGCGGTGCCGGGCGCCTCGTTGGTGATGTCGCGGGTGACGAAGGCCTGCTTGACGCCGTAGTCGAGCTTCAGCGTGTCGCCGAACATCGACCAGGTGTCGCCGAGGAAGAACATGTGGGTCGTCGTGCGCGTGGTGGCGAGGCGCTTCATCAGCGTCTGGCCGGCGAGCGGACCGGTGGTGATGGTGTAGCCGTCGCCGTCCGTCATGAAGTAGTCGCGGACGTTGCCGGAGGCGTCGAGCGACTGATACGGGCCCGACTGGCGATGGAACGCCTGTTCGAACCAGTAGCCGCCGACGATCTTGTGGTCGCCCCACTCGTAGGTCAGCTTGTTGACGATGCCGGGACGATAGGTCCGGGTGATCGACGGATTGTAGTAGTTGACCTTGGTGCCGGCGGTGACCGTGCCGCTGCCGTTCCAGTCGACGGCGTTGACGCCGACGTTGCCGTAATAGACCGACGAGCCTTCCGTCATGGTCGAGACGCCGCCGCCCGAGCCGAAGCCGTACCAGAAATAGGGCACGACGTCGTAGGTCAGGTTGTCGGTGATGCGGAAGTCCGACGGCAGCGAGACGATCGCGTTCTCGAACGGATTGGCCTTGTACTTGTAATAGTTCGTGTCGGTCGAGGCATTGCCGGTCAGGTTGGCGTTGTAGTTCGGCAGCCAGGTTCCGGTGTTGAACTGCGCCAGCGTCGGGTTGGCGTAGAAGTTGTTGAGCGCACGGTTGTAGATCACCGAAGCGCGGATGTGATTGCCGGGATCGAGGTCCCACACCATCTTGGTGTCGATGTGGGTGCGGTTGTCGGTGCCGACGCCCGACCAGTGATCACGGTAATTGTAGGAATAGGAGACGTAGCCGCGGAAGTTCTCGATCTGGCCGCTCTCCAGGCGCAGGTAGTTGCGCCAGTGATTGTGCATGCCGATGGTCGAGGAGACGTAGCCGCCGCGCTCCTTCGACGGGTCGCGCATGTAGAGGTTGATCACGCCGCCCGACGAGCCGATGTGCGGGCTGTCGAGGTCGGGCGTGCCCTGCGCCACCGAGACCTGCTGGATGTTCTCGCCGTCGACATATTCCTGCGGATAGAGCGCGTAGTTGCCGGAATCGTTGACCGGCGCGCCCTCGATGGTGAAGCCGATCTGGCCCGATTCCGCGCCGCGGATGGTGATGTCGCCGCCGTTGAGGCCGGTCGCGTCGGTCGAGGTCGCGTTCACGCCCGGCAGCAGGTCGATCATCTGATAGGGGTTCGCGGTCGGTGGCAGCTTGTCGATCGCGTCGCGCGTCACCGTCGAGCGGGTCTTGGGGACCTCTTCCTCGATCATGTAGCCGCCACCGAGATCCTTGCCGGTCGAGCCGCCCGCCGAGGTGCCCTCGGTCGAGCCGCCGCCCTGGGCGTAGACGGTGCCGAAGTCGGTCGGCGCCGCGGTCATGCCCGGCAGGGCGCGGGCATCGCGGCGATGCTTCGCCTCCGCCGCCGGAGCGGCCGGGGCGGGAGTCGCCGCGGCCGCGGCCGGCTTGGCGCGCTGCTTCTTCTTGTCGACCTGCGTC
>DBMN01000356.1 GCA_002298965.1 Rhizobiales bacterium UBA697 | reverse complement strand
TCGAAGGCGCCGATCGCCATCAGGTCGGCCGAATGGTCGGCCGCCTGGTTGAGCAGCGTGTCCATCAGCTTGATCTCTTCGACGACGACCGTCTGGAAACGGGCGCCGATGCGATGGGCGGCGAGCGCGCCGACGACCAGATCGGCGAACTCGTCGGTGGCGTCGCCCGGCCGGCCGGCCTCCACCACCAGCGCGTCGGCGCCGGGGGCGACCAGCGGCAGCGCCTCGTGCAGCGCCCGGGCGGCGCCGCGCGAGCGGTGCCAGGCGAAGAGCGGGCGGTGGCCGAGATCGTCGTAGGTGCCGGCATAGGGCACCATCAGCACAGGACGTCCGCTCTCGAGGATGATCTGCTCGGGCAGATCGGCCGGGGCGCGGCCGCCCTCCTCGGCCTGGCCGAGGATCACGAGATCGAAGGTGCGGGCGATGTCGGTGGCACGCGACAGGATCTCCTGTTCCGAGCCGCGGTTGATGTCGACGAAGGTCGCCTTGTCGCCGAGCGCCGCGGTCGCGGCCTCGAAGGCCGCGCGCACTTCGGCGACGGCGGCGACATATTCCGCCGGCGGCCAGGAGGCGACGACGCCGACGCGGTGGGCGGCCAACTGTTCGGCAAACAGGCCGGTCAGGCGGGCGCCGTCGCGCGCCGCCAGCTTCACTGCGAGCGCGAGGCGGACAGCGGTGCGCGGAGAGCGGTCGAGATGCACCAGAATGTTCGCGAGAGCCATGGTCGTTCGTTCCTCGTCCTGGTCGGCGTACGGCCGTTCGTTTATTGGGCTCCTTCGCCCGAAAAGGGCTCGAGACGTCGTCCCATGGTAGGGGCGATCGGGTCGCTTCGGAAGCGGGAAAATCAGTATTGTTCGCATTTCGGACGGTTGTCCGCATTCCTCCGGAGCGCCGGTCGCGACGGCGTGACCGCCCGGCCGGCAGGCAAGCGCCGGCAGGCCTTTCCCCGCACGGCGTTTCCGGCTAGAAGTGCCGCCGATTTCCCTTTTTGCGACGCATCCTTCGGAACACGGATCCATGAGCGACATCGACGATCTCGAAAAGTCCCTGAGCGCGGCCATCGCGGACGCCTCCGACGAGGCGGCGCTGGAAGCGGTGCGCGTCGGCGCGCTCGGCAAGAAGGGGACGGTGTCGGACCTCCTGAAGACGCTCGGCGCCATGGACCCGGAGGAGCGCAAGACGCGCGGTGCCGCAGTCAACGCCCTGAAGGAGCGCATCGGCGAGGCGCTTTCCGCCCGCAAGACCGTGCTGAAGGCCGCAGCGCTTTCCGCTCGTCTCGCCGCCGAGACGGTCGACGTGACGCTGCCCTTGTGGTCGAGCCCGGCCAACGAGGGCCGCATCCACCCCATCTCCCAGGTCACCGACGAACTGTCGGCGATCTTCGCCGACATGGGCTTCGCGGTCGCCGAAGGGCCGGACGTCGAGAGCGACTTCTACAACTTCACCGCTCTGAACTTCCCCGAGGGCCATCCCGCCCGCGAGATGCACGACACGTTCTTCTTCGAGCCCAGGCAAGACGGCAAGCGTCAGCTGCTGCGCACCCACACCTCGCCGGTGCAGGTGCGGACCATGCTGTCGCAGACGCCGCCGATCCGCATCATCGCGCCGGGCCGCACCTATCGCTGCGACAGCGACCAGACCCACACGCCGATGTTCCATCAGGTCGAAGGCCTCGTCATCGACAAGACCTCGACCATCGGCACGCTGAAGTGGGTGCTCGAGGAGTTCTGCAAGGCCTTCTTCGAGGTCGAGAGCGTCGAGATGCGCTTCCGCCCGTCGTTCTTCCCCTTCACCGAGCCGTCGATGGAGGTGGACATCCGCTGCGATCGCTCCGGCCCGGAGATCAAGTTCGGCGAGGGCGACGACTGGCTGGAGATCCTCGGCTGCGGCATGGTTCACCCGAACGTGCTGCGCAACTGCGGCCTCGACCCGGACGAGTATCAGGGCTTCGCCTTCGGCATGGGCATCGACCGCATCGCCATGCTGAAATACGGCATGCCGGACCTGCGCGCCTTCTTCGACGCCGACGTGCGCTGGCTGAAGCACTACGGCTTCCGCCCGCTCGACCTGCCGACGCTGTTCGGGGGCTTGTCCGTGTGATGGTGCCGGTTCCGGCCATGGAGGCGATCGCCATGCCGCATCGCGTCGTTCCCCCCGCCCTGCGTGCCAATGCGCGCCGGATGCGTCGGGAGATGACGGATGCGGAAGCGCGCCTGTGGTCGTGTCTCCGCGGCCACCGCTTCTGCGCGGTCTCGTTCCGGCGTCAGGTGCCCGTCGGACCGTTCGTGGTCGATTTCCTCTGCGCGTCGGCCAAGCTGGTGATCGAGGTCGACGGCGGCCAACACGGCGAGGCGGCGGGGCTCCGGCACGACGCGCGACGCGACGCCTGGCTCGCCGAGGCCGGGTACACCGTCCTGCGTTTCTGGAACCACGACGTTCTCGCCGAGACGCCGAGCGTTTTGGAGCGGATCTTCTCCGAGTTGGTCGCAGCCGGCGCCATTTCCGGCGACGCCGCTGCCCCCCTCCCTGTCCCTCCCCCTCGAGGGGGGAGGGAACGCGCGGGGCACCGCTCGTCGTATCGCGAGCGCGGTCTGGCCGCGACGCCTTCGCCCGATGATCTCTCGACGGTCGCCGTGACCGTCCCCTCCCCCCTCGAGGGGGAGGGACAGGGAGGGGGGGCCAAGGCCTCTCCTCGTTCCATTGCCCCGAAGATCGGACCGATCCCATGAAGTTCACGCTCTCCTGGCTGAAGGACCACCTCGACACCGAGGCCACGCTCGACGAGATCGTCGCGATGCTCACCCGCATCGGGCTCGAGGTCGAAGGCGTCGAAGACAAGGGCGCGGTCCTGAAGCCCTTCGTGGTCGCCCGCGTCGTCTCGGCCGTGCAGCACCCCAACGCCGACCGCCTGCGCGTCTGCATGGTCGACTTCGGCGGCCCGGCGCCGATCCAGGTGGTCTGCGGTGCGCCGAACGCCCGCGAGGGTCTGCGCACCGTCTTCGCGCCGGCCGGAACCTATATTCCGGGCAAGGACATCACGCTGGGCGTCGGTCAGATCCGCGGCGTCGAGAGCCACGGCATGATGTGCTCGGCCGCCGAGCTCGAACTCTCCGAGGACCACGACGGCATCATCGAGCTTCCCGCCGACGCCCCCGTCGGCACCGCTTACGCCGACTATGCCGATCTCGACGATCCGGTGATCGACGTGTCGCTGACGCCGAACCGTGCCGACTGCACCGGCGTGCGCGGCATCGCCCGCGATCTCGCCGCGGCCGGCCTCGGCACGCTCAAGCCGGACGCCGCGCGCAAGACGCCCGGCCGCTACGCCTCGCCGGTCAAGGTCTCGCTCGACTTCGCAGCGGGCGAACTCGTCGCCTGCCCGGCCTTCCACGGTCGCCACATCCGCGGCGTCAAGAACGGCCCGGCGCCGGAGTGGATGCAGCGTCGCCTCAAGGCGATCGGCCTGCGCCCGATCTCCGCGCTGGTCGACATGACCAACTACGTCTCGATCGACCGCGGCCGTCCGCTGCACGTCTTCGACGCGGCGAAGCTCTCCGGCGACATCGTCGCGCGCTACGGCAAGACCGGCGAGAGCCTCGAGGCGCTCGACGGCAAGACCTATGCGATCGACGAGCGCATGTGCGTCATCGCCGATGCCTCCGGGCCGCTCGGCCTCGGCGGCATCATGGGCGGCGAGGCGACAGGCTGCTCGGACGAGACCTCCGACGTCTTCGTCGAATGCGCCTGGTTCGACCCGACCCGCACCGCCGAGACCGGCCGTCGCACCGGCATCGTCTCCGACGCGCGCTATCGCTTCGAGCGCGGCGTCGATCCGGCCAATCTCGAGAACGGCCTCGACTACGCCACCCAGATCATCCTCGACCTGTGCGGCGGCGAGCCGTCGGAGCCGGTGGTGGTCGGCGAGGCGCCGATCACCGAGCGGATCATCGAGTTCCCGATCTCGGAAGTGAAGCGGCTGACCGGCCTGACGCTCCATCGCGCCGAGATCCGCGACATCCTCGAGAAGCTCGGCTTCTTCGTCGTCGCCCCCGGCGACACGTTCCGCGTGGCGGTGCCGACGTGGCGTGCCGACGTGACGCAGAAGGCCGATCTGGTCGAAGAGGTGATGCGCATCCACGGCCTCGAGAACGTCGTCTCGACGCCGCTCGACGCCACCGGTACCGTCGGCAAGAAGGTGCTGACGTCGCTGCAGATCCGCCGCTCCAAGGCGCGCCGTCTGCTCGCCACCCGCACCATGCTCGAGGCGGTCACCTGGTCCTTCGTGTCGAAGGCGGAGGCCGAGCACTTCGGCGGCGGCAAGGCGGAACTGGCGCTCGCCAACCCGATCGCCTCCGATCTCTCCGACATGCGCCCATCGCTGCTGCCCGGCCTGATGACCGCGGTCGGCCGCAACGTCAAGCGCGGCACCGCCGACGTGGCGCTGTTCGAGGTCGGTCAGGTCTTCAAGGGCGACCGCCCCGAGGACCAGAAGCTCGAAGCCGCCGGCCTGCGCCGCGGCACCGCGTCGTCGACCGGTTCGGGCCGTCATTGGCTCGGCGCCGCGGGCGCGGTCGGCTGGACGGTCGCCAAGGCCGATGCACTCGCCGTCCTCGAGGCGCTCGGCGTCGCGGTCGACCGCCTGCAGATCGCCCGTACGGCGCCGGCGTGGTACCACCCCGGCCGCTCCGGCACGCTGCAGATGGGGCCGCAGAACGTGCTCGCCCATTTCGGCGAGATCCATCCGGCGACCCTCGAGGCGATGGACGTGACCGGGCCGCTGGTCGGTTTCCAGGTCTATCTGGATGCCATCCCGGAGCCCAAGGCCAAGGCGACCAAGTCGAAGGGCGCTCTGGTTCTGCCCGAGCTGATGGCGCTCTCGCGCGACTTCGCCTTCGTCGTCGACGAGAAGGTCGAGGCCGAGAAGATCCTCAAGGCGGTGCGCGGCGCCGACAAGGCGCTGATCACCGACGCGACCGTCTTCGACGTGTTCCGTGGGCCCGCGCTCGGCGAGGGCCGGAAGTCGGTCGCGGTGGCGGTCCAGCTGCAGCCGCGCGAGGCGACGCTGACCGACAAGGACCTCGAGGCCGTCGCCGCCAAGGTGGTGGCCGCCGTGACCAAGGCGACCGGCGCGACGCTCCGCGCCTGAGGTCGACGGCATCGACGAGACTGAAACGGCGCCGCGGGCGCCGTTTCGCGTTTCGGGCGTCGATCGGACACATGATGCGCATTCCCCGGGGAGGAGCGCGATCCGTGCTTGTCCCGTCGTCCGGGGTCGCTACCATGCGCCCCATGAACACGATCCTCCCCAACGGTGCTTCCGCCCGTCCGGTCAAGGCCGGCGACCATCTCTTCCTGGTCGACGGCTCGTCCTACGTCTTCCGCGCCTATCACGCGCTGCCGCCGCTCACCCGCAAGTCGGACGGCGTGCCGGTCGGCGCGGTCTCCGGCTTCTGCAACATGCTGTTCCGCCTCCTGAAAGAAGCGAAGAAGACGGGCACCGTCGAGCCGACCCATTTCGCCGTGATCTTCGACGCCTCGGGCGACACGTTCCGCAACGCGATCTACGACCAGTACAAGGCCCATCGGCCGGAGGCGCCGGAGGATCTGCGCCCGCAGTTCGGCCTGATCCGCGAGGCGACCCGCGCCTTCAACGTCGCCTGCGTCGAGCAGAGGGGCTTCGAGGCGGACGACCTGATCGCCACCTACGCGACCCAAGCGCGCGCGCTCGGCGCCGACGTCACCATCGTCGCCTCCGACAAGGACCTGATGCAGCTGATCGAGCCGGGCGTCGTCATGCTCGACACGATGAAGGACAAGCGCATCGAGACGCCGGAAGTCTTCGACAAGTTCGGCGTCACGCCGGACAAGGTCGTCGACGTGCAGGCGCTCGCCGGCGATCCGGTCGACAACGTGCCGGGCGTGCCGGGCATCGGCATCAAGACGGCGGCGCAACTGATCACCGAATACGGCGATCTCGAAACGCTGCTTTCCCGCGCCGCCGAGATCAAGCAGCCGAAGCGCCGCCAGTCGCTGATCGACCACGCCGAGGCGGCGCGCCTGTCGCTGCGCCTCGTGACGCTCGATCGCGCCGTGCCGGTCGACACGCCGATCGAGGATCTCGCCGTCGCCGAGATCGACGGGCCGCGCCTCGTCGCCTTCCTCAAGGCGATGGACTTCGGCTCGCTCACCCGCCGGGTGGCGGAGGCGACCGGGGCGGTCGCCGAAGCGATCGAGAAGGCGACCGTGCCGGTGTTGCACTGGCCCCCGGCGAGCGCCGGGGGCGAGGGTGCTGCCCTTCCGCCTCCCGCGCGCCCGCAGACGGCCACAGACCTCTTCGCCGACGACGCGACTGAGACCCCCTCCCCGACCCTCCCCCGCGAGGGGGGAGGGAGTGGGGCCGATTCCGCCTCGATCGTCGGCACGCCGGCCGCGCTCGCGGCCGCCCGCGCCGTGCCCTGCGGGCCGATCGACACGTCGGCCTACGAGACCGTCGGGACGCTCGAACGGCTCGAGGCGTGGATCGCCGAGGCCCGCGAGGCGGGCGTCGTCGCCTTCGACACCGAGACCACCTCGCTCGACGCCATGCAGGCCGAGATCGTCGGCTTCAGCCTCGCCACCGCGCCGGGCAAGGCGTGTTACGTGCCGCTCGCCCATCGCTCGGGCGACGGCGGCCTCTTCGACGACGGGCCGGCGCCGGGGCAGATCCCGATCCGCGCCGCACTCGCCGCCCTCGGCGGGCTGCTGGCCGATCCCGCCGTGCTCAAGGTCGGGCAGAACCTCAAGTACGACGCGCTGGTGGTCGGGAACCACGGGCTCGCGATCGTCAATTTCGACGACACGATGCTGATGTCCTACGCGCTCGACGCCGGGCGCGGCAGCCACGGCATGGACGAGCTCTCCAAGCGCCACCTCGAGCACACGCCGATCGCCTACAAGGAGGTCGCCGGCTCGGGCAAGTCGTCCGTCACCTTCGACCGCGTCGCCATCGACAGGGCGACGGCCTATGCGGCCGAGGACGCCGACGTGACGCTGCGCCTGTGGCGTCTCCTCAAGCCGCGGCTGGCGGCGGAAGGGCTCGCGACCGTCTACGAGACGCTGGAGCGGCCGCTCGTCCCCATCATCGCAGCGATGGAACGGCGCGGCATCGCCATCGACCGGCAGATGCTGGCGCGTCTGTCGGGCGACTTCGCGCAGGGCATGGCCCGGCTTGAGGCCGAGATCGAGACGCTCGCCGGCGAGCCCTTCAACGTCGCGAGCCCGAAGCAGCTCGGCGAGATCCTCTTCGGCAAGATGGGCCTGCCCGCCCCGAAGAAGACCGCGACCGGCGCCTGGGCGACCGGCGCCGACGTGCTGGAAGATCTCGCGGCCCAGGGCCACGACCTGCCGGCGCGCGTCCTCGACTGGCGGCAGATCGCCAAGCTCAAGTCGACCTATACCGACGCGCTGCCGAGCTTCGAGAACCCGACGACGAAGCGCGTCCACACGTCCTTCGCGCTGGCGGCGACCACCACCGGGCGGCTCTCCTCGTCCGAACCCAACGTGCAGAACATTCCGGTCCGCACCGAGGAAGGCCGCAAGATCCGCCGCGCCTTCGTGGCGACGCCGGGCAACCTGCTGATCTCAGCCGACTACAGCCAGATCGAGCTGCGCGTCCTCGCCCATGTCGCCGACGTGCCGGCGCTGCGTCAGGCCTTCGCCGACGGCATCGACATCCACGCCATGACGGCGTCGGAGATGTTCGGCGTGCCGGTTCAGGGCATGGACCCGTCGATCCGCCGCCGCGCCAAGGCGATCAACTTCGGCATCATCTACGGCATCTCGGCCTTCGGCCTCGCCAACCAGCTCGGCATCGGACGGGGGGAGGCCGCGGCCTACATCGACAAGTATTTCGAGCGCTTCCCCGGCATCCGCGCCTACATGGAGGCGGCGAAGCGCGAGGCGCGCGACAAGGGCTACGTCACGACGCTGTTCGGGCGGCGGGCGCACTACCCCGGCATCACCGACAAGAACCCGGCGATGCGCGCCTTCAACGAGCGCGCGGCGATCAACGCGCCGATTCAAGGCTCGGCCGCCGACATCATCCGCCGGGCGATGATCCGCATGGATGCCGCTCTGAGCGATGCCCGGCTCTCGGCCCGGATGCTCCTGCAGGTGCACGACGAACTGGTGTTCGAGGTGCCGGTGGGGCAAGTCGAGGCGACCATCCCGCTGGTCAGGCGCGTCATGGAGAGCGCGGCGGAACCCGCCGTGCGCCTCGCCGTGCCGCTGGTGGTCGAAGCCCGCGCCGCGGCGAACTGGGAAGAGGCGCACTGAGGGGGCGGAGGCGCCGCACGCTCCTCCCTTCTCCCCCTGCGGGAGAAGGTGCCCCCGTCAGGGGGCGGATGAGGGGTGGCGCGCGGCACGCGCGCAGCCGCCGTGATCGCTCGGCCCGTCGTGAGGGAATGCCCCCTCATCCGGCCCTTCGGGCCACCTTCTCCCACGAGGGGAGAAGGGGAACCCGTCGCGCCGCCCTCACTTCCTCGCCGGCTCGGGGATCGCCTTCGCCACAAGCCGCGCGCCGGCAAGCGTCAGGTGGCCGTAGTCGAAGTGCATCGGGCCGCCGTCGGGGTCGAACAGGCGGCATCGGCCCGCCGGGCATTCGGCGTCCCAGGCCGAGACCCAGACGGCGCCGGCGGCCTTGACGATCGGCGCCATCTCGGCGTCGCGGTCGCGGCGCTCCATCACGCGCTTCTTCGCCGCCAGTTCCGGATCGCCGCGCATCATGGCGTCGGCGAGGATCGCCGGCATCTCGCCTTCGTATTCGACCGTCGGGCCGATCACCGTGAGGGGGACGCCGCGCGCCACCAGCCGCGAGACGGTGTCCTTGACCAGATCGTCCTCGCCGTCGAGCCAGCGCCCGGCGAGGATGATCGCGTCGATCCGGTTCTTCACCAGCCAGTCGTCGAGGATCCACGGCATGAAGCCGAGGCAGTGGCTCTCGGCACGGACGTTCCACAGGCCGCGACAGGCGGCACCGGTCGCCTGCATCACGTTCCAGGCGGGGAAGCGCTCCTCGATCGCCTTCCAGTACTGGGCGGCGTGGCTGTCGCCGAAGACCAGCATGTTGGGCTTCGTCGTCGAGAGCTTCAGGCAGGCGTCGCGTTGGTAGGTCTCGCCGAGCGAGACGAAGCAGGTGCCGTCGAGGAACTGCGCCCTGTGGTCGGCGGTCGCGGTGTAGTCGGCATAGGACGCGACCTTGCGCACCTCCGGCGGATAGGTCCGCCAGTTCTCGGCATTGAGATGCACGACGCCGGCCGTCGCGACGATCAGGCCGACGCCGACGAGGCCGCCCGCCACCAGCCGGCCGGGGCGGAAGCCGCGGAAACCGTCGATCGTCGGGCGTTCGACGAAGCGATAGGAGAGCACGGCGGCGGCGAAGGACAGCGTCACCACGATCGCCGTGTCGGCCGGCGTCAGCACCATGTCGTGGCGCAGGCGCCAGAAGGTGATGATCGGCCAGTGCCAGAGGTAGAGCGAATAGGAGATCTTGCCGATGAAGCGGACGGGCCCGGCGGCGAGCAGCCGCGCGGTGATCGCACCGTCGCCATAGGCGATGATCAGCGCCGTGCCGAAGGCCGGCAGCGCGCCCCAGGGCACGGGGAAGAGGCTCGTCGGGCGGATCAGCAGGTAGCCGAGCGCGATCAGGCCGGCGCCGCCCAGCGCCGCCATGTCACGGGCGCGCTGCGAGGCGAGCAGAGGCGCCGCACCGGCGGCGACCAGCGCGCCGAGCGCCAGTTCCCAGACGCGTCCGGGCAACCCGTAGAAGCCGTGCACCGGCATCGACAGGCAGAGCCACAGGCCGAGCGCAAACGAGGCCAGCGCCGTCACCACCAGCACCGGCTTCAGCCGGTCGGGGGCGAAGCGGTGGACGACGGCGATGAGGAGCGGGTGGACGATGTAGAACTGGTCCTCGACGCCGAGCGACCAGGTGTGGAGCAGCGGCAGCGTCTCGGCCGCCGGGCCGAAATAGCCGGTGGTGAACTCGAACCAGATGTTGGAGACGAAGGCGGCGGCGGCGGCGGTCGAGAAGGCGAGCGCCCGGAGGTCGCCGGGGAAGAGAAAGAGGCAGCCCGCGATCATCACACCGGCGAGCATGACGAAGAGCGCCGGGAAGATGCGGACGATGCGCTTTCCCCAGAAGGCGACGACCGAGAACCGGCCGGCCTCGATGTCGCCGAGCATGATCGAGGTGATCAGGAAGCCGGAGATGACGAAGAAGACGTCGACGCCGATGAAGCCGCCGGAAATCTGCGACACCCCGGCGTGATAGAGCACGATCGGCACCACCGCGACCGCGCGCAGACCGTCGATGTCGTTCCTGTACCGCAGCATGCCGTCGATCCCCGTTTCGCCGCCCCTCGATGCACCGGGCGGCTTGCGCGAGCAAGAGGGGGCGAAGGCGGCGGAAAAAAGAAAAGCCCCGCGCGGAGTTCGCGCGGGGCTTTTCGAACCGTCCGGGTCGGGCGATCAGGCGGCGAGAGCGGCCTGGGCCTTCTCGACGAGGGCCTTGAAGGCCTCCGGCTGGGTGATCGCGAGATCGGAGAGGACCTTGCGGTCGACCTCGATGCCGGCCTTGTTGAGGCCGTCGATGAAGCGCGAATAGGTCATCGTCTCGGCGACCTGACGGACGCCGGCGTTGATGCGCTGGATCCACAGGGCGCGGAAGTTGCGCTTCTTGTTCTTGCGGTCGCGGTAGGCATAGATCATGCCCTTCTCGACGGCCGCCTTGGCGGTACGGATGGTGTTCTTCCGGCGGCCGTAGTAACCCTTGGCGGCCTTCAGAACCTTCTTGTGCTTGGCGTGCGAGGTGACACCGCGCTTGACACGAGCCATGGCTGGTAATCCTTACGAATGGTGGGGTCTGGCGGTGCGGCTCAGCCGTAGGGCAGGAACTGCTTGACGATCTTCGCGTCGCATTCGGCGAGCACCGTGGTGCCGCGCGCGTCGCGAATGAACTTCGTCGTCCGCTTGATCATGCCATGGCGCTTGCCGGCCTGAGCGACCTTCACCTTGCCGGTGGCCGTGAGCTTGAAGCGCTTCTTGGCGCCGCTCTTGGTCTTCATCTTGGGCATTTGGCTCTCTCGAGTTTGGGGACGCGAATACGGCGGCGCCCGAAAGCACCACCGGCCACGCGATCGGCAGACCGCATGTGAACCCTCGTGTCCCGAATTGACTTTGGGTTCGAGCCTTCATGAACCGCCTCGGCATGCCCTTGGATCAGCCGGCCGGTTCGCGAGACCGCGGGGTTATAGGCGCAAGATGTCGGAAATGCAACGGGGAACGAACCGCGCCGTGTCTCAGGCGAGCGCGATCGCCGCGCCGTGGCGGGTCGGGGTCGCCTCGTCGTCGAGTTCGACCTCGAAGGCCGCGTCGCCGACGGTGACGGCGAGCTTCTTCCCCCCGTCGAGCGGCTTCAGCGCCACCGTCGCCTTGACCGGCTCGAGGGCGGCGACGTCGACGACGATCGCCTCGAGGCTCTGCGCCTTCTCCGCCTTCTTGCCGAGCCGCTTGACCAGCGCCATCAGGCCGAAGGGCGAGCCGGCGACGAGACAGTCCTGGAGGCCGGTGAATTCCTTGCGCGGCTTGCCCTCGCCGTCCGACCAGCCGCCGTAGCCGTCGTGGCGCAGCGCCAGCGTCGGGCCGCCGAGGCGGGTGAGGTGGAGGGAGCGGACGCAGGCCCATTCGGCGTCGACGACGATGCGCCAGCGGGCGCCGAAGGCGGCCTCGCCGGCCCCGCCGATCGCCACGCCCTCGGCGGCGATCTGGCTGTCGGAGATCTTCAGCTCGACGTGTTCGAGGCCGGTGACGGCCGCATCGTCGCCGATGGTGCGCCAGCGCAACTGCCGAAGGGTCGTGCTCATGGGACGGTCCCCGTCGTCGTCCGGCCGCGTCGCGAAGGGGCCGGATGGAAAACGCCCCGCCGAGGCGGGGCGTCGAAGGCTCTGCCGGCAGGGGCGCCGGCCGTTCCGGCACCGCTCAGCGCGGCGCCAGAATCATGATCATCTGCTTGCCTTCGAGGCGCGGATCGGCCTCGACCTTGGCGATGTCGGCGGTGTCGTCGCGGAAGCGGGCGAGAACCTGCAGACCGAGATCCTGATGCGCCATCTCGCGGCCGCGGAAGCGCAGGGTCACCTTGACCTTGTCGCCTTCCTCGAAGAAGCGGCGGGACTGCTTCATCTTGGTGTCGTAGTCGTGGTCGTCGATGCCCGGACGGAGCTTGATCTCCTTGATCTCGACCACCTTCTGGTTCCTGCGCGCCTCGGCGGCCTTCTTCTGGGCCAGGAACTTGAAGCGGCCGTAATCCAGCAGCTTGCAGACCGGGGGAACCGAGTTCGGGGCGATTTCGACGAGATCCAGGCCGGCTTCTTCGGCACGATCGAGCGCGTCGTAGAAGGCGACGACGCCGACGTTGGTGCCTTCTTCGTCGATCAGCTGGATTTGCGGAACGCCACGGATCTCTCGGTTGATGCGCGGCCCTTCCTTGGGCGGCGGCGGAGCGCGGAACGGACGGCGAATGGTCGTGATCTCCTCTGATGACGTCGACGTACCGGCGGCCGCGATCGCTGGCGATGCGGTCCCCTCGGGCCTTGCACGGAAAGCCCCGCGCGCGATGCGCCGAGGCTTTCGGCCGACGAGGGTCGGTGCGTCGAACCGTTGCTCGACAATTCGCCGAAATCGCCGGGAAGTCAACGCCCGAGACCGCTTCCGGGCGTGGCGAGGCGTCGCGAAGCCGCCCGATCGCCACGGCGCGGTGAAGAAAGTGCTTCCCACGCGCGCGATCGACCGATACGAGCGGCGCCACGACGACGGACGGACGGAGAGAGCGCGATGGTCGAGAGACTGACGGTCGGCACGGGCGAGGCGGTGCGCGAGATCGCCATCGAGCGGCGGGCGGGCGACGCACCCGGCCTCTTCTGGCTCGGCGGCTTCCGCTCCGACATGGTCGGCTCCAAGGCGCTGGCGCTCGACGCCCACGGCGCGGCGCGCGGCCTCGCCGTCACCCGTTTCGACTATTCCGGTCACGGCGTCTCCGGCGGCCGCTTCGTCGACGGCACGATCTCGCGCTGGCAGGAGGAGGCGAGCGCCGTCTTCGCCACCACGACCGGTCCGCAGATCCTGATAGGCTCGTCGATGGGCGGCTGGATGGCGCTGCTGCTCGCCCGCGCCGAGCTCGCCCGCACGGCCCGCGCCGGCACGCGCGTCGCCGGCATGGTGCTGATCGCGCCGGCCCCCGACTTCACCGAAGAGCTGATGTGGGCCGGCTTCTCCGAGGAGATCCGCCGCACCATCCTGGAGGAAGGCGTCTACGCGGAACCGTCCGAATATTCCGACGAGCCCTACATGATCACCCGCGGGCTGATCGAGGACGGGCGGCGCAATCTCCTCCTCGGCGGCACGATCGAGACCGGCTGTCCGGTCGCCATCCTCCAGGGCAAGCGCGACGCCAGCGTGCCGTGGCGCCACGCGCTGCGGATCGGCGAGCGTCTGGCGTTGGACGACGCGACCATCACCTTCGTCGACGACGGCGACCACCGCCTGTCGCGGCCCGAGGACATCGATCTGATGCTGAAGACGATCGACGCGATGGTCGGTGCCGTTACGTCGGCCGCCTGATTCTCTGCGCCCTTGACAGCCTGCCCCTACGCAATGACCCTTACGTCACCGAACGGGAGACGGGGGACATCGCGATGGTCGATCGGCTGGGAATCCATCGGGGGGTGCTCGCCGCCGCCCTCGTCGTCGGCGCGGCCACGTCGGCCCTGGCGCTCGATCCGCAGTCGGTCAAGGTCGGCCGCTGGACGGTGTGGTCCAACGCCGACATGAAGACCCCGACGGCCTGCGCCGCCATCGTCTCCAACGGCAAGGACGATCTCCGGCTCTTCACCGACGGGCGTCGCTGGATGGTCGGGCTGCCGCATTTCGGGCCGGCCAAGACCGTGCAGGTCTATTACGGCTTCGAGGTCGCCGGCGAACAGGCCACCCTCACCTGGGACGGCTGGGGCTGGGCGATGATGCCGATCAATGGCGATCAGCTCCAGGCCTTCCGCGAGCTCGAGACCTTCGCCATCAACGTCGGCAACAAGGCGAACACCTGGAAGCTCGCCGGCGCCGGAGCCGCGATCGATCGGGCGGCGCAGTGCTCACGCGATCGCGGGTTGAAGGCCGCCGCGGCGCCCGCCCCCATCCCGGTCCCCGCAGCCCCCGTTGCCGCGGCCCCCAAGGCCGCGCCGCCGA
>DBMN01000313.1:415-8112 GCA_002298965.1 Rhizobiales bacterium UBA697 | reverse complement strand
CGTTCGAACTTTTCTTTGGCCATATCCCTGTTCCTTGCCTTCCGGCGGCTGGCATTCGTCTCAGAGGTTCGTGGTGGGCGAGCCGGCGCGTTCCCGCGCCTGTCTCGTCCGAGTTGGGCGATCCACTAGGGGTTTTCGCGTCGCGGTTCAAGAGGCTTTTTTCAACAGCCCCGTCGAGACCGCTCCATTCACGCCGCCAGCCAGACCTCGACCTGCTTGGCGAAGGCCTCCGCGACCAGCGTGTAGGTCTTGTCGGCATTGGACGCGTTGACCGCCAGCGAAGCGATGGCGCCGACCGGAATCATGCCGATCTGCCCTTGGGCCTTCATGCCCTGTTCGACCGCCTGCAGGTTCGCCCGGAAGGCGACGACGTGCCTGTCGACGGCGTCGGTCAGGCGGACGTCGGCGACGATCAGGCTGTCGGAGGCGCCGAGCACGCGGCCGGCACCGGACGCCACGTGGACGGCGCGCAGAATCAGTTCCAGCCGCCCCTGCTTCGGCCTTCCGACGTGACCGCCGACACGGGCGAAGACGACCCGGCGCAGCTCGGTCTTCATCATCTCGCCCTGCTGGGCGTCGGTGAGGCCGTCGAGCGACACGAAGGAAAAGGACGCGTCGGGTGCCACCGCGACGTCGACGCCGACGATGGTGTAGTCGGCCGCCTCCGGCCCGGCGCCGGTTTCCGTCTTGCCGCAACCGGCGAGCAGGAGTGCCGGTAGTCCGAGAATCATCGCGCGTCGCGTCGTCATGCCATCCCCCGTCGTATGTCCGCGCCCCGCGGGCGGCGCACCATCGGAGATTGCACGGGCGCGTCAAACCCCTGAAAAATCAGGGGGTCGGGCGGCTGCTCGCGGCGTCCGCCCGATCCCTGTCGTCGGGGAGAGCCGGACCCGGCGGCGCACGTGCCGCAGGCCCGGCGGGAGGCCGCTTCGCCTCAGGCGGCGCGGATGTGGCGCAGGAAGCCCGTCATCTCGACGCGCAGGCTGTCCGCCTTGCCGGCGACGTCGGCGGCCTGGGTGAGGATCGAGATCGACGCCGAGCTCGATTCGTGGGCCGCCTGGGTCACGCCGGTGATGTTCTGCGACACTTCCGACGTACCGTGCGACGCCTCCTGGACGTTGCGGGCGATCTCGGCGGTCGCCGCCCCCTGCTGCTCCACCGCCGAGGCGATGGCGGCGGCGAGGCCGGTGATCTGCTGGATCGTCGCGCCGATGGCGTCGATCGCGCGGGTCGAATCGGCGGTCGAGGTCTGGATCTCGGTGATCTGGGCCGCGATCTCGCTGGTCGCCTTCGAGGTCTGGTCGGCGAGCTGCTTCACTTCCGCGGCGACGACCGCGAAGCCCTTGCCGGCCTCGCCGGCGCGCGCCGCCTCGATGGTGGCGTTGAGCGCCAGCAGGTTGGTCTGCGAGGCGATGGCGTTGATCAGGCCGACGATCGAGCCGATCTTCTCGGCTGCCGCGGCGAGGCGACCGATGGTCTGGGCCGAAGTCTCGGCGTCGCGATTGGCGGAGACGGCGATCTCGCTCGAGCGGCCGACCTGGCGAGCGATCTCGCGGATCGACACCGACAGTTCCTCCGACGCCGCGGCGACGGTCTGGACGTTGCCGGAGGCCTGTTCCGAGGCGGCGGCGACGGCGGTCGACTGGCGCGACACCTCCTCGGCGGCGGCGCTGGTGGTCTGGGCGGCGCCCTGCAGCACCTCGGACGAGCCGGCGAGGCCTTCGACGATCGAGCCGATCGACGATTCGAGGTTGTCGGCGAGTTCGAGCATGGCGGCGCGGCGTTCGGCGGCGGCCCGTTCGGCCGCCTCGGCGGCCTCGGCCTCGAGACGGCGGGCGCGCAGCGCGTTCTCCTTGAAGACCAGCAGGCCCTTGGCCACGTCGCCGCATTCGTCGCCGCGATCGGTGCCGGTGACTTCGACGGTCAGATCGCCCTGGGCGAGGCCGTTGAGTTCGTCGACCGAGCGATTGAGCGGGCGAGCGACGCCGAGCGTGGCGACCAGCCAGCCGATCACCGCGCCGACCAGCACGCCGGCGAGGGCGACGCCGATCATCACCTTGACCGCGAGGCCGGCGGAGGTCTTCGACTCGTCGCTGACCTGCTGCCCCTTCACGTCGAGGCCGTCGACATAGGTCTTGATGGTGGCCTGGAGCCTGTCGGCGACGGCGCGGCTGTCCACGGTCATGCGGGCGAGCTGCTTCTGCGCGTCGGAGAGCTGGATCGAGTCGGAGAGCTTGTGAGCGGCGGCGAAGGTCGCCTCGAGCCTGGCGTGATACTCGCGATAGCCGTCGCGGATCTTGTCGAGTTTCTCCAGATCGGCCGGGTCGGCGCCGGCGCGCGACTTGGCGAGACGCTCCTCGAGCATCTTGCCGTTCTCGGCGACGACCGCCTCGGCCGCCTTGATCGTCTCGGGCGAGGGATCGCTGGCGACACGGTATTCGGCGCGGTTGATCACGATCAGGTTCTGGTTCATCCGCGCGCCGAGTACGGTGACGTCACCGACGTGATCGATGACGAGCAGGTTTTCCGCGAGCATCTGCAGTCGATTGACGCCGACGGAGGCGACGACGATCGTCACGACACTCATGAAGGCGACGAGCAGCAGCAGCTTCGCCTTGATGCGAAGATTGGCAAAGGACATTGGACTTTCCTCCCGTAGCCGTCGCGCCCCAACAGGGCCTCCCTGCGCGATGGCTTTCGGGGAAACATGCGTTACAAAACTTAACAATCGTCAAATTCTAAGTTGAAATCCGTACAACCACAGACACATCAGCCAACATTCCATTCAACGACAATGAAACACCAAGAAATTCCCGAGAATTTTATCTTTTGTTACAACGCTTGAAAAACAAAATCTTACGTTGAACGCGTCAATCCGATCGATCCGTCGGATCGCTCGGTTCATTTCGGACATGGCAGGGTTTGGAGCGGGTAGCGGGAATCGAACCCGCGTATTCAGCTTGGAAGGCTGCTGCTCTACCATTGAGCTATACCCGCGAGCTCGGGCACGAGGGCCGGCGCGTCGGGCGGGAAGACGGGATCGAAGAATGGTGGGGGAAGTAGGACTCGAACCTACGAAGGCTTAGCCAGCGGATTTACAGTCCGCCCCCTTTGCCGCTCGGGACATTCCCCCACGCTTCGATCCGGCCCCGAAGGCCCGGACGAACCGGCGTCGCCACCCCCGAGGGGGCCGCAGCGCCGTTGCGGGCGCCGTTATGGCGATCGTTCGAGGCCCTGTCAACGGGCCTCGGTCGTCTTTTCGACCGCTTCGTCGTCGAGGCCCGCGACGCCGTCCGTCGCGGGCGTTGCGCCGGGCGCGGGAAAGCGGCAAAAGGAGCGCCTCTGCCGACCCCCGGAGCCTCTCATGAACGACACCCCCTCGCCGCGCCACGTCGCCAAGGCCGGACGTCATCCGACCCGCCCGCCGATCGTGCAGCGCCGTCGCGGCCGCGAAGGCACGGGGGCGCCGGACGGTCGGCTCTTCCTCTACGGCCTGCACACGGTGGAGGTGGCGCTCGCCAATCCGCGCCGGGTGATCCACGCGATCTACGCCACCCGCAACGCCCAGGCCCGGCTCGAGGAGCGCGGCGTCGTCTTCCCCGTGCCGCCGCAGCAGGTCGACGTGAAGTGGATCGACGCGCGGGTCGGCGAGGACGCGGTGCATCAGGGCGTGCTGGTCGAGACGCGGCCGCTGGAGCCGGTCGAGCTCACCGATCTCGGCCGCGCCCGTCTGGTTCTGGCGCTCGATCAGGTGACCGATCCGCACAACGTCGGCGCGATCATGCGTTCGGCGGTGGCGCTCGGCGCCGACGCGCTGCTGACCACCACCCGCCATTCCGCCAACGAGACCGGCGTGCTCGCCAAGGCCGCGTCGGGCGCCGTCGACATGCTGACCCACATCGAGGTGGTCAACCTCGCCCGGTCGCTCGAGACGCTGCGCAAGGAGGGCTTCACCGTCGTCGGCCTCGACAGCGAGGGCCCCGCCCCGCTCGAGGCGACCGAGGTGGGTCCGCGGACGGTTCTGGTGCTGGGCGCCGAGGGCAAGGGCCTGCGCCCGGTGACGCGCGAGGCCTGCGATCATCTCGCCCGCGTCGACGTGCCGGGGCCGATCAAGTCGCTCAACGTTTCGAACGCGGCGGTGCTGGCGCTCTACGTGGTGGGGCGGCGTCACGCCGGTGCGTGATCGCGGCGGCGGCCGCGAATCGGCCGCGCGCGGAGCGCCCGTCTCGGCGCTTTTTTCCCGGCGGCGGTCATGCTATCTCCGCCCCGGCGCCGGCATAGCACAGCGGTAGTGCAGCGGTTTTGTAAACCGAAGGTCGGGGGTTCGATCCCCTCTGCCGGCACCATTTTCCGACGATGTCGACCGAGACCGGCGCCCGCGGCGCCGGCGCGGTCAGTTGGTCAGGCGGGCCTTGTCGGAGGACGAGGCGCTCAGCGTGCAGTTGAACTTGTAGACGAAGTCGGCGAAGTCCGAATCGCCGCCGTCCTCGACGTTGAAGGTCGCGCCGGAGCTCGATTCGCAGGTGCCGCTCGACTTGATCCACTGCGAGGAGTCGGAGGCGTCGGAGTACTTCGTCACCGGGTTGATCAGCTTGCCGGTGTAGGAATTGTCCGCGTAGATCACCAGACCGACGCCGTAGGTCTGGTAGGCGCCGACCGTCATGGTCTTGGTCACGCCCGCCGCCGGCGTCAGGGTCGAGGAGCCGGTGCCGTACTTGTAGGTGTAGCGGTAGGTCAGGACCGTCGTCTGGCTGATGATCTTGCCGGACGCGTCGCGCGTGAACAGGAAGACGTCCTTCGAATAGGCGCCCTTGGCCGACACCGACTTGAACGTCGCCGAATTGATCGTCTTCGCCGGCATGGCGGCGGTCGAGGTCAGCGTCGCGTCGAAGGTCTTGGTGGCGACGATGCCGGCGAAGGTCGTCGGGATCGACACCGTCACCTTGCCGTTGATGTTGTCGCCGACCGCGGTGAAGGCGAGGTCCGAGACCGTCGCGCCGAGCCCGGCGATGTTGGCGTTGAAGACGTTGGTCGACAGCGTCGTGTCGAGCTGCGCCTTGGCGGCGCTCGCCAGCGTCGCCGCGTCGAGCGCGCGCTGGACGCCGTCGCGGCCGCGTGACAGGCGGTCGTAGTCGATCGCCAGCCCGATGGAGGCCACCAGCGGCACGAAGGTGATCGTGGCGGCGACCGCCACGTTGCCGCGGCGATCGCGCAGCAGGGCCCGCAGGCGAGCAACCGTGCGGCCACAGGCGGCACGGACCGGGGAGATCAATGAAGAAACGCGAAGATCGGACATGATTTTCCCGACACCACGGCATTTGGTGAAATCTTGCCGAAAACGATAACGACCGAGTCCTTACGTTTCCCCCAATGCGATGCCGACAATTCGAATCGTCTCCGTCGAAAACGTCGGGAAACGGGAGACGTGCGCCCGAACACGTCCGGCGCGATCTTCCCCTGCGTCATGGTGCACCGCCCGAAGCCTCGGATTTCATTGTCGGTTTCCGGTGTCCGTTAAGGCCCCATTGGGGATTGTCGCTTAGCGTTTCCGGAAGACACATTGGGAGAGTTCTAAGGCGTGGCGGGCAGCGATCAGGAACCGGCATCGAAGTACGATCGCATCGCCCGGACCCTGTCTGGCGAACGCGACGCCGCGTCGCCGATCGACGAGGAAACCGCGCGCCGGATCCGCGGCGAGCAGGTTTCGGCCATCGTCGAGCTGACGCCGATGTCGGCGACCGTCAATCTCGTCGCCTCCGCCGTCGTCGTCGCCGCCTTCCACGATCGCGCCTCGCCCTGGTTCCTCGGCGCGTGGTTCGCCGCCGTCGCCGCCTTCGCGCTGGTCGCGATGCGCGGTTGGGTCCGTTCGCGCGGGCGCAAGATCGCTTCGGCCTCGCCGCGGGCGCTCAAGCGGACCCGGCTCAACGCGGTGATGCTCGCGGTGACCTGGGGCATCGCGCCGGTCACGCTGCTGCCGGGCTCCGACACGTTCCACCAGTTGATGCTGCAGATCCTGCTGACCGGCATGATCGCCGGTGGCGCCTTCGGTCTTGCGACGGTACCCGCCGCGGCGCTCGGCTACACCTGGATCATGGTCGTCGCCGGTCTCGTCGCGATGATCGTGTCGACCGACACCGTCAACACCATCACGACGCTGATGGTGATCGTGCTCTGGCTGGTCTACGGCACCTATCTGTCGCGCAACGTGCTCATCCATGCCGGCCGCTTCTTCGAGAACGCCCGCAACCGCGCCGAGCTGACCGACAAGAACGAGGTCATCAGCCTCCTCCTCAACGACTTCCACGAGCACGGCTCGGACTGGCTGTGGGAGGTCGACGCGCTGGGCAAGATCGTCGAGCCGTCGCGCCGGTTCTGCGAAGTCGCCGGCCGCAGCCGCGAGGAACTGTCGGGCATGCCGTTCCGCGCCCTGCTGTCGTCCTCGCACGCCGACAGCGTCGCCGAACTGATCGAGGCGATGGAGTGGTTCGAGACCTTCCGCGACCACATCGTCGATCTCGCCGTCGACGGCGAGGCGCGCAGCTGGAGCGTCACGGGTCGTCCGATCTTCCGCTCCAACGGACAGTTCTGCGGCTATCACGGCGTCGCCTCGGACGTCACCGAGCGGCGGGCGGCGGAGGCGCGCGTCGCCTATCTCGCCGAGACCGACCCGGTGACGGGGCTCGTCAACCGCTCGAAGTTCTCCCATCAGCTCGAGCTCGCTCTCGCCCGCTCCGGCGGCGACAACCGCCACCGCGCGACGCTGTTCTGCATCGACCTCGATCGCTTCAAGGCGGTCAACGACACGATGGGCCATCCGGTCGGCGACGCGCTGCTCGCCGAGGTCGGCCGTCGGCTGGTCGACACGGTCGGCGAGGGCTGGGTGGTGGCACGCATCGGCGGCGACGAGTTCGCGCTGCTCCGCCCCGACCACGACCGGCCCGACTTCGCCTCCGACATCGCGCTCGCCATCCTGGCGCAGTTCGACAGGCCCTTCACCCTCGACGGCGCCGACTTCTCGATCGGCGCCTCGATCGGCATCGCGGTGGCGCCGGAAGACGGCGAGACGCCGGCCGACCTGATGAAGAGCGCCGACCTCGCGCTCTATCGCGCCAAGGAAGAGGGTCGCGACACCTACCGATTCTTCGAGACCGGCATGGACGCGCGCGCCGACCGCCGGCGGCGGCTGGAACAGGGCCTGCGCTCGGCGCTCGACACCGACCAGCTGCGGCTCGTCTACCAGCCGATCGTCGACCTCGAGACCAACCGGGTCTGCGGCTTCGAGACGCTCATCCGCTGGACCTCGCCGGACTACGGCGTGGTGTCGCCGGGCGAGTTCATCCCGATCGCCGAGGAGTGCAAGCTGATCGTGCCGATCGGCGAGTGGATCCTGCGCTCGGCGATGCGCGAGGCGGCGACCTGGCCGCTGGACGTGCGCGTCTCGATCAACCTGTCGCCGGTGCAGTTCCGCAACCGCCGCCTGCTCGCGGTGATCGTCGAGGCGCTCGCCGAGAGCGGCCTGACGCCGAACCGGCTGCAGGTCGAGATCACCGAGACGACGCTGCTCGACGCCGGCGAGCAGACGCTGTCGATGCTGCGCGACCTGCGCGCCCTCGGCGTCCGCGTCGCGCTCGACGACTTCGGCACCGGCTACTCGTCGCTGCACCACCTGCGCGTCCTGCCCTTCGACAAGATCAAGA
>DBMN01000313.1:0-367 GCA_002298965.1 Rhizobiales bacterium UBA697 | reverse complement strand
GAGACGCTGTCGCAGCTCTTCGAACTGCGGGCGCTCGGTTGCGACGAGGTCCAGGGCTACGTCATCTCCGCCGCCATCGGCGCGGCGTCGGTGCCCGACTACATCGGCTTCGACCTCACCCGGCTGTCGTCGGATCTGGTCGAACCGGTCGATCTCGAACTGGTCGACCCCGCCGACAGCGCGGCGGCGTGAGCGATCAGGCCCTGCTGCCGGCGAGCCGCGCCTGCAGCGCCGCCAGACCGACGGCGGCGGCGAGATAGGCCGGCGCGACGATCGACAGCGAGAACAGCAGCGCGACACCGGCCTGGGTGCCCTCGACGGTCTTCGAATAGGCGCCGCCGAGGATCGCCGCACCGACGAAGGCGCC
>DBMN01000144.1 GCA_002298965.1 Rhizobiales bacterium UBA697 | reverse complement strand
ACGTCGAGATCGACGCGGTGATCGACGGCCCCGGCGGCGAGCTCGATGCCGGCGTCTCGGCCCGCGGCGAGGTCGGCCGCTGGGCCATGCGCCTCACCCGCACCGCCCGCGACGACGGCGGCCACCGCCTCGTCTTCCAGGCCGAGGACGTGACCTTCGCCGACCTGCTCGGCGCCGGCGGTCCGGCCTTCGCGCTGACGACGCCCTTCTATCCGACGCTGAAGCTCGGCTATGCCGAGAACGGCCATTTCGACGGCGCCGATCTCGACCTGCATCTGGGGGCGGGCGTCTTCCGCTTCGGCCGGATGCCGGAAGACGAGATCCTGTTCGACGAGGCCGACGTCCACGCGGTGTGGAACCCGCGCGACCGGGTCTTCTCGGTCGAGCGCGCCACCGCGGCGATCGGCGAGACCCGCTGGAACCTCCACGGCCGCATCGCCCCGCCGGCGGCGACCGGCGGCATCTGGACCTACGACCTGACGCTCGACCCCGGCCAGCTGCGCCCGCGCGACGTCGCCGGCGCCCCGGTGGCACTCAAGGGCGGCAAGCTCGCCGGCTCCTTCGACCCGGCGACGCGTTTCCTCGTCGTGACCACCGGCGACGTCGCCTTCGGCGCCGCGACGCTGCGCTCGGCCGGCCGCCTCGACCTGTCGGGCGAGGAACCGCGCCTCGTCTACGACGTCCAGTTCTCGCCGCTCTCGACCGTCGAGATCACCCATGCCTGGCCGCACTGGGTGGCGGCGGACGCGCGCGCGTGGTTCATCAAGAACGTCTCCGCCGGCCGTGTCTCCGACCTGCGCATCCGCCTCGACATGCCGCGCTTCGACCGCCAGGAGACCTGGCCCGCCAACGCGGTGCAGATGAACGGCCGCTTCGACGGCCTGCGCTTCGTGCCGCTCGGCAACGTGCCGCCGGTCACCGCCGCCGAGGGGCGGGTCTCTGTCGCCGAGCGCCGCTTCGAGGCGGTGATCGACAAGGGCCGCGTCGCCACCAGGGGGCGCGAGGCGACCGTCGAGACGCTGCGCTTCGCCGTCGTCGACATGTTCCGCAAACCGGCGCACGGGATCATCACGACCAGGGTCACGGGCGACGTCGCCGCGCTCGCCGAGATCGCCGACGCCGAGCCGTTGGCGGTGCTGTCGCAGGCCGGCCTCGCCGCGACCGGCCTTTCCGGCACCGGTTCGGTCTCGTCGCAGGTCGAGGTGACCTTCGAGGAACCGATCAACACCAAGTCGATCGACTACCGGATCGAGGCACAACTCGACGGCTTCGGCTCGCAGCAGCCGATCCAGGGCCGCCGCTTCCAGGACGGCAAGTTCAAGATCGTCGCCGATGCCCGCGGCGTCGACGTCTCGGGCCGCGCGATCGTCGACGGCGTGCCCGCCGACGTCCACGTCTTCGACGCCCACGGCTCCAAGGTCGGCGAGAAGCGCGACTTCAAGATGGAGGTCGACGACGCCGCCCGCCAGCGCATGGGAATCGACCTCGGCGGCGCCGTCGAGGGTGCCATCGGTCTGTCGGTGTCGCAGCCCGACCCGGCGCAGAACCGCAGCCGCATCGAGGCCGATCTCTCGCCCGCCCGGCTCAACCTCGCCGCCGTCGGCTGGACCAAGGGGCCGGGCGTGCCGGCCAAGGCGACTTTCGACCTGTGGGACGACGACAAGGGCCGCCACCTCGACAACATCGCGATGGAGAGCGAGGGCCTGTCGATCCGCGGCAACGTCCTGCTCGACAAGGACCACAACGTCGTCTCCGCCGACTTCTCGCGCTTCCAGCTGCGCAAGGGCGACAGCGCGAAGCTCAAGGTGACGCGCGGCGCCGACAAGGTCACGACGGTGACCCTCGACGCCGGGAGCCTCGACGTGCGCGGTCTGCTCAAGACCAGCCGCAAGGCCTCGGGCGGCGAGGCGGGCGGCGAGGCGGCGGCCGGGCCCGACATCGTCCTCAAGCTCAAGGCCGGCAAGGTTCTCGGCTTCAACGACGTCACCATGTCCGACGTGGTGGTCGACGGCCGCTGGAAGGCCGGCGCCTTCCAGACGCTCGAGGCGCGCGCCCGCACGGCCGCCTCGCGCAAGCCGCTGTCGCTCGCCATCCGCCCGGAGACCGGCTACCGCCGCTTCACCGTGGCGTCCGAGGATGCCGGATCGGTCCTGAGCTTCCTCGACCTCTTCGACCGCATCCAGGGCGGCACGCTGGCGCTGTCGTCGCGGCTCGGCGCGCCGGGCACGTCGGAGGGCACGCTGCGCCTCGTCGACTTCCATCTGCTCGCCGAACCCAAGGCCGGCCGCGTCGCCTCGACCGAGGCCGCCGACGGCACCCGCCGCATCCTGCTGCGCCGTGTCGACTTCGACCGCTCGACCAACTTCGACCGCGCCCAGGTGCGCTTCGTCATGCACGACGGCATCATCGACGTCACCGAGGGCGTCGCCAAGGGCGCCTCGGTCGGCGCCACCGCCAACGGCCAGATCGACGTCACCGGCCAGCGCCTGTCGCTGTCGGGCACCTACATCCCGGCCTTCGGCCTCAACAATCTCGCCGGCCGCATCCCGATCTTCGGCGCCATCACCGGCTCGGGCTCGAACGAGGGACTGGTCGGCGTGACCTTCCGCGTCGTCGGGCCGATCGAGGATCCGGTGCTGCAGATCAACCCGCTGTCGGCGGTCGCCCCCGGCATCTTCCGCCGCATCTTCGAGTTCCAGAACCCCGAGATGCCGCAGAGCTCCGGCGATCCGTCGGCGCCGACCCGGATCACGCCCGAGAACGGTCCCGTCAAGATCACGCCCTGAGGGCCGCGTTCACGCCGTCTTCGCCGGCTCGGGATCGGGGCAGGGCGGATGCGGCGCGTCGCCCTTCGGACAGGCCTCGCTCATCGGCGCGGTGGCGGCCGAGAGCCCGATCCAGGCATCGACCGCCGCCACGTCGAACCCGACGGAGCGGACGTCGCCCACCTCCATCAGCGGCCGGCGGATCAGCAGCGGATCGGCCAGCATCGCGGCGATGGCGTCGGTCTCCGACACCGCCTCCGGCACCACCTCGCCGGCCTTCACCCGCGGGCTCGCGCGGTTGAACCAGTCGGCGACCGGCCGATCGCCGAAGAAGGAGCGCAGCCGCGCCGCCTGCCACGGCTCGGTGAGCAGGCTCTTCGCCACGATCGTGTGGCCCGAGGCGGCGAGCAGCCCCTTCTGTCGCGTGTTGTTGGCGCAGCCGGGCTTCTCCCAGAACGTCACGATCGCCATTGTCGGGTTTCCTTCATTCGCGGTGAGCGTGGCGCGAGCCCAGCAAGAGCGATGCCGCGCGCTCCCCCTTCCCCCCTTGCGGGGGAAGGTGCCCTGTGAGGGGCTGATGAGGGGTGTCGCGCGCGAGCGCGAGGGGGCCGCCGCGGGTGTCGGAGGGCTGCGGGCTCCCGCCCGCGCCCCTCATCCGGCCGCTGCGCGG
>DBMN01000256.1 GCA_002298965.1 Rhizobiales bacterium UBA697 | reverse complement strand
CGCGGCGGCGGGCGTCGCGCTGCGGGCGATGCTCGGAGCCGCAGCCGGGGCCGACGACATCCGTCCGGCCCGCGCCAGGGCACGCTGGCCCAGCGCCTTGATCTTCTGGATCACCTCCGCGCGGAAGTCGGACGAGGTGGTGACGCCGGAGTTCGATTCCGGCTTCGGCACGTAGTCGGCCGCGCCGAGCGACAGACACTTCAGCGAGATCTCGGCATTGCGGCGCGTCAGCGTCGAGGCCATCACCACCACGAGGCCGGGCTTGGCCTTCAGGAGCAGCGGCAGGGCCGTGATGCCGTCCATTTCCGGCATCTCGACGTCGAGCACGACGACGTCGGGGTTGGAGCGGGCGACGTCGTCGACCGCCAGTTTTCCGTTGCGATGGCTCGCCACGACGGCCAGTGCCGGGTCCTCGTCGATCCATCGACCGATGAGCCCACGCACGACGACCGAGTCGTCGACAACCATGACGCGTACCGGATCAGTCACCATCTTACGCGGCTGCGTGGCAGCCGCCCCTCCCGTCGCCAACATGTCGGCCTCCCGTTCAGATCAGGCCGACCTCGGCGAATTTCGCTTCGACGATCTCGCGATCGAAGGGCTTCATGATGTATTCGTCCGCACCCGCGCGCATCGCCTTGGCGATGTGGGCGACGTCGTTCTCGGTGGTGCAGAACACCACCTTCGGCTTCTCGCCGCCGGGTTCGCGACGGAGCTGGGCGAGGAACTCGAGCCCGTCCATGACCGGCATGTTCCAGTCGAGCAGGATCGCGCTCGGCATTTCCTTGCGACAGACGTCGAGGGCCTGCGCGCCGTCCTCCGCCTCGGTGATCTCAAAGGAGAGATCCTCGAGGATGCGGCGCGCCACCTTGCGGATGACACTGGAATCGTCGACGACCAGACAGTTCTTCATTGCCGTATTCTCCCCGGCGACCCCGTGTCCGTCGCCCGCTTGCGGCGTTCGGCCCGGGGGCCGCGCCCGTTTCCCTTCAGACCGGGTCCCGCCGCGGTCGCGCGGCGGCACCTCAGGCCGCCAGCGCTTCGCTCATCCCGCCGAGCACGCGGTCGACGTCCAGGATCACCATCAACTGACCGGACAGACGATGCACGCCGCCCGAGATCGCCGCCCAGCGGCTGTCGAGGTTGACCGGATTGGGCTCGCGACCGTCGGTCGGCAGATCGAGGACCTCGCCGACGTTGTCGATCAGCAGCCCGTAGCTCTCGCCCTTGTGCTCGATGCCGACGGCCATGGCCTGGCCGCCGTCGGTGCGCGGCGGCAGGTGCAGTCGCCGGCGCATGTCGATCGCGGTCACGATGCGACCGCGCAGGTTCAGGACGCCGGCGATCTCCGGCCGCGACAGCGGCACGCGGGTGATCGATTCCGGCATGAAGACGTCGTGGACGCGCTCGATCGGCAACCCGAAGAGCTGCCCGCCGATCACCACCGTGACGTACTGGATGCTTTCGCCGTGCGTGTTGACGTCGTCGGTCATGCCGCCATTCCCATGTCGTGGTGGTTCGTGACTTCCTTCAGCGCCGCGATCAGGCCCGGACGGTCGAACTTGGCGATGTAGTCGTCGAAGCCGGCCTGACGACCGCGCTCGATCGAGGCGGGCGTGCAGACGCTCGACAGCGCCAGGATCGGCATCTCGCGCAGGCGCGGATGACGCTTGACCGCTTCGGCGAACTCGAAGCCGTTCATCTCGGGCATCTCGATGTCGGAGACGACGACGTCGAAGCGACGGCCGTCCTCGAGCATCGCCAGAGCCTCGACCGCCGAGGCGCAGACCGTGACGCGGTAGCCGGCAGCCTTGAGCACCGGGCCGAGCAGGTTGCGGAAGAACGGCGCGTCGTCGACGAAGAGCAGCGAGCGGGTGAGCGCCTCGACGGCGATCTCCTTGCGGCGGAACCAGTCTTCGAAGGCCTGCGGCAGGAAGTGGCCGATGTCGACCACCTCGGTCGCCTTGCCCTTGATGACCGCCGAGCCGAGAACGCCCGGACGCTCCGAACCGACCTCGATGTCGAGACGGTCCTCGACGATGTCGATGATCTCGTCGACCACCAGGCCCATGGAGCGGCCGGCGTCGGAGAAGACCAGCATCGGCAGCGAGCCTTCGCTCTTGCGCTGGGCATATTCGTCGAAATAGACGAGCGGCATCAGCGAACCGCGGTACTGCACCAGATCGCGACCGTTGGAACGCTCGACCTTGTCGACCGAGAACTCCTCGAGGCGGGTGACCAGCGACAGCGGAACCGCCTTCGGTTCGGCCGAGCCGGCGCGGAAGAGCAGGAGCGAAACCATGGCGGCCTCGTCGCGGGCGCGTTCTTCCTCGTGTTCGGCCATGCCGTCGAGATCGGTCGCCTGAGACGGGCCGATCGCCTGGGCGATGCCGTTCGGGTCGACGATCATGATGACGGAGCCGTCACCGAGGATGGTGTTGCCGGAGAACATCGTGATGTGACGCAGCATGGTCGACATCGGCTTGACGACGATTTCCTCGGTGTGGAACACCGCGTCGACCACCACGCCGAAGGTCTGCGGACCGACCTGCATCACCACGATGAAGCCGTCCTCCTCGCTGACCGGCTCGGTCGCCTCGCCCGAGAGCGAGGTGATGTCGAGCAGGCGCGAGAGGTGCACCAGCGGCAGCAGCTTGTTGCGCAGGCGCAGCACCGGCGTGTCGCGGATGCGCTCGATGCGGTGCTCGGAGTTCTGCTGCGCGCGCACCAGTTCGACCACCGACAGCTGCGGGATGGCGAAACGGTCGCCGGCGCTCTCGACGATCAGCGTCGAGACGATGGCGAGCGTCAGCGGGATCTTGATGGTGAAGGTCGTGCCCTTGCCGGCCGCCGACTTCAGATCGACGGTGCCGCCGATCGCGTCGATGTTGGTCTTGACCACGTCCATGCCGACGCCGCGGCCCGAGACGTTGGTGACCTTGGCCGCCGTCGAGAAGCCCGGCGCGAAGACGTACTTGTAGATCTGCGCTTCCGACATCTTCTCGAGTTCGAACTCGGAGGCGAGGCCGTTGTCGACGATCTTCTGCTTGATCTTGTCCATGTCGAGACCGCGACCGTCGTCGGAGATCTCGATGATGATGTGGCCACCCTCGTGATAGGCCGAGAGGCGGATCGTGCCCTTCTCCGGCTTACCGGCCGCACGCCGCGCCTCCGGCCCTTCCAGACCGTGGTCGGCCGAGTTGCGCACCATGTGGGTGAGCGGATCCTTGATCAGCTCCAGCACCTGACGATCGAGTTCGGTCTCCTGACCGATCATCTCGAGGTCGATCTGCTTGCCCAGTTCGTTCGACAGGTCGCGCACGATGCGCGGCAGCTTCTGCCAGGCGTTGCCGATCGGCTGCATGCGCGTCTTCATGACGCCTTCCTGCAGCTCGGCGGTGACGTTGGAGAGGCGCTGCAGCGGAACCTTGAACTCGCTGTCCTCGTGACGACGGACGATCTCGAGCAGCTGGTTGCGGGTCAGCACCAGCTCGGAGACCATGGTCATGAGGTGTTCGAGCGTGTCGACCGCGACGCGGATCGACTGCGAGGAGACGCCGCCGGCCTTGGCCTCGCCGTCTTCCTTGTGCTCCTTGGGCTCCTTCGCCTCGCGCGCCGGAGCGCGGTTGCGGGCCGGAGCGGCCTCTGCCTTGACCGGCTCGGGCGCAGGCGCCGGCGCGGGTTCTTCGACGGCGGCGACCGGCTCTTCGTAGGTCGCTTCGCGGAAGGCCTTCTCGAGATCGTCGAGCGACACTTCGCCCGGACGCAGCTGGCGCTCCAGGACCTGATAGACCAGCGCACCTTCGGTGTGCTTGGGCGGCTCGGCCACGGCGGCCGGCTTGCCGGCTTCCGACATCTGCTCGAGCTGCGAGATCAGATCGCGGTCGTCGCCGACCGGCTCCTGCTCGGTGGTCTCGAGATCGGCGACGAGCTGCTTGATCCGGTCGATCGAGCGCAGCACCAGCGTCACGGCATCGCCGGTCACCGGCACGCCGTCACGGAACTTGCCCATCAGCGTCTCGGCCGCGTGAGCGATCGCTTCGAGCCGCGGCAGCCCCAGGAACCCGCAGGTGCCCTTGATGGTGTGCACGAGCCGGAAGATGTTGCCGAGGATCTTCTCGTTGTTGGGATCTTGCTCGAACTTGACGAGCTCGACGTCCACGACGTCCAGGCTCTCGTTCGTCTCGGTGAGAAATTCGCGAAGCAGATCGTCCATGGCCCCTACCTTGTGCAATCGTCGACGGGGACGTCGTGAGGGGGCTCCCCCCGGCACTCAGGGCAGTATCGAGACAAAGCGTTAAGAGAGGATTTCCGGACTACTTCGCATTAACCCGCAGAAAGACCTCTTTGGAAAAATATCACTCGCACCGATTGCCGATGGTAAATAACTCGTCGGATAACGCGAGAGCCCGCACCGCCAAACAGGCATAAGTCCATGTCGAAGCCACGCGTCGAAGACATGACACGCGACTTCGAAGAGTTTTGCGACGTCGATCGTCGAAAAGTCGTAGAGAGATCAGACGGCCTCGACGGAAACCTTGGGACGAGCGGTGAAGATCACCGCCTCTTCCGTCTTCTCCACGGAAACAGCCATGCCGGCGGCCTGGGCCAGGAGCCCGGCGTAGATCGGCTGAATCGAATGGGCATCGGGGCCGTGGTCGGCGGCGAGCCGTCCGGCGAGCGCGTCCTCGACATTGGCCGGGATGCGCGAATTGGTGCCCTTGCAGGTGAGCGTGAAGGTCGGCCGTTCCGCCTCGCCGGTCACCACCACCTCGATCACGCCGCCGCGCGGAATGGCGTGGCCGGAGATCAGGATCAGGTTGAGCAGCAGCTTCACCAGGTTCTTCGGCATCAGCACGCGGGTCGCCGACCAGGTCAGCTCCGCCTTCTCGCCGGCCATGAAGCCCTTGGCCACCGTCTCGGCGTCGCCGAGGTCGATCGAGGCGCCGGCCGAACCGGCGGCACCGAAGGCGAGCCGGGCGAACTGCAGCTTGGCCGAGGCCTGCCGGGCGCTCTTGCGGATCAGCTCCATGGCGAATTCGCGCATGTCGTCGGTCTGGTCCTCTTCGGCGAGAACCTCGAGGCCGTTGTTGATGGCCCCCACCGGCGAGATGATGTCGTGACAGACACGGCTGGCGATCAGCGCGGCGAGATCGAGAGCGGAGATGTCCGACGTGGCGTCCATGGGTGATCGGCTCCGTGGCAGAGATACGGCACGACGCGCGCAACACCCCGAACGAATCGGCGCGACCACGTCACCACGAGCGATACAGGGGCGGCGCCGTCATTTCAAACGCCGGGCGGCATCGAGCCGCCACTTCGGGCCGCCGCGGCGTCGTGACGCCGCCCGCCCGTTCTGCCAAGATCGCGCCGGACCGCGCCCCTCGGCGCGCGAGGAGGGTTCATGGGCAGTCTCCCGATCACGACGTTCACCGCCGCGCTCGCGGCTCTCGCGCTGGTGGCGCTCTCGGTGCCGGTGTCGATGCGCCGCTTCGCGGTGCGGAAGCCCTCCGGCGACGGCGGCGATGCGGTCCTCGCCCGCCGCATCCGCACGCAGGCGAACTTCATCGAATACGTGCCGATCGCCCTGATCGTGCTGGCGCTGGTCGAGGGCGGCGGCTCGCACCGCGCCTGGGCGCTGACGATCGCCGGCCTGCTGATCGTCGGTCGCGCCTTCCACGCCGTCGGCATGCGCGGACCCTCGGTGCCGCTCAAGGCCGTCGGCATGGTGGCGACGTGGTCTTCGCTGGCGGTGGGCGGGGTCGCGCTGTTGCTGCGTCTGATCTGATGGATCTCACGCGCGCGACCCGCGCGCGTCACGGCAGGCGATAGTGATGCGACTTCGGCCGCGTCAGCGTCTCGTAGCCGACCGCCGACAGCGCCGCTCCGCGACCGGTGTCCTTGACGCCGGTCCACACCAGACCCGGATCGACGTAGTCGCAGCGGTTCATGAAGACGGTGCCGGTGTCGAGCTCGGCGTCGATCGCCCGCACCGCCTCGACGTCGCGCGTCCAGATCGAGGCGGTGAGACCGTAGCGGCTGTCGTTCATCAGCCGCACCGCCTCGGCGTCGTCCTTCACCTTCATCAGGCCGACGACCGGGCCGAAGCTCTCTTCCCGCATCACCGTCATGGTGTGGTCGACGCCGGTCAGCACCTGCGGCATGAGGTACGGCGTGCCGGCCTTGGAGACCGGGAACCGCGCCGGATCGATCACCGCCCGCGCGCCCTTGGCGAGCGCCTCCGCCGTCTGCGCCCGGACCGTCTCGGCAAACGCCGTGCGCGCCATCGGCCCGATCGTCGTCGCCGGATCGAGCGGATCGTCGAGCACGTAGCCCGAGGTCAGCGCCGCGAAGGCGTCGAGGAAGCGGTCGTGGACGTCCGCGTGGACATAGATGCGCTCGATGCCGCAGCAGCACTGCCCCGAGTTGAAGAAGGCGCCGTCGACCAGGCTCTCGACCGTCGCCTCGAGATCGGCGTCGGGGCGGACATAGGCCGGGTCCTTGCCGCCGAGTTCCAGCCCGCAGGTGGTGAAGGTGCCGGCGCAGGCGCGTTCGATGGCGCGCCCCGCCTCGACCGAGCCGGTGAAGGCGACGTGATTGACGTGACCGCCGGCGATCAGCGCCGTGGTCTGGTCGTGGTCGAGCACCAGATTGCGGAAGAGCCCCTTCGGCAGATCGGTCGCGTCGAAGGCCGCCTGGAAACGCTCGCCGACGCCGAGCGTCTGCGCCGCGTGCTTGAGGATCACCGCGTTGCCGGCGATCAGCGCCGGGGCGATCGAATTGACCGTGGTGAGATAGGGATAGTTCCACGGCGCCACCGTGAAGACGATGCCGAGCGGCTCGCGGCTGACCCAGCGCTCGAAGCCCGGCCGCGCCGGCGGCACCACCGGCGCCAGCGCCGCTTCCGCGATAGCCGCCATGTGCTCGACCCGCTCGCGCGCCGTCTTCGGCTCACCGCCGCCGTAGCGCACCGGCCGGCCCATCTGCCGCGTCAGATCCTCGCCGAGCGCCGGACCCATGGCGTCGAGCGCATCGAGGAACCGCACCACGATCGCCGCCCGCTCCGCGACCGGCACCCGCCGCCATTCCCGCTGCGCCGCGCGGGCCTCCGCGATCGCGGAAGCGATCTCGGCCCCCGTCGCCGTCGGTCGGCGGATGTACTCTCGCCCGTCCACCGGAGAAATGCAGACGATCTCACGCGCCATGATCAACCCTCGCCTCGGCCGATCCCCTCGATCGGTCGACGAATGTGATCACATTTTCTCGACATGGAAAAGGCCCCTCACGCAAGGCGCCGATCGCGGCACGGATGCCGCGTGATCACGAATGCGTGGCGGGTGGGGCCTCAGCCGCGCGACTTCGCCGCCTCGCGCTCGTCGGCGATGCGCTGCAGCTCGCGGATGCGCTGGGCGAGGCTCGGCTGGCCGCTCTCGGCGGCCGGTTCGCCGCCGCCGGCCGAGATCCGGTCGATCGACGAGGAGGCGCCTTCGGCGAGCCGGGTCAGATGGACGATGCGGGCGGCGAGGTCGGAGAGACTGGCGCGCAGATCGGCCCGCGCCTCCTTGGAGGCGTCGGCGCCGAGGCCGGCGAGCTTCTCTTCCAGTTCGTGGTTGCGGTTCTCGAGCTGGGTCAGCGAGCGCAGCAGATTGTCGCCCGCCGCCGCCGTGCCG
>DBMN01000140.1 GCA_002298965.1 Rhizobiales bacterium UBA697 | reverse complement strand
GCCTGGCGCAAGCGCCAGACGGAGGCGGTCGCCGAGCGGCCGGTCGATCATGTCTGAGGCCTCGTTCCGTCGCGGTCCCGTCCACACCGTCGGCATCCTCGGCGGCGGCCAGCTCGGCCGCATGATGGCGCTGGCCGGCGCCCGCCTCGGCCTGAAGTCGGTCGTCTACTGCCCCGATCCGGAGAGCCCCGCCTTCGACGTCGCGGCCGCCCACGTCGTCGCGGCATACGAGGACGAGACGGCGCTCGCCGCCTTCGCGGCCTCGGTCGACGTCGTCACCTACGAGTTCGAGAACGTGCCGGCGGCCACCGCCGCCTTCCTCGACGCCCGTGTCCCCGTCCGCCCCGGCACCCGTTCGCTCGCGGTGTCGCAGGACCGGCTCGCGGAAAAGACCTTCCTCTCCGAACTCGGCATCGAGACCGCGCCCTTCCGCGCCGTCGACACCCGCGCCGACCTCGAGACGGCGATCGCCGAGATCGGCTTCCCCGCCGTGCTCAAGACCCGCCGCTTCGGCTACGACGGCAAGGGCCAGGTCAAGATCGCCGATCCCGACGACCTCGATCACGCCTTCGAGGCGATGAAGGGTCAGCCGGCGATCCTCGAGGGCTGGATCCCCTTCCGCCGCGAGATCTCCGTGCTCACCGCCCGCGGCCTCGACGGCGCCACCGTCGTCTGGGACGTGCCGGAGAACGAGCATTCCAAGCACATCCTGAAGTACTCCCGCGTGCCGGCCGAGCTGAAGCCCGACACCGAGGCCCGCGCCCGGGCGATCGGCGCGCAGGTCGCGACCGCCCTCGACCACGTCGGCGTCGTGGCGGTGGAGCTCTTCCTGCTCGACACGCCCGCGGGCGAACGACTGGTCGCCAACGAGATCGCACCGCGCGTCCACAACTCCGGCCACTGGACCGAGAGCGCCTGCCTCCTGTCGCAGTTCGAGGCGCACATGCGGGCGATCGCCGGCCTGCCGCTGGGCTCGGCCGAGCGGCATTCCGACGTGGTGATGGAGAACCTGATCGGCGACGACGCCGCCGACCCGGAGCGTTTCCTCGCCGAGCCGGGCGCGAGCCTCCATCTCTACGGAAAGGCGGAAATCCGTCCCGGCCGCAAGATGGGCCACGTCAATCGGATCCGGCCTCGCACGAAGACTTAGGCAGTTTGCGGGACACAAAGCGTGAGACTTCGATGATGAGCCCACCTGTCGACCGCGCCGCGCTCCTCACCGCTCTGGCCGACATCCACGGCGCCGGATCGGTCGTGATGCTGGCGTACCGAGAGGCTACGACTGCAGACTTGGAGCACGCATTGGAAAGTGCTCGCGCAGCAGCTGCTTCCGGTCGAGCAGGCAGACGCCTCGCGGACGTCTGGGCAACCGACGGTTTCGAAGAGGTCGACGATCGCTGAGCCCCGCAGGCAGGGCATCCGCGAGTAGGAAAGCAAGCAACGAGTGTTGAATTCCGCCACTCGAACGACGCAAGCCGTGTGGACATCTCCGATCGATTCTGCTACTCGTCCGCCACTTCGCGAGCAGCGCCTCCGGCGAGGCTCGGCCGTGCCCCTTCCGAAGACGTCGACGCCTTCGCTCGGTTTACCGAACGGCGTCGGTCATTCGAAATCGGCACGGGACGGCTCAACGACTGACCAGATGGGATCGAACGCGTGCAGGTTCTCGTCCGCGACAACAACGTCGACCAGGCTCTCAAGGCGCTCAAGAAGAAGATGCAGCGCGAGGGTATCTTCCGCGAGATGAAGCTCCGTGGCCACTACGAGAAGCCTTCCGAGAAGAAGGCTCGCGAGAAGGCCGAAGCCGTCCGCCGCGCCCGCAAGCTCGCCCGCAAGCGCGCCCAGCGCGAAGGCCTGCTGCCCGGCAAGCCCGCCGCCAAGCGCTGATCCCGCCGTTTACGGCCGGTCGATCTCGACCCATGGAACCGTGACGTGGGCAACCCGCGTGACGGTTCTTCGCGTTTGATCTAGGATCACGCTCCATCGGGATCGCTTCGGCCGCGGCACGCACCGACGGTCCCGCGCGATCCTCCCGCTCCCGGTCGCCGTTCCCCACGAGGCTCCCATGACGTCGTCGTTGTTCCGCCGTTCGTCCCTCGCCGCCGCGCTGCTCGGCGCCCTGGCGCTCTCGGGTTGCGGTGGCTCCGACAGCGGCTGGTCCTCGGCCGGCGGCTCGGCGACCCAGGACCTCGGCGCCGGTTCGGCCGCCAACATCTCCTCGCTCTCCGAGGTGATCCGCGCCAACCCGCGCAACGCCGACGCCTACAATCTGCGCGGCACGGCCTATGCGCGCTCCGGCGACGCCAAGGCGGCGCTGGCCGATTTCGACACCGCCCTCAAGATCGACCCCGGCATGTACCGCGCCTGGGCCAACAAGGGCCTCGTCTTCCGCCAGATCAACCGCAACGACCTGGCGATCCAGGCCTACGACCAGGCCCTCGTCATCAAGCCGGACTATGCGACCGCCCTGCTCGGCCGCGGCAACGTCTTCCGCCTGATGGGCCAGAACGAGCGTGCCATCGCCGACTTCAACCAGGCGATCCGCGTCGACCCGCGCAATGCCGGCGCCTATCACGACCGCGCCCTGATCAAGCAGGCGATGGGCGACCGCTCCGGCGCCATGGCCGACTACTCCGCGGCGATCGAGCGCGACGCCTCGGCGCCCGAGCCCTTCAACGCCCGCGGCCTGCTCAAGGCCGCCGACGGCGACCTGCGCGGCGCGCTCAACGACTTCAACGGCGCCCTCAACAACGACCTGAACTACGGCGAAGCCTGGATCAATCGCGGCGTCGTCGAAGAGCAGCTCGGCGACCGTCAGGATGCCCAGGCCTCCTGCAGCCGCGGCGTCGCCCTGGTGCCCCAGTCGCAGATCGGCCAGGACTGCATGAAGCGGCTCGCCGGCCGGGTCTGATTTTCGCTTTTTTCTCGAGAATTTGCACACCCGGTCCACCATCGGGCGTTGCGGCGGCGTGTGTTCGATGAAACAGTCGGGCAACGTAGGCCGTCGCCGGCCGACGCGGTGTCACAATTCGACCGCGAAATGCGGCGACACCTATGTTCGTCATTTCCGTCGGGAGGAGTACGCCCATGATCAAATTCGTCGCCCCCCTCGCCGTCGCGCTCGCCCTGGCCGGCTGCTCGACCACGTCCCAGACCGACCGCACGCTCGGCGGCGCCGCCATCGGTGCCGGTGCCGGCGCCCTGATCGGCGCGGCGACCGGC
>DBMN01000139.1:7027-7440 GCA_002298965.1 Rhizobiales bacterium UBA697 | reverse complement strand
CGGGCTTGGCGGGGGCGGCCGGCTTGGCGGCGGCGGGCTTGCTCTCGGCCAGGGCCGAGCCGGCGCCGGCCAGCAGAATCGCTGCCATGGATGCGGCGGCGAGGGCGATCTTCATCTCGTCGTACTCCGTCTCGCGGTCAGACGCGCGGCCGCCATCGCGGGCGACCCTCGTTTGCTTCAGAAACCACGCGCATGGTTACCAGAAGGTTGCCGGGTCGTGCGGCAGACGGTCTCGACGGGGAAGCCCGTCGGTGCGTGGCCTCTGTCTGACGAGACGAATGGGCGAAATTCGGGCGGGGCGGCCGGCTTCGACCAAGGGACGGGCTGACGCGGGCGGGGCGCTTCCCCATCTTCTCCGCTCGAGAACGAGAAACGCGAGGAAATGCCATGAAGGCGATCGTCTGCCGTGCCCA
>DBMN01000139.1:6725-6928 GCA_002298965.1 Rhizobiales bacterium UBA697 | reverse complement strand
GCCGGCGTGGTCGAGAGCCTCGGGGACGGCGTCTCGGGGGTCGCGGTCGGCGACCGGGTGCTGGCCTACGTCAAATGGGGCGGCGCGCGCGAGAAGGTGGTGGTGAAGGCCGCCGATCTGGTGGCTCTTCCCGAGAGCCTCGACTTCGTCACGGCGGCGACGCTGTCGGTGACCTACGGCACGGCGGTGCACGGGCTGGTCGA
>DBMN01000139.1:0-6563 GCA_002298965.1 Rhizobiales bacterium UBA697 | reverse complement strand
TCACCGGCGGGCGCGGCGTCGACGTCGTCTACGACGCGGTCGGCGATCGCTATGCCGAACCGGCGGTGCGGGCGACGGGCTGGCGCGGGCGCTATCTCGTCGTCGGCTTCGCCGCCGGCGAGATCCCGAAGATCCCGCTCAACCTGCTGCTGCTCAAGGGCTGCGACCTCGTCGGCGTGTTCTGGGGCGACCACATCGAACGCGAGGGGGACGCCTTCCGCGCCGAGATGGCGCAAATCGTCGCCTGGGCGGCGGAGGGGCGGGTGAAGCCGCACATCCATGCCGTCCGCCCGCTCGCCGAGACGGCGGCGGCGATCGAGGAGATCGCCGCGCGCAGGGTCAAGGGCAAGGTGGTGGTGACGGCGTGAGGAGTCGGAGGGCTCACTCCTCCCGCAGCGTCTCCTTGGCCTTTTCGCGGTGCTCGTCGCGGATGTGGCGGCCGACCATGGCGATGGCTGCGGCGAGAACGCCGGCGTCGTCGGTCCAGCCGACGATCGGCATCACGTCCGGGATCAGATCGGCGGGCGCGACGAAATAGGCGAGCGCGGCGAGCAGCGTCCAGCGCACCGTGCGCGGCGTCTCGGGATCGAGGGCGCAGTGCCAGGCCGCCACCACGTCCTCGGCGAAGGGGATGGCGCGGGCGGCGCGCTTCAGCGTGTCCCTGAAGCTGGACCGCACCCGCTCCTCGCGGGTCTCCTCCGGGCCGAGGATCTCGGGGTCGTTCCAGACGCGACGATATTCGGACGCTGCCATCGAGGACCTCCCGGCGCGGTCGACGACGACCGCGAAACGGAACGAGAGATCGGGAGGCGGGAAGCCGGTTTCAAGGGGGCGGGGGAGCCGGCGAAGAATTTCTTCGTCCATCCGTGAAAATCCGCATCGGCCCTCTTTGCGGACCCGAAAACCCGCGCTAGGCTTCCTCTCATGAAACTCGGTCAGATCGGTATCAGACGCGCGGAGGTCGCGGACGCCGGTCGCATCGCCGACGTTCACGACGCGGCGTGGCGACAGGCATATCGCGGCATCATTCCGGGCACGGAGCTGGAGCGCATGATCGCGCGTCGCGGACCCACGTGGTGGAAACGCGCGCTCGAACGGCACACGGCGATCCTCGTCCTCGAAGTCGGCGGCCGCATCGCCGGCTACGCCACGCTCGGTCACAACCGCATGCGGATGCTGCCGCATGCCGGCGAGATCTACGAGCTCTACATCGATCCCGAACACCAGGGTCTCGGCTTCGGCCGGTCGCTGTTCGCCGCCGCCAAGGCGGAGCTGCGCCGCTACGGGCTGGCGAGTTTCGCCGTCCGGGTGCTGGCCGAGAACACCCCTGCGCTGGGTTTCTGGGAGCGGATGGGCGGCAAGGTCGCGGCGGAGACCGGCGAACGGCTCGGCGAGACGACGCTCGCCGTCGAGGTCTTCGGCTTCGATCCGGAGTGATCGCTCCTCTCACGACACCGTCGAAGTGTTGGACGTCGTCCGAACGGCGACGTTTCGCCGCGCCGCGCGATCGGGTATGAGAAGCCCCGAACACGGTCGCGTCGGGCGACCGGGACTTCGTCCGTGCCGCGAGGTGCGGACGGCCGGGTGGTCGAGGGGCTCCCCGGCGGCACGCGAGACCGGGCGGGTCGACCGCCCTTCGGGAGACAACCATGCGTATCGACGCCATCGCCATCGGCAAGAACCCGCCGGACGACATCAACGTGATCATCGAGGTGCCGATCGGCGGCGAGCCGATCAAGTACGAGCTCGACAAGGCCTCGGGCGCGCTGGTCGTCGACCGCTTCCTCTACACCTCGATGCGCTACCCGGGTAACTACGGCTTCGTGCCGCACACCCTGTCGGACGACGGCGACCCCATCGACGTGGTGGTGATGAACTCGCGCGCCATCGCGCCGGGCGCCATCATGTCCTGCCGTCCGGTCGGCGTGTTCTTCATGGAAGACGAGAGCGGCGGTGACGAGAAGATCATCGCCGTGCCGGTCTCCAAGCTGACGCCGCGCTACGACCACGTGAAGAACTACACCGACCTGCCGAAGATCGCGATCGACCAGGTGCAGCACTTCTTCGAGCACTACAAGGACCTCGAGCCCGGCAAGTGGGTCAAGGTGGTGCGCTGGGGCGACGCGACCGAGGCCAAGAAGCTGATCGTCGAGGCGATGGATCGCTACAAGGCCGACAAGGCCAAGTGATCCCCTCGGGGAAGCACGCGATCCCCTCGGGATGGAATGCGAAAGGGCGGCCGCGAGGCCGCCCTTCTTCGTTTCGTGCCTGCCGGACGATCGGCCCCGCGCGAGGCGGGGCCGGAAGCGTCAGTGGCGGAAATGGCGCATGCCGGTCGTCACCATGGCGATGCCGGCCTTGTCGGCGGCCTCGAAGACCTCGTTGTCGCGCATCGAGCCGCCCGGCTGGACGACGGCGGTGGCGCCCGCCTCGATCACCACTTCGAGCCCGTCGGCGAAGGGGAAGAAGGCGTCGGAGGCGGCGACCGAACCCTTGGTCAGCGGCTCGCTCTCGCCGGCGGCGGCAGCCGCGTCGGCGGCCTTGCGGGCGGCGATGCGGGCACTGTCGACACGGCTCATCTGGCCGGCGCCGATGCCGACGGTGGCCAGCCCCTTGACGTAGACGATGGCGTTCGACTTGACGTGCTTGCAGACGCGGAAGGCGAAGGCGAGGTCGGCGAGCTCGGCCTCGGAGGGCGCGCGCTTGGTGACCGTCTTGAGCGTCAGCCCGTCGACGGTGCCGTTGTCGCGGCTCTGGACGAGGACGCCGCCGGCGACCGTCTTGGCGGTGATGCCCTCGGCCGCGGCCTTGGGCAGACCGCCGGCGATGAGCAGGCGCAGGTTCTTCTTGCCGGCGACGATCGCCTTGGCTTCCTCGGTGGCGTCGGGGGCGATGATGACCTCGGTGAAGATCTTCACGATCTCCTCGGCCGCCGCCGCGTCGAGCGTCTGGTTGAAGGCGATGATGCCGCCGAAGGCGGAGACCGGGTCGCAGCGCAGCGCCTTGAGATAGGCCTCCTTCAGCGTCGCGCCCTCGGCCACGCCGCAGGGGTTGGCGTGCTTGATGATGGCGCAGGCGGCGGTGCGGGCCGGGTCGAACTCGGCGACCAGCTCGTAGGCGGCGTCGGTGTCGTTGATGTTGTTGTAGGAGAGCTGCTTGCCCTGGACCTGCACGGCGGTGGCGACGCCCGGACGGACCTCGGCCGACTTGTAGAAGGCGGCCTTCTGGTGCGGGTTCTCGCCGTAGCGCATCACCTCGGTCAGCGTGCCGCCGACGGCGCGGTACTTCGGCGCGTCCTCGCCGATCGCCGCGGCGATCCAGTTGGAGATGGCGGCGTCGTAGGTGGCGGTGCGGCCGAAGGCCTCGAGGGCGAGCGACTTGCGCAGGTCCAGCGTGGTGGCGCCGTCGTTGGCCTCGAGCGCGGCGAGAACGTCGGCGTAGCGGGCCGGGTCGACGACGACCGCGACATAGGCGTGGTTCTTGGCCGAGGCGCGGATCATCGCCGGGCCGCCGATGTCGATGTTCTCGATGGCGGTCGCCCAGTCGGCACCCTTCGCCACCGTCGCCTCGAAGGGATAGAGGTTGACGACCAGCAGATCGATGCCGCCGATGCCGTGGGCCTCCATGGCGGCGACGTGCTCGGGGTCGTTGCGGACGGCGAGGAGGCCGCCGTGGACCTTCGGGTGCAGCGTCTTGACGCGACCGTCCATGATCTCCGGGAAGCCCGTCACCTCGGACACGTCCCTCACCGGGAGCCCCGCGTCGGCGAGCGCCTTGCAGGTGCCGCCGGTCGACAGCAGCTCGACGCCGCGGGCGGCGAGCGCGCGGGCGAAGTCGATCAGCCCGGTCTTGTCGGAGACGGACAGCAGCGCGCGCTTGAGGGCGACGCGGTCGGGCGGGGTGATGTTCTTGACGGTGATCGACATGGGGCGCTGGGGCCTTTCGCGGAGCCGGTCGAAAACGGATCCGCGAGGCGCGGAACGGTTGCTCGTGCCGTTCGGCTCGTGTCGTCGTCGGGATCCGGAAGTCTGCGAGCGGGCGGATAGCACGAATCGCGTCCGCCGCAAACCCGACGTCCGGCGAAAGCGCCGCTTTTCCGCGGTGGACCGTGCGATCAGCGGCGCGGCACCAGCGAGCGGGTGGCGTGGACGAGGCTCCAGGCGAGCTCGCGCGGACCGCCGGGCTCGACCGTCAGGGTGATCTGCTCGGCACGGCGCAGCCCGTGGGAATCGGCGAGATGCACCGAGGGCTCGATCTGCGGCACGACGTCGAGGCAGGCGAAGATCCAGGCCTCGCCGTTGGGGGCGGAGAGTTGGATGCCGACCTCCGTCGCCTCGGCGCGGACGGACGGGTGGAGATGGAAGCGCACGACATAGCCGACGTCGGCGGGCGTGCGGCCCTCCGCCGGGCGGATGCGGTCGTGGCCGTCGACGTGGTCGCCGTCGGCGGAGACCGCGATGCGGCGCTCGTGCAGGATGCCGTAGGCGGCGGCGTAGCCGTCGTGGGTGGCGGTGACGGCGACGTCGCTGCCCTCCTCGCCGCGCGGCGTCTCCTGTCGGTCGACCGTGACGGCGTGCGGGCCGGGCACCAGCACGGGGCCGAGCAGGCGGGCGAGCACACCCTTGTCGCGGATGCGGCCGGAGGAATGGTCGTCGACCACCAGCGACGAATGGGCGGCGGTGATGCGGGCGAGCGCCCGCCAGTCGCCGATCGGGCGGAAGGGCGCGCCGCAGTTGACGACGAAGCGGGAATGGCCGGACGACATCTCGAAGGCGAGCGTGCCGGCATGGGCGTCGCGGGCGATCTCGGCCGGCGGCGGCGTGCCGCAGTCCATGACGAGGACGGTGCCGTTTGCCTCCAGCCGCTGATAGCCGGACTGCGGCGCGTCGCCCTGGGGCCGGGCCTGGGCGTCGTCATAGGCGAAGACGGTGGCGATGACGCCGGTCGAGGTCGACGAGGCGCCGTTGAACAGCGCCAGTGTGCCGTCGTCGTGGCGGAAGAAGCGGACCATCGGCATCATCCGGTCGATCGCCGCGGTCAGCGCCTGCGACACCGGGAAGGAGCGCGCCAGCAGGACCTGCCGGATCGGCAGCAGATCGACCAGCACCTCGACGACCGAATTGGGATTGCGGTCGACATGGCCGCCGTCGGGCAGGATCTGGCGGCCGAGTTCCTCGTCGAGCCGACGCGCCAGCGGCCGGACCCAGCGGCGGAAGCTCTCCACCGTGACGGCGCAGGCGAGCAGCGCCAGCATCACCTTGAGACGCGGCAGACCGGCCGGCTCCTCGCCGCGGCGGATGCGCAGCTGGCGGAAGTGGCGGGTGATGCCGGCGAGGAAGCGGTGGTAGAAGCCGGGGTCGGCGTCGGTCAGGATCATCGGCGCCTGGGTCAGCCAGGCGAGCAGGCGGCGGGCGGCGGTCTCCTGGTCCCAGGCGACGGCGGGGAGCTGCGACTTGCGCAGCCAGTCGTCGACGAGGGCACGGGCGTTGGCGCGCGACAGCGGCGTCTCGGCGGCGCGCAGGTGGCGCATCCAGCCGAAGCCGTGCAGCGCGCGCTCCCATTCGGCGCTCGGCGGCGGAACGTCGAAGGGCGAGTGGCCGCGGCATTCGACGATCTGGCCGGCGAAGACGAAGATGCCGGCGTAGATGTCGTCGGCCATGGTCGGATCGGCGGTGCGCAGATCCTGCGGCGCGATGGTCAGGCGGTCGGCGGCGGGCTCGACATAGGTGCGGGCGGTGCGGATCGCCCGGATCGCCGGCGCGAGGAGGCGACGGGCGACCAGACGGCCGACCAGACGCATTTCAGCGATTCGTCCCGAACCCGCCCGAGCCATCGACCTCACCACGGCACGACCACCCGGCACGTCTCGCGGCCGGGCACCTCGCCCCACGATCCAAGGCACTTCATCTGGGTTAACGGCGCGTTAAGCCGGCTCTGGAATTTCGCTGCGATCATCAGGCCTTTCGGCGCAGGCGCGCGGCGAAGAAGCCGTCGAGACCGGCGAGCCGCGGGTCGTCGTTGGGCAGAAGATCGGGTCGGGTGCGCAGGTCGCCCTCCGGCGTGATCGCCGCCTCGAGCCCGCCGATCTCCTCGGCGCGCACCGGCACGCGCTCGAAGTCGGGATGGCTCGCGAGGAAGGCGGCGATGCGGTCCTCGCCCTCCGCCTTCTGCAGGGAACAGGTGCACCAGACGAGGAGGCCGCCGGGCTTGACCCAGCCCGCGGCTCGCTCGATCAGCCGGCCCTGCAGCTCGACCAGTTCCTCGACCGTGCCGGCCTTCTTGAGGCGGCCGACGTCGGGGTTGCGGCGCAGCGTGCCGGTCGCCGAGCAGGGGGCGTCGAGCAGGATGGCGTCGAAGGGCGCGTCGGGCGTCCATTGTTCGAGGTCGGCGGCGCGGGTCACGACGTCGCCGAGGCGCAGGCGGGCGACGTTCTGCTTCAGCCGCTCGAGGCGATGGGGCGAGAGGTCGACGGCGGTGACATGGGCGCCGCGGGCGGCGAGCTGGGCGGTCTTGCCGCCCGGCGCGGCGCAGAGGTCGGCGACCGAGAGGCCGGCGACGTCGCC
>DBMN01000284.1:21136-21261 GCA_002298965.1 Rhizobiales bacterium UBA697 | reverse complement strand
CGATTGCCGTCCCAGCCGACCACGGCGCGCCGGGCGGTGCCGAGCGCCGTCGGGGCGACCAGCGCCTGGATCTCGACCAGCAGCGGCCGTGAGCCCTCCATGCCGGCGAAGACGGCGGTGCCGGG
>DBMN01000284.1:0-21071 GCA_002298965.1 Rhizobiales bacterium UBA697 | reverse complement strand
TTCTTGACCGAGCGCAGCACCCGGAACTGCCGCGCCCCGTCGCCCTCGAAATAGAGCACGGCGTCGACCATGTGCTCGACCACGCGGGGGCCGGCGATCTGGCCGTCCTTGGTGACGTGGCCGACCAGCACGACGGTGGCGCCGCTGCCCTTGGCGTAGCGGATCAGCGCCTGCGCCGCGGTGCGCACCTGAGTGACCGTGCCGGGGGCCGAATCGGCGAGTTCGGTCCACAGCGTCTGGATGGAATCGATGACGACCAGCGCCGGCGTCGGCCCGGCCGAGAGCGTCGCCAGAATGTCCTCGACCGAGGTCTCCGCGGCGAGCGCCACCGGCGCCGCCGACAGGCCCAGCCGTTCGGCCCGCAGCCGCACCTGACCGATCGCCTCTTCGCCCGAGACGTAGACGACCCGGTGGCCGGCATCCGCGAGCTTCGCCGCGGCCTGAATCAGCAGTGTCGACTTGCCGATGCCGGGATCGCCGCCGACCAGGATCGCCGAGCCGCGGACGAAGCCGCCGCCGGTCACCCGGTCGAGTTCGCCGATGCCCGAGGCGATGCGCGGCGCCTCCTTGGCCTCGCCCGACAGCGCCACCAGCGGCACGACGCGGCCGCGCTTGGCCGAGACCGCGATCGCCGTCGGTGCGCCGCCGACGCCGCCCGCGCCGCCGTCGACCTCCTCGACGATCGTGTTCCATTCGCCGCACCCGTCGCAGCGGCCCGCCCAGCGCGCGGTGACCGAACCGCAGTTCTGGCAGACGAAACGGGTGGTGCGCTTGGCCATGGGATCTCCTCTTGACGTCGGCGCCGAGATTGGCATGATGTTCTTGTTTTGTACAGGGGGCGACGATGATCGCGGTGGAAGAAAAACGCGCTCGCTTTCGCGCCCTCCACGCCGAGGGCTGCTTCGTCCTGCCCAACCCGTGGGACCTCGGCAGCCTGCGGCGGCTGGAGGCCGCGGGCTTCTCCGCCGTCGCCTCGACCTCGTCGGGTCTCGCCTGGTCGCTCGGCAGGGCCGACGGTGAGGTGAGCCGCGACGAGGTGCTCGATCACCTCGCCCGCCTCGCCGCCGCGACCGATCTACCGGTCAACGCCGACTTCGAGGACGGCTACGCGGCGGGGCTCGACGAGCTTGCCGCCAATGTCGCCGCGGCGGTCGCGACCGGCATCGCCGGCCTGTCGATCGAGGACCAGCGCGGCGGGCGTCTCCATGACGCCGGCGAAGCGGTCGAACGGCTGACCGCGGCGCGCGAGGCGATCGCGGCAACCGGCGCCGACGTGATGCTGATCGGTCGCGCCGAGGGCATCCTCCTCGGCACGGCTGGCCTCGCCGACACGGTCGAGCGGCTCGTCGCCTATGCCCAGGCCGGCGCCGAGTGCCTCTACGCGCCCTGCTTGTCGGACCTCGGGGCGGTCGCCGAAGTCGTCGCGGCGGTGGCGCCGAAGCCGGTCAACGTGCTGCTCTGGGCGGATCTGACGGTCGACGCTCTGGCCCGCGCCGGCGTCCGCCGCGTCAGCCTCGGCGGAGCGCTCGCCGCTGCTGCCTGGAAGGGTTTCGACGGCGCCGTGCGGCTGCTCGTCGAGGAAGGGCGCGTCGCCCCGCGCGGTCCGGCGTTCCGCTGAGACCTGCGCGGCCCGTTCGGGCGATCGGTCGAGCGGTGTCGCTCACAGCGCCGTCGCGGCCGGCGGTGGCACGTAGGCGGCGCGCGCGGCGCGGATCTCTGCCTGGTTGTCGACTGCCCAGACGATCATCGCGACGAGCGGCTCCTGCATCGAGCGGCCGAGATCGGTCAGCGCGTAGTCGACGCGCGGCGGAATGGTCGGATGGACGGTGCGGCTGACCAGCCCGTCCTGTTCCAGCCGGCGCAGCGTCTGGGCGAGCATGCGTTGCGAGATGTCCTCGATGCGGCGGCGGATCTCGGTGAAGCGCAGCGTGCCGTCGGCGAGCGTCCGGAGCACCAGCACCGTCCAGCGATCACCGAGCCGATCGAGAACGTCGCGGATCGGGCAGTCGTTCGCGTCGCAGGCCTTCGACCGATGCAGTGTCATGGCTCTCTCCTCGCGGCGCCCTTGCCGCCCGCGGGCGGTGCTCGGTTACGCCGATGATACCGACGAACCTTTCGCTCCCTTCTTGCGGCGGGATCGCGTGTCGGTTCCAAATATATACCGACATACGAACCGTAAGTCGATCCCGAACCGTATTTCTCATCCGAAGCGAGAGCAGCCCCATGAGCAAGAAGACCCTCGTCGTCCTCGCCCATCCCGACCTGTCGAAGTCCAAGATCAACGCCGCCTGGGCGAAGGCCGCCGGCGCGCTCGGCGACGTCACCGTCCACGACCTCTACCGCGCCTATCCCGACGGCAAGATCGACGTCGCCGCCGAGCAGGCGCTGGTGCGCGCCCACGACCGCGTGATCTTCCAGTTCCCGATGTTCTGGTTCTCGACGCCGGCGCTGCTCAAGCAGTGGTTCGACGACGTGCTCGCCTACGGCTTCGTCTACGGACCCGGCGGCGACGCGCTCGAGGGCAAGGCGATCGGCGTCGCGGTCTCGACCGGCGGCAAGGCCGACGCCTATCGCGCCGGCGCCCAGAACGCCTGGACGATCGACGAGCTGCTGCGTCCGATCCAGGGCATCGCCCGCTTCGTTCGTGCCGAATACCTGCCGGTCTTCACCCTGCAGGGCGCGATGTGGGGCCTCTCCGACGACCAGATCGCCGCCAGCGCCGCCGCCTATGCCGATTGGCTGGTCGGCCGCGAGGAAGCGCTCGCCGCCTGATACGAAATTCGGATGATCGATCCGAATTTCGTATTCCGTTCGCCGAGAATGCCCTGTCCGGACAAGGGCATTTTCGGCGAGTTGGATCCGGCATCGCAAAGCGATCCGCCGGATCCCGTATGATGCGATGCCGCGCCGTCGTCCCGCGACGGCGGCGCGCTCACGCCCGGACGCGCTCGTAGCGCCGGCCGAGGCTGGTCAGCACCTCGTAGTCGATCGTGCCCATGGCGCTCGCGACCTCCTGCAGCGTGACGGTCGGCCCGATCAGCTCGACCCGGTCGCCCCGCGCCGCGGCGCCCACGTCGGTGACGTCGACCACCAGGAGATCCATCGAGATCCGCCCGAAGATCGGCACCGAAATCCCGTGGAGGACGCCGCGTCCGCCGCCGCCGGCATCCGACGACGACGCCGTGCGATGGAAGCCGTCGGCATAGCCGACCGACAGGACGGCGAGCCGCGTCGGCCGCGTCGTCGTCCGCCGCGCGCCGTAGCCGACGCTCTCGCCTTCGGGCACGTCGCGGATCTGCAGGATCGTCGCTTCGAGCGTGACGACCGGCCGCATCGGCGAAGCCTCGCCGGAGCGGATCGCCCCGCCGTAGAGCGCGACGCCGGGCCGCACCAGATCGAAGTGATACTCGGGCGAGAGGAACACGCCGGCCGAATTGGCGAGCGACGCCTGGAGCCCGGGAAGCAGCGGCCGGATCGACCGGAATCGCTCGAGCTGCGTGCGGTTCAGCGGATGATCCGGCTCGTCGGCGCAGGCGAGATGGCTCATCACCACGACGGCGCCGCTCGCCGCGACGAGATCGCCGCGCGCCGCGAAGGCGCGGGCTTCCACGAGGCTCAGCCCGTGGCGGTTCATGCCGGTGTCGACATGGATCGCGGAGGGAAGCGGCGCGCCGTGCGCCCGGCCGAAGGCGGCCCAGTCCTCGATCTCCGGCATCGACCCGAGCACGGGCGCGAGCCGATGTTCGGCGAGCGCCGCCTCGGTGCCGGGCAGCAATCCGTTCAGGACGAAGATCCGTGCCGTCGCGTCACCCAGCGCCGCGCGCACCGCGACGCCCTCGCCGACATGGGCGACGAAGAACGTGTCGCAACCGTCGGCGGCGAGCGCGCGCGCCGCTTCCGCGGCTCCCGTCCCATAGGCATCCGCCTTGATCACCCCGGCCGCGGGCACGCCGCGGGTCTCGGCGAGGATGCGTCGTCGATTGGCGACGATGGCGGCAGTGTCGACGAGGAGGCGAGTCGGGCGGGGGCAGGCGTCGGTCATGGCGGGAGGGAGCGTCCAAAAACCGGCGACGTCAAGGCGAGGCGGTGCCGATCTCGCCGTCGCGGGAAGCGGATCTGCACGCGGCCTCTTTTCCGACGCGCTCGAACATGCTCCGTTCGGGGCCGAGGAAAACCCATGACGACGCCCGATCACCCGCCGGAACGCCCCGACGCCCCACCCGCGCCCGTGTGGACGCGGCGCGCCTCCGTCGCCTTCCTGCGCATCAACGTGGCGCTGTTCCTCTCGGGCTACGCGATCTTCTCGCAGCTCTACTGCGTCCAGCCGCTGCTGCCCGATCTCGCCCGCGTCTTCTCGCTCTCGGCGGCCGAGAGCTCGCTCGCCCTGTCGGTCTCGACCGGTTGCCTCGCCGCCTCGATCTTCGTCGCCGGCGCCCTGTCGCGCGGCCTCGGGCGCAAGCCGTTGATGTTCGCCTCACTGATCGTCGCGGCGCTGCTCGAAGTGGCGGTCGCCTTCGCGCCGACCTGGCCGGTGTTGCTGCTGCTGCGCGCGCTCGAGGGCCTGGCGCTCGGTGGCGCGCCGGCCGTCGCCATGGCCTATCTCGCCGAGGAGATCGAGCCCGCCGGCCTCGGCACGGCGATGGGCCTCTACATCGGCGGCAATGCGGCGGGCGGCATGGCGGGGCGCGTCGTCACCGGCCTCGTCGCCGAACATTCCGACTGGCGCATGGCGCTCGCCGCGATCGGCGGGCTCGGCCTCCTCGCCGCCCTCGGCTTCGTCGCGCTGCTGCCGGCCTCGCGCAACTTCCGCCCGGAGCCGAGCCGCGGGCTCGCCCCCCACGTCGCCGCCTGGGGCCGCCACCTGCGCGATCCCGGCCTCCTGGCGCTCTTCGCGATCGCCTTCCTCGCCATGGGCGGCTTCGTCAGCGTCTACAACTACGTCGGCTTCCGCCTGATGGCGCCGCCCTATGGGCTCGGTCAGGCGGCGGTCGGCGCCATCTTCACCGTCTATCTCGCCGGCATCGTCGCCTCGCCGCTGGCGGGCGCGAGCGCCGACCGTTTCGGCCGGGCGAAGGTGCTCGCCGCCGGCATCGCGCTCTCGGGCGCCGGCCTGTTGCTGACGCTCGCCGCGCCCCTGGCGATCGTCGTCGTCGGCATCGCGCTGCTCACGGCGGGATTCTTTGCCGCCCACACGGTCGCCGGCGGCTGGGTCGGGGCGCGGGCGAGAGCCGACAAGGCGCACGCCTCGTCGCTCTACCTGCTCGCCTACTACCTCGGCTCGTCGGTTCTCGGCGCGCTCGGCGGCCATTTCTGGGAATGGGGCGCCTGGGCCGGCGTGGTCGGCTTCGTCGGCCTGCTCCACGTCGGGCAACTCGCCGCCGCCCGCGTGGTGTCGCGCCGCGGGGCCTGAGGCGGCGCGCCCACCCTCACTCGTGCCGGTCGGGCACGAAGTCCTCGCGGGCGAGGTCGGAGAAGCGGGTGTATTCGCCGGCGAAGTGCAGTTCGACGGAACCGGTCGGTCCGTGACGCTGCTTGCCGACGATCACTTCGGCGATGCCGCGCATGCGGTTGAACTTCTCTTCCCACTTGAACCAGGCGTCGGTGCCCTTTTCCTGAGGCTCCTGGTTCTTGAGATAGTACTCTTCGCGATAGACGAACATGACGACGTCGGCGTCCTGCTCGATCGAGCCGGATTCGCGAAGGTCGGCGAGCTGCGGCCGCTTGTCCTCGCGGTTTTCGACCTGACGCGACAGCTGGGACAGCGCCACGATCGGCACGTTCAGCTCCTTCGACAGCGCCTTGAGGCCGGTGGTGATCTCGGTGATCTCCTGCACGCGGTTGTCGCCCTTCTTGGACGAGCCGGTGAGCAGCTGGAGGTAGTCGACGATCAGCACGTCGAGCCCCTTCTGCCGCTTGAGACGGCGGGCGCGGGCGGCGAGCTGGGCGATCGAGATGCCGCCGGTCTGGTCGACGTAGAGCGGCACCGACTGCATCATCTGCGAGGCGCCGACCAGTTTCTCGAACTCGGCGTCGGAAATGTCGCCGCGGCGGATCTTGTTCGACGGGATCTCGGCCTGCTCCGAGAGAATACGCGTGGCGAGCTGCTCGGAGCTCATTTCCAGCGAGAAGAAGCCGACGATGCCGCCGTCGATCGTCTCCAGCGTGCCGTCGGCGCGCTCCTCGGCGCGATAGGCGGCGGCGATGTTGAAGGCGATGTTGGTGGCGAGCGACGTCTTGCCCATGGCGGGACGGCCGGCGAGGATCACCAGGTCCGAGCGCTGCAGACCGCCGAGACGGGCGTCGAGCGACGAGATGCCGGTCGAGATGCCCGAGAGCTTGCCCTGCCGCTGGAAGGCGGCCGCCGCCATCTCGATCGAGCCGCGCAGCGCGTCCGAGAAGGTGACGAAGCCGCCGTCGTAGCGCCCGGCCTCGGCCAGTTCGAACAGCCGCCGCTCGGCGTCCTCGATCTGGGCGCGCGGCGGCATGTCGACGGGGGCGTCATAGGCGATGTTGACCATGTCCTCGCCGATGCGGATCAGGTTCCGTCGGGTGGCGAGTTCCTGGACGACGCGGCCATAGTCCTCGGCGTTGATGATCGTCGTCGCGTCGGAGGCGAGCCGCAGCAGATACTGCGTCGGGCTCATGTCGGCGATGATCTGATCGGCCGGGAAGAAGGTCTTGAGCGTGATCGGCGAGGCGGTCTTGCCGGCGCGGATCATCAACCCGATGCGCTCGTAGATCTCCTTGTGCGGCTCCAGGAAGAAATGCGCCGCCTCGAGGAAGTCGGAGACGCGATAATAGGTCTCGTTGTTGACCAGGATCGCGCCGAGCAGCTGGCGTTCGGCCTCGACGTTGTGCGGAGCGGTACGGGCGAGCGCCGGGACGGTGTCCTCGACGCGACGGACGGGCGGCTTCATCGGGCGGGCGGCTTTCTCGGGAGACCGGCTTTTTCGGGTTCACGGTTTCTTAACCGCGTGCCCGCGCCCACGGAAGTCATCCCGCCGTCATACCCGCTCGTCCACAGGATTGATGCCCCGCGCCGACGAGACGCCTTGACCCGTGCAGGGTGCAGATGGGGGGCGGGAAGGCGCTGGCCAATGCACGATCGGCGTGCGACAGTGCCGAAGTTCGCCTCACCGTGATTTTCAGATGAAGCTCTTTCTCTCCTACAGCTCCTCCGACCGCGATTGGGCCCATTGGATCGGCGTGACGCTGCGCGACGCCGGCCACGAGGTCTTCGTGCACGAGTGGGAGGTCGCGGCGGGCGAGAACATCCCGGCCTGGATGGAACGCAAGCTCGAAGCGGCTGACAAGATGGTCGGCGTCTTTTCGCCGGCCTATGTCGAGGCGGTCCATTCCAACGCCGAGCGTTGGGCGGCCTATTGGCAGGACCCCGACGGTCGCGACGGTTTCCTCGTACCGATCGAGGTCGAAAAGCTCGCCAAGTGGCCCGCCTTCGCCGCCAACAAGAAACGCCTGTCGCTCATCGGGCTCGACGAGGCGGAAGCCGCGCGGAGGCTGATCGCGTTCCTCGAGCCGCCGCGAGCACCGACGACGCGGCCTCGGTTCCCGGGGGGGGCGGGCGGTGGCGCGCCGCAGCCGTCGACCGCCGTCGTGGATGTCCAGTTGGCGGATGCAACCCTCTCTGCCGAGGCAAAAACGCCGCCCTTCGACGCCGGTTCGGCCGTGCTTCCGCCGAACGCGCCGCGCTTTCCGTCCGAGCGCGTCGAGGCCGCCGGAAGATCGGGAAAGCCGCCGATCTCGAAGATCCGCGGACGCATGTTCGCGAACTATTCAGTGGCAAGAGCGAACCCGTCGCCCGTCATCCGTTCACGCGACGAGTTGGAGCGTTGGCTCGAAGGCAAGCCGCGCGAATACGGACGGATCCTCGCCGTCCGCGCCGCACTCCGCGTCGCGCCGCTGCTGGCGGGTCTTGAGGTCGCGCGGAATTCGAAAGTCAAAGACCCTTTGATCGCTCTAGCACCGCTCTTACGGGGCTTGGCAGTGCCTTGGGCCGAGGCTCGTTACCCTGCGCACGCTACGGCGATCAAGCGTACCGCCTTTGCGGCTGCTGCGGCCGCTGCTTCCGCTGCGGAAGGTGCATCTTACACGATCGCGCTCACCAGCAACACCACGGCAGCCTATGCAGCCGCAACTGCCACCGCCATTGCGGCTGCTGCCAATGTTGATGCAGCGATCGCCGTCACTACCGCCGTTAACGCTGCGTCCACTGCTACCGCCGCAGCCGCTCCTGCCAACGCTACTAGTAGCTTCGCTTTCTTTGCGCGCGAAGCAATCATGTGGGAAGCGGTCTCGATCGACATTGCTGCCTTGGTGAGCGAGGTGGATGTAGCTGCGCTTGCGGAGGCGAAGCTCTGGCCGAACGGTGCACCGGATGAGATCGCAAATTCGCATGTCGAACTTTCCAATAAGCTCCGCGCTCGACACGACGAAGGCTGGCAGCACTGGCTGGCATGGCTGGACGACCGCTTCTCCGATGATCCCGTCCGTCTGACCGGCGACGAGGAGAAGGACATCGCCCGTCTCACCCTGCCGGAAGAGATGTGGGCGGAAGGCGCCAAGACGATTGCCGGCGTGAAGGCCGTCAATGCCGAGATCGCCCGCCGCTTCGCCGAGATCGACGCACGGCGGGCGCGTTCAGAAGTTCCACCGCAACCGGAAGAAGTCGAGGGAACGTCTTTCGAATTCGGCGCGAATTCGGGCCTTCGGATTGCAGCGCCGTCATCGCCTGACGACGTCGACGATGCAGAGGTCTCCGGGACGCTCCACGATCAACTCCGCAGCCTCCTGCCGCGCCTGCGGGAGGCTACCCACAAGGTCTCCAACCGTCATCCGGACCTCGCCCATGTCGTGGCGCTGTACGCCGACCTGATCGACGTCGACGCACCCGCCTTGCACGTCTCCAAACTGTGGGGAGCGGGTGCAGAACTGTTCGGGCTCGCCGAGGCATTCGCCGGACAGAACCAGGACCGCACGCTGACAGACCCTCTTGAACCGGCTCATCTGGGAATGTTGACGGCCGCCGCGCGGCTCCACGGTGCCTTCATTCTCGGATTTCCGCTCGGGCGGAAACTGACGGCGAATGCCGATCAATTTCGTCTCGCCTCCGAGACCCTCGCGACAATCGGGCGGCCCATGGCCGCCATTCTCGAAGCTTTTGGCGGCGAAGACGACTGGGTCGAGGACGAGACACGCCGGTTCCTCTCGGCGATCGGCGCGACCTACCACACGACCGGATGGAAGCTCGCGACGTCGTCGCACGCGGCCTATGTCGCCGTCCGCAACGCGCTCCTGGTCGTCACGAGACACGTCGTCAAGGCGAACTCCGCTCTGGCGACGGTCGCCGGGGGGCTCGTGCTCTCGAGGATCGATCCCGGCCTCGAAATGACTCAGATGGCGATTTCCTTCATCGGTGAGCACGTCGAGACGATCACCGCTTTCGCAGCGCCCTTCCCCGAACTGCGTGCGTGGTTCGCGTGGGTGATCGATCACCTCGACGGGCAGAACGCCGAGAAATGAAAAGAGCCGGGCGTCGCCGCCCGGCTCTCTCGTCTCGTCCCACAGGGGGGATCGCGGGGGCCTTGGCCCGGCGCGATCAGTCCTCGCTGTGATAGCCTTCTTCGTCGGTGATCGGGCCGACTTCGCGCTCGAACAGGTTGTCGTCCTCGCGAACCAGCACTTCTTCGCCGCGGGCCTGACGCTCGGCTTCGTCGGCCGAACGGGCGACGTTGACGGTCACGGTCGCTTCGACTTCCGGATGCAGCTGGATGGCGACCTGATGCAGGCCGATGGCCTTGATCGGGGCCTTCAGCTCGACCTGGCCGCGCTCGACGGTGAAGCCGCCGGCCAGCACGAGGTCGGCCACGTCACGGGCCGAGACGGAGCCGTAGAGATGGCCCATCTCACCGGCCGAACGCACGACGACGAAGGACTTGCCGTCGAGCTTCTCGAACACCGCCTGAGCCTCGGCCTTGCGCTCGAGGTTGCGGGCCTCGAGCTGGACCTTCTGGGTCTCGAAATAGGCGCGGTTGGCCTTGTTGGCGCGCATGGCCTTGCCGCGCGGCAGCAGGAAGTTGCGGGCGTAGCCGTCCTTGACCTTGACGACGTCGCCCATCTGGCCGAGGCGGCCGATACGTTCCAGCAGGATCACTTCCATGGGTCTTCTCCGTTTCGATGTTCGAAGTACGATTGTTCAACTGCGATCGGCGCCGCCGGACGACGGGCGTCCGCGCAGGCCGAGGAAGGTTTCGGCGATCCCCGCCAGCGCCATGACCAGCGCCGCGACGGGGAAGAGCAGGACGAGGCCGTAGGCCGTCGCCCGCAGGATCCACCGCATGTCGGTGGCGCGCGTCACGTGGGTGAGCAGCCCCATGCCGACCAGGAACAGCGGCGCGAAGGCGGCGCCCGCGGCGATCGAGGCGAGCACGCCGAGCGAGCCCGGCAGGAAGGCGCCGGCGAAGGCGGCGGCGAAGACGAGGCCGACGATCGGCGAGATCTCGACCATCGCCAGATCCTCGCGCGGCCGCTCGACCCGGCCGAAACGGCGCAGGACGCGCAGCGCGATCACCAGATCGAGCGCCAGCACCAGCGTCCAGAAGGCCGGGAAGAAGGCCGGCATCAGCCGGACGGAAGCGAAGATCAGCGGTTCGATCGCCGTCGCTTCGGGCATCTGGGTGGCCGGCGTGCCGGCGGCGACCAGCATCTCGCGGAAGGCGGCGACCACTTCGTGACCGGTGCGCACCGGATCGAAGCCGATGCCGAGCGCACCGAGCGCCGTGGCGATCGCCATGACGACGGCGGCGACGGTGGCGATGCGGCCGGCCGGGAACCAGGTGCCGTTCTCCTGGCGCTCGACGAGGCCGGAGAGGATCAGCGCCGGCAGACCGGCGGCGCCGAGAGAGACGAGGGCGGCGGGCGTGCCGAGCTCGAACATCAGCACCAGCGCGGCCGCGACGACCGCGGCGACCGCCGCGATCGGGCCGAAGCCGATGCCGGCCGCCAGGATCGGCAGCGGCGAGGCGGCGAAGAGGGGAACGGTCAGGAAGCTTCCGCCCACCAGCGACGCGAACAGGAGCGCCGAGCCGAGGCCCGCGCCGACGCCGATCACGATTGCAGTTGCGGAATTTGTGTTCTTCATCGAAGTCCAGCTGTCCCGTCTCGTGCCCGAGAGCGGTTAGAGGCGCCACGCACCCCAGCCCGATCGTTCCGACGACGTGTTGCGGCCCGTCGTGTTCGCCGCCTCGCGAGGAGGAGAGGGGGAGCGGTGTCCGCTCCCCCGATGTCGTCATGCGGCCCGAGAGCCGCGTCGGATCACTTGATCACGAACGGCAGGAGGCCGACGAAGCGGGCGCGCTTGATCGCCTTGGCGAGCTCGCGCTGCTTCTTGGCGGAGACCGCCGTGATGCGGGACGGGACGATCTTGCCGCGCTCGGAAACGAAGCGCTGCAGGAGCTTGACGTCCTTGTAGTCGATCTTCGGCGCATTGGCGCCCGAGAACGGGCAGGTCTTGCGACGACGGAAGAAGGGCCGGCGGGCCTGCTGGGTCGATTCGGCCATCACGCGTTCTCCTCGTCACCGAACTCTTCGTCACGACGCGGGCCGCGATCGCGGCGCGGGCCACGGTCACCGCGGTCGGGGCGATCGCCGCCACGGCGGTCGTCGCGACGCTCGTCGCGGTCACGCTTCTGCAGCATGACGGACGGGCCTTCCTCGAGCTCGTCGACGCGGATGGTCAGCGAACGCAGGACGTCTTCCGAGAGGCGCTGCTGGCGCTCGATCTCGGCGACGGCGGCGGCCGGCGCGTCGATGTTCATCAGCGCGTAGTGCGCCTTGCGGTTCTTCTTGATGCGATAGGCGAGGGACTTGAGGCCCCAGTTCTCGACCTTGGTGACCTGGCCACCGAGGCCCTCGACGATCGACTTGTACTGCGCGATCAGCGTATCGACGGCCTGCGTCGACACGTCCTGGCGCGCCAGGAAAACGTGCTCGTAGAGCGGCATGGATGTTCCTTCCTCGTTGCTCGACGGACCCGTCGGGTCCGTCTTCCGTCGATCGCGGCGCATAGCCTCTCGGGGAGCCTCACGAGGAAGACCCCGAAAACCATTGACCTGTCGGAGAGCGGAGACACGGGACGACGGGTCTCGGATGAGACCCTGCCGCGTCGATTCTCGGGGATTTCTCCCGAAAACGGCACGACCGTCCGTTCAGCCCCCGGCCTAACGTCCGACGGAATGGGTGGGTTCTACGGATTTTTCGGCCGAATGCAAGGGGAAAGGCGCCGCCCCGCGCCTCTCGCTCTAGACGATCGCGGCATGTACGGGCGCGGGGCTTGCCGCTACATCGGTCCGCAGGGACGCGGCGGGGGCGGACGGCCGTCTTCGCCGACGATCGGGGGGAGAGACGCCATGAAGCGCAACACAGCGCGCGGACCGTTCCATCGGCTGCACAAGAGGATATGGAACCTCTCGCGCTTCCTGCGCAAGACGCTGTGGTTCATGCTGCGCACCGGCGCGCCCTGGCCGCTCGTCGCCCGCAACTTCGTCGACGGCTTCGCCCGCGAGGCGATCGAACGCGAGCATTTCGACGCCAAGGCGGCCTTCGTCGCCGAGATCGAGACGCTCGACTTCTCCGGCCGCTGGTTCGTCGACCACGTGCCGATGTGGTTGTCGGTCGTCCGCGACACCGGGCTCGATCGGCGCGAGCGCGTCGAGGCGCTGGAGATCGGCAGTTGGGAGGGCATGTCGAGCCTCTTCCTGCTCGACACCCTGCCGCAGGCGCGCCTGACCTGCGTCGACACCTGGGGCGGCGGCGACGAACACCACGATGCCGAACACGGCGTCGTCGCCGAAATGTCCCGCGTCGAGGCCCGTTTCGACGCCAACAACGCCGCTCACGCCGGGCGAATCGTCAAGTTCAAGGGCTATTCGCGCGACTATTTCGTCGCTCATCGCGATCGGGAACGCTTCGACTTCATCTATGTCGACGGTTCGCACTTCGCCGACGACGTGGTCCACGACGCGTTCGACGCCTTCGCCGCACTGAAGGTCGGCGGCGTCATGATCTTCGACGACTACCTCTGGCGCTACTATTCCGATCCGCTCGACAATCCGGCCTCCGCCGTCGCCGCGCTGGTGCGGATCAAGGCGGGATCCTGTCGGATCTTGCGTGCCTATCAGCAGGTCGTTCTCGTCAAGACCGGCACGGGACACTCCGAACCACGCGGTTGACGCATGACGACCGCGACGAGGCGTTGCAGAATCGCGATGGTCCCGTATCAACGATTGTGACGAATACGTCAAATACACCATTCTCGTGCAATTCGAGGTGATGCCCGATTTGATTCTACGTATGAACCACACGGGACATGCGAAGTTCTTCGTCGCTCCATTGTCCATTGGTATGGATTTTCATCCGAGGCCCGGAATTTCAGTACGCGAAACCATCGCGTAAACGGTTGGTTAATCGAATGAGGCGGAGGATCCGGCAAGTCAACGAGCAGCGGATTCCTCACCATGAACATTCATTCCATCGGCACGCGCGTCATGGTCCTCTCGACCATCTGTGTCCTCGCCGCGACCGGCGCGCTGCTCGGCTACGGCATCGTCGCCGGCAATCGCAGCGCCCGCAATGTCGACACGACCGTCGGCGATCTGCTCGACCGGACCAGCCGCGAGTCGCTCGAGCGCCTCGCCGCCCATCAGGCCGGCACGATCCGCACCGAGGTCGACAGCGCCTTCGATGCCGCCCGCAACATGGCGCGCGCCCTCGAGACCGTCGCCGCCGACGATGCGAGCGGCGGCACCGAGCGCGGCCTGCGCCGCAAGCAGCTCAACACGCTGCTGCTGAAGGTGCTCGAGGACAATCCGCGCTTCAACGGCACCTACAGCGCCTGGATGCCCAACGCGCTCGACGGCAACGACTTCGCCAACGTCGGCGCCAAGAAGGTCGGTTCCGACGACACCGGCCGCGCGCTGCCCTATTGGACGCGCGACGCCGCCGGCAAGATCGCGCTCCAGCCGCTGGTCGAATACGACAGCCGCGACCTCCACCCGAACGGTGTGATGAAGGGCGGCTGGTTCCTGAAGCCGCAGGAGACGGGCCGCGAGAACATCCTGGCGCCGCTGCCCTACATCGTTCAGGGCAAGGCGGTCTATCTCGCCACCATGTCGGTTCCGATCAAGGTCGGCGGCCACTTCGCCGGCGTCGCCGGCGCCGACTTCGACCTCTCCTTCGTCCAGCGTCTGGCCGAGAAGGTCGACAGCTCGATCTACGACGGCAAGGGCGCCGTCACCATCGTCAGCTCGGCCGGTCTGGTGATCGCCTCCTCGAGCCACCCGGAAGCCATCGGCGGCCAGCTCTCGGCGATCGACAAGAACGCCTCGACCGACCTCACGGCGATCAAGGAAGGCAAGGCGCTGATCAAGCACGATGCCGCCTCCGATGCCCTGACCATCTTCGCGCCGATCCCGCTCGGCCGCACCGGCGACACCTGGTCGGTGATGATCGACATGCCGCGCGCCGACGTCATGGCCGAGGCCGCGCGTCTGTCGCAGACCCTCTCCGACCAGTCGAACGCCGACCTGCGCAACCAGCTGATGGTCGGCCTCGCCGTCGCCGTCGCCGCGCTGATCGCCATGGCGCTGGTCGGCCGCGGCATCGCCGATCCGATCCGTCGCCTCACCGCGGCGCTCGAGAAGCTCGCCGCCCGTGAGACCATCGACTCGATCGCCGGTTCCGACCGTCGCGACGAGATCGGCGACATCGCCCGCGCCGTCGACCGCATCCGCGTCGGTGTCGAACAGGAAGCGCTCGAGAAGAACGCCCAGGCCGAGACCGAGCGTCTGCGCCGCGAAGCCGAACGTCGCGAGACGATGGCCCGCCTCGCCGACGAGTTCGAGCGCACCATGGGCGAGGTCGTCACCGGCGTCGTCGATGCCTCCGGCCACCTCCGCGATGCCGCCACCACCATGACCGGCGCCACCGCCCGCGTGCAGACCCAGTCCTCGATGGCGGCGACCGCCTCCGGCGCGGCCTCGGTCAACGTCGAGACCGTCGCCTCGGCGGCCGAGGAACTCTCCGCCTCGATCGGCGAGATCAAGCGTCAGGTCGACGAATCGGCCCATGTCGCCTCGATCGCCGCCCGCGATGCCGAAGCCACCGCCGCCAAGGTCCGCGAACTGTCGAACTCGGCCCAGAAGATCGGTCTGGTGGTCGATCTGATCTCCAACATCGCCGGTCAGACCAACCTGCTCGCCCTCAACGCGACCATCGAGGCCGCCCGCGCCGGTGAAGCCGGCAAGGGCTTCGCGGTCGTCGCCGCGGAAGTGAAGCAGCTCGCCGACCAGACCTCGAAGGCCACCTCCGAGATCGCCACCCAGATCGGCGAGATCCAGACCTCGACGCAAGGGTCGGCCGCCGCGATCGTCGAGATCACCGGCACGATCGACAAGATGAACCGCATCGCGGCCACCATCGCCGCCTCGGTCGACCAGCAGGGCGCGGCCACCCGCGAGATCGCCCACAACGTCACCCAGGCGTCGTCGGGCACCCGGCAGGTCACCTCGAACGTCGGCGCGATCGATCGTGCCGCCGGCGAGACCGCCGAGGCCGCCGACGTGGTCATGCACTCGGCCGAAGGCCTGGTGCGCCAGTCCGACACGCTGCGCGAGGTGCTGAACCGCTTCCTCGCCACCGTCCGCGCTGCCTGACGTCGCGACTTCCTCCTCGTCGCGCGACGCCGGGAAACAGAGAAGCCGCCGGAGATCTCCGGCGGCTTCTCTTGTTTTCCGAGGATGTTCGGGATGGGCGCTTCCGCTCACACCGCCGGCGGGCCGCCCAGCGCCACGGCGATGCCGGCCCAGTGACAGCCGGCGGCGACGGCGACGAAGCCGTGCCAGATGGCGTTCTGGTACTTCAGCCGTTCCCACTTGTAGAAGACGACGCCGATCGAATAGAGCGCGCCGCCGATCGCCACCAGGATCATCGTCGTCGCCGGCAGCGAGGCGATCAGCGGTCCGAGCGCGATCACCACGACCCAACCGAGCAGCAGGTAGAGGGCGATCGACAGCCGATCGAGCCGGCCCGGCAGGGCGAGCTTGAGGATGGTGCCGCCGAGCGCGCCGATCCAGACGAGCGCGATCAGCGTCCAGGCCCAGAAGCGGTCGTCGAGCCGGACCAGCAGCGCGGTGTAGGTGCCGGCGATCATGAGGTAGATCGCGGAATGGTCGAATCGACGCAGCAGCCACTTCAGCGACGACGGCGGCGTCATGTTGTAGGCACATGAAAAGCCGAACATCAGGAAGAAGCCGAGCGCGTAGATGCCCAGCGCGACCGCGTCGCTCGCCGCCCCCGTCGCCACCACCCGCGCGAAGAGCACGGGAAAGGCGACGATGCCGGCGATGATGGCGAGACCGTGCACCACGCCGTCGGCGACCAGTTCGCCCTGGCTGTAGACACGCTTGAACAGACGCGGATGGTTCTCGGGAAGCGACATGCCGACCCCTCGGTAGAATGACGACCAATGCCAGCATACATCATCGGGCCCGGCATGAGGATGACGAATACGTATATGGCGCGAGATGACGCTCTCGACCGGCGTCGATGCGATTTTCGTCGGAAAATGCCCGTCGGGGCGCTCGGCGTGGCGGTTCGACTTGACTCTGGCCCCGTCTGAGGGTCTTTCCCGCTCCCGAGGCGGGCCTGCCGTCTCCCGACGGCCGATGCGGCCGACGACGAAGAAGAACGATCCCACGAGGGCAGCTTCCATGAGCAACGCTTTCACCTTCCCCGGACAGGGCTCCCAGGCCGTCGGCATGGGCAAGGCGCTGGCCGACGCCTTTCCGACCGCCGCGCGCGTCTTCGCCGAGGTCGACGACGCGCTCGGCCAGAAGCTCTCGACCCTGATGTGGGAGGGTCCCGAGACCGAGCTGACCCTGACCGAGAACGCCCAGCCGGCGCTGATGGCCGTCTCCCTCGCCGCCCTGCGCGTGCTCGAGGAGAAGGGCGTCTCGGTGGCGCGCGACGCCGCCTTCGTCGCCGGCCATTCGCTCGGCGAATATTCGGCGCTCGCCGCCGCCGGCAGCCTGTCGATCGCCGACACCGCCCGCCTCCTCAAGATCCGCGGTCGCGCCATGCAGGCCGCCGTGCCGGTCGGCCAGGGCGCCATGGCGGCGCTCCTCGGCCTCTCCTTCGCCGACGCCGTGGCGGTCGCCGCGGAAGCGGCCCAGGGCGAGGTCTGTCAGGCCGCCAACGACAACGCCGACGGTCAGGTCGTGGTCTCCGGTTCCAAGGCGGCGATCGAGCGCGCCGTCGAGATCGCCAAGGGCCGCGGCGCCAAGCGCGCCATGATGCTGAACGTCTCCGCCCCCTTCCACTGCGCGCTGATGCAGCCGGCCGCCGACGCCATGGCGGAAGCGCTGGCCAAGGTCGCGATCGTCCGCCCGGTGGTGCCGGTCGTCTCGAACGTGCTCGCCGCCGCGATCTCCGATCCGGAGGAAATCCGCCGCCGCCTCGTCGAGCAGGTCACCGGCACGGTGCGCTGGCGCGAGAGCGTGCAGTTCCTCGCCGGCCAGGGCGTGACGCGTCTCTGGGAGATCGGCTCGGGCAAGGTCCTGTCCGGCCTGGTCAAGCGCATCGTCGAGGGCGTCGAGGCGGTGCCGGTCGGCACGCCCGACGACGTCGAGAAGATGGTCGCCGGCCTCGTCCGAGGCGGCGAATCCAACATCTGAGGAGAAGCCCATGTTCGATCTCACCGGCAAGGTCGCCCTCGTCACCGGCGCGACCGGCGGCATCGGCGCCGCCATCGCCAAGGCGCTGCATGCCCGCGGCGCCACCGTGGCGCTCTCCGGCACCCGCGAGGCCGTCCTCGAGGCGCTGAAGGCCGAACTCGGCGAGCGCGCCGAGGTCTTCGTCGCCAATCTCTCCGACCGTGCCTCGGTCGACGGCCTGATCCCGGCGGTCGAAGCCAAGCTCGGCCGGCTCGACGTGCTGGTCAACAACGCCGGCATCACCCGCGACAATCTCTTCATGCGCATGAAGGACGAGGAGTGGGATCAGGTGCTCGAGGTCAACCTCGGCTCCACCTTCCGCCTCGCCCGCGCCGCGGTGAAGGGCATGATGAAGCGCCGCCACGGCCGCATCGTCTCGATCACCTCGGTGGTCGGCGTCACCGGCAACCCGGGCCAGGGCAACTATGCCGCGGCCAAGGCCGGCATGATCGGCATGTCCAAGTCGCTCGCCCAGGAAGTGGCGAGCCGCAACATCACCGTCAACTGCGTCGCGCCGGGCTTCATCGCCACGCCGATGACCGATGCGCTGAACGACAAGCAGAAGGAAGGCATCCTCGGTGCCGTTCCCGCCGGCCGCCTCGGCACGCCGGAGGAAATCGCCGCCGCCGTGGTCTTCCTGGCCAGCGACGAGGCGTCCTACGTGACCGGCCAGACGCTCCACGTCAACGGCGGCATGGCCATGATCTGACAAGGAAAACTCCCGAGCTTTCGGGGTTTTCCGCCGTTTTCCCGATGCGCTCCGGCGACTGGTCAAGGTCGGGAAAGTGTGCTAGCAACCACCCCGGTCCCGCCCTCAGCGGCGGGGCCGTCGGACCTCCGGGACGAGATGCGAGAGCAGCGTTTCGGGGGAACGGCATGACGATCACGAGGGTGAGGGGCCCGAAGGGTTCCGATTCTTCGGCCGGGGGGCGAGATCGTCGAACATTCCGTGAGCGGTCGGTCGCCGAAGGGCGTCGCGGACCGAACGGGCAAGGCGCGCGACGGCGGTCGGGGGAGATCCTTCCTCCTCCGCGGAGAGCGCCCGCGGCAGCGGCGCGAGCCGTGACCGCGTCTCTGGAGTTTCGCATCGGGGCGCCGGCATGAGGTCGGTGTTTTCGGGGTCGGTTTATCCTGTACTGGGAAGAAGAGCACATGAGCGACATCGCTGAACGCGTGAAGAAGATCGTGGTCGAGCACCTCGGCGTCGACGCCGAGAAGGTGACCGAGAACGCGAGCTTCATCGACGACCTCGGCTCCGACTCGCTGGACGTGGTCGAGCTGGTCATGGCGTTCGAGGAAGAATTCGGCGTCGAGATTCCGGACGATGCCGCCGAGACCATCCTGACCGTCGGTGACGCGGTCAAGTTCCTCGAGAAGAACGTTTCGGCCTGATCCCGTCGGGTCCGCCTCGCGCGGACCAAGGCGTTTCTTGACGAGAATCCGCGCGCCGGCCCCCGTGGCCGGCGTGCATGTGTCGGGTGATCCCTGCCGTGGGCGCCCGCCCGATCGTCGAACCGCCGCGGATGCCTCGCGCGTCCCGCGGCGGATCGTCACTCTCGATCGGTTCGCTCGGGCCCACGGGCGCGGACGGCGTCGACCGTGATCGCTTCGTCGGGGCTCCCGCCGCCCGCCGAGCGACGCGCGCTTCGACCCTTCCGTCGCGTTCCTCCGATGCTCCTTCCCCGGTCCGCCCGCGCGCGGACGCATGTCGACGATCGGCGGGAGAAGAGAAGCGAGGTCGCGATGCGTCGAGTGGTCGTCACGGGTCTGGGCATGGTCACGCCGCTGGGCTGCGGTGTCGAGGAGACCTGGTCGAACATCCTCGCCGGCAAGAGCGGCGCGGTTCGCATCGACGATTTCCAGGTCGACGACCTGCCCTGCAAGATCGCGGCGCGCATTCCGCGCGGCGACGGCACCAACGGCACCTACAATCCCGACCTGTTCATGGATCCCAAGGAGCAGCGGAAGGTCGACGAGTTCATCGTCTTCGCCATGACCGCCGCCAAGCAGGCTCTCGCCGACGCCGATTGGCATCCCGAGAGCCGTGAGGACCAGCTCGCCACCGGCGTGCTGATCGGGTCCGGCATCGGCGGTCTCGGCGGCATCTACGAAGCGTCGCTGACGCTGAAGGAACGCGGCCCGCGCCGCATTTCGCCCTTCTTCATTCCCGGCCGCCTGATCAATCTGGCCGGCGGCTACGTGTCGATCGAGCACGGGCTCAAGGGCCCGAACCATGCCGTCGTCACCGCCTGCTCGACCGGCACCCACGCCATCGGCGACGCCGCGCGTCTGATCGCGCTGGGCGATGCCGACGTGATGGTGGCGGGCGGCGCCGAATCGGCGGTGAACCGCCTGTCGATCGCCGGCTTCTGCGCCACCCGCGCGCTGGTCACCTCCTACAACGACGACCCGACCCGCGCCTCGCGTCCCTACGACAAGGACCGCGACGGCTTCCTGATGGGCGAGGGCGCCGGCATCGTCGTGCTCGAGGAGTACGAGCACGCCAAGGCCCGCGGCGCCAAGATCTACGCCGAGGTCATCGGCTACGGTCTGTCGGGCGACGCCCATCACATCACCGCTCCGTCCGAGGACGGCGACGGCGCCTATCGCTGCATGGAAGCGGCGATCAAGCGGGCCGGCATCGCGGTCTCCGAGATCGACTACATCAACGCCCACGGCACCTCGACCATGGCCGACGGCATCGAGCTCGGCGCCGTCGAGCGCATCCTCGGCGACCATGCCTCGAACGCCGCCATGTCCTCGACCAAGTCGATGACCGGCCATCTGCTCGGCGCCGCCGGCGCGATCGAGGCGATCTTCTCGATCCTGGCGATCCGCGATCAGGTCTGCCCGCCGACCATCAACCTCGACAATCCCTCGGTGGAGACCAAGCTCGACCTGGTGCCGCACGTGCCGAAGAAGAAGAAGATCGACGTGGTCCTCTCCAATTCCTTCGGCTTCGGCGGCACCAACGCCACCGTGATCTTCCGCAAGCCGGAGTGAGCCGGCGAGGGGGCCGCCCCCTCGGACGAGCCTGCGGCGGGGTCCGCCCCGCCGTCCCGCCCGCGGAACGTGGTTTTGCCATGTTCCTCCCGTTGTGTCGTCGCCGACCACGGGTCGATTCGGCCATTCGCGCCGCGAGGTGTCATGACGTCTGACAACAACGAGTCGAACGGCGCCGAGGGCGTTCCTCTGCCGAAGTCGGCCGAAGTTCCCGCTTCCACCGCCGAGACCGCCGCCACGCCGGATCCGGCGCCCGCGGCCGCGCCCGCCGCCGCTCCGGCG
>DBMN01000283.1:1867-3476 GCA_002298965.1 Rhizobiales bacterium UBA697 | reverse complement strand
GGTGGTCGACGTCGGCTGCGGCCAGGGCGCCGGCGTCGTCGCCATGGCGCGCCGCGGCCTCTGCGCCGTCGGCGTCGACCGGGCCGAGGACGTCATCGCCCGCGCCCGCGCCGCCCATCGCGACACGGTCTTCGTGCTCGGCGAGGCGGGGCGACTGCCCTTCGCCTCGCGCAGCGTCGACGGACTGCTCGCCGAATGCTCGCTCTCGACGATCGCCGATCGCCGCCTCGCGCTGGCGGAGTGGCATCGCGTGCTGCGTCCCGGCGGACGTCTGGCGATCGCCGACGTCTACCGCCGCGCCGACGAGTCCGACGACGGCGAGGCCTCGCCCTTCGCCGGCTGGCGCCGCGTCGCCGACGATCTCGCGGCGGTCGGATTCCGGGTCGAGTGGTTCGAGGATCGCTCCGACGTCCTGTGCGAGGACATCGCCGAGCCGGTCCTCGCCGGCGAGGCGAGGGGGATCGCGCGCGCGACGTTCGGCGACACGGCCCTGGGCTCCATCCGGGTCTCCCGACCCGGCTATTTCCTCGCGCTCGCCGACCGCCCGGACGCCGCGCCTGCGGCTCCGTGATCGCGGCCGACCGTAGTCGTCGCGCCGATGCTGCTCGAACGGACCTTCGGCTCTCGCCGTCCTGTGCCGTGGTGTCGCAGTAGCCGCCGATATGACGCGATTCCGGTCGAGAAATCGTAATAAGGTCGAGTATTGAGGTCCGATTTAAGCGCGAATTAACCGAAGGGATCGAGGCTCGCGACTTGGAGATCGAGGGCAATTCGGTCTGGAATCATACGAACGGACAACAGACATGTTCTCTCGCAAACGCAAGGAAGACGTCGTGATGCAGGTGGCCGCGCAGATGGTCGAAGCCGTGCCGGACGTGCCTCCCGCGGTGGCCGCGGTCGGCGAGATCCGTGTGTTCGAGTGCGACGCCCGCTTCACCGGCGTCGACGCCTCGGCCTTCGCCTTCGGCGGCCGTCCGGCCGCCCTGGCGCTCGCCTTCGTCTCGCCCCACGTCGATTTCGACACCGCGACGCGCGCGCTGAAACAGGTCGCCGGCTCCGTGCCGGTCGTCGCCATGACCACCGCCGGCGAGCTCTGCAACATCGGCGGCGGCGGCCTCTATCGGTCGACCGGGCAGGCGTGGTCGACGGTCACCGTCCAGGTGTTCCCGCCCGACCTCTTCGCCGCCGTGTCGATCCACGCCGTGCCGCTCCATTGCGAGGACATCCGCGCCGGCCGGCCGCAGAAGGATCGCGAGAGCCGCATCAATGCCATCGCCCGTTCGCTGGAATCGGTGCGTCCGCCCTTCCCGATCGACGCGCGCGAGACCTTCGCGCTGACCTTCGTCGACGGCCTGTCGGCGAGCGAGAATTACCTGATGGAGGCGGTCTATCGCGCCGGCCGCTATCCCTGCCTCTTCGTCGGCGGCTCGGCCGGCGGCAAGTTCGACTTCGCCACGACGAAGATCTTCGACGGCACGCGCGTCCACGAGAACCATGCGGTGATCGCCTTCGCCCGCATGGCGCCGGGCCGCGCCTTCGGCGTCTTCAAGAGCCAGAACTTCAAGGCCTCCGGCAAGAGCTTCCGCGTCGCCGAGGCCGATCCCGACCG
>DBMN01000283.1:0-1734 GCA_002298965.1 Rhizobiales bacterium UBA697 | reverse complement strand
CTGCTGCTGCTCGAGGCGACCGACTTCGCCGACCAGACCGCCCGCGACGTCGCCGCCTTCCTCCAGGCCAAGCCGGCGCCGATCGGCGCCATCCTCAACGACTGCATCCTGCGTCGCCTCAACAACGACAAGACGCTCGCCCGTCTCGACGGCCTGTGGAAGGCGCCGGCCGCCGGTTTCTCCACCTTCGGCGAGCTCTTCGGCATCAACGTCAACGAGACGCTGTCGGCGATCGTCTTCTTCGCCGTCGACGTCAAGGATCTGCGCGATCCCTTCCTCGACAATTTCCCGATCTATTACGCGCGCTTCCAGAACTACTTCACCCGCTGCGCCCTCAAGCGCGCCGAGATGATGAACGGCTTCCGGTCGTCGATCATCACGCGACTGGTCGATCAGCTCGGCTTCATCCATCAGGTGGAATCGACGCTGGCCGAGACCCGCGACATGGGCGAGGCGATGGAGCGGGTGCGCGGTTCGCTCGACCGCGGCGGCAGCGCCGACGGCGGCGGCGCCCAGCAGAACGCGGTGCAGCTCGCCGACGAGTTCCAGAGCCTGTCGAAGTCGATGTCCGGCCTGCGCGAGATCCTGTCGATCATCGACAACATCACCAGCCAGACCAATCTCCTCGCCCTCNNGGCTTCGCCGTCGTCGCCCAGGAAGTGAAGAAGCTCGCCTCCGACACCAAGTCGACGCTGTCGCGCACCCAGGACGCGATCGGCGGCATGGAATCCTCGCTCGGCGTCCTCGGCGGCATCATCGAGGCGACCCGCCGCCGCTTCGAGGACGAAGAGGCGCGCTACAGGCAGACGATCGACACCGTCGAGACGATGTTCGACCACTCCGGCGTGATCGAGAAGACGCTCTCCGGCCTCGCTCGCCTGGTCGCCACCCAGACGACGGTCTCCGCCGAGATCGANNTCGATCGAGCGGCTGAAGCGCCTCGGCTGATCCGCGCGCCGAGCCATTCCGAACCGGACGGGCGCCTTCGGGCGCCCGTCGTCGTTTCCGGATCCGCGCGTCCGCCCCCGGTCGAGTTTCCGGCCCAAAGTACGATTGCCGTCCTGCCTCCCGAGAATTTCAATCGATTGACAAGAAGAGAAGATCGGGACGGAACATGCTTCGGGAAGGAGACGGGCGACGCGGGCGAGGCCGCGCATCGGTCGAGCGTGTCCTGCACGCCGTGATCGCGGCGGTGGCTCTGCTCGCCGCCGCGCTCGTCGTGCCGTCGGCGCGCGCCGGCGAACTCGGCCGCGACGAACTGGCGGGGCGTCTGTCGCCGCCCTTCGTGCTCGGCGAGCGCGAGCCCGATCTGCCGGTCTGGCCGGTCTTCCGCGCCGAGGGCGGTCGCGACCGGCTCGCCGGCTACCTCTTCGAGAGCGCCGACCTCGCGCCCATGCCGGGCTTCTCCGGCACGCCGCCGAACCTCCTCGTCCAGCTCGACGCCGACGGCCGCTTCCGCCGCGTCTCGGTCGTGTCGCAGCACGAACCGGTCTTCGTCGACGGTCTCGGCCAGGAGCCGCTCGACCGCTTCGTCGAGCAATATGCCGGCAAATCGCTCGCCCAGAACGTCAAGGTCGGCCCGCCGCGTGCCGACCGACCGCGCGCCGGCGGCACCAATGCGCGGATCGACGGCATCGCCAAGGCGACGGCGTCGGTCCGCATCGTCAACGAGAGCGTGCTCGCCGCCGCCCTGATCGTCGCCCGCGCCCGCTTCGGCATGGCCGGCGGCGCCCG
>DBMN01000129.1 GCA_002298965.1 Rhizobiales bacterium UBA697 | reverse complement strand
GTCGCGGGAGGGACGGCGCCCGTTCGGGGGACCCGCGACGCGGCGGGAGGGTCGTCGATCGTGCGTCGCGGGGCGCGCGGTGCGTCCGGGCCTGCTCGGGGGATGAACCCGGACGCCCGGTCTCAGAGCCCCATGGCCTTCAGCGCCTCGGCCGTGGTCAGCACGCCGTTGGCGATCATCGAATAGTCGACCAGTGCCGCCTTGTAGGCGTCGGCGCCGGGGGCTCCGACCGCGTCCTTGACCACCCAGACGCGGAAGCCGTTCTCCATCAGCGCGCGCATGTGGCTGTCGACGCAGAGGTTGGCGACCATGCCGCCGAGCACCACCGTGTCGATGCCGCGCGAACGCAGCTGATAGACGAGGTCGTTGCTCTCCGGGCCGTACATCTTGTGCGGCGCCACGACCACGGTCTTGCCGTCGTGGATATAGGGCTTGTAGCGGTCGAAGAAGTCGGCGCCCGAGCCCTCGAAGCCCTTGGGATCGTTGAGGGCGGTGCGATGCAGCGCCTTCATGTCGAGGAGCTGGCGCTGCAGCGCGCCGGCGTTCTTCCAGGTGCCGTCGAGCTCGGTGTAGACGAGCGGATCGACCGCCAGCGTCATGCCGATCTTCTTGGTGCCGGCCATCAGCTTCTCGATGTTGTCGACGGTGCCGAGCTCGGCGAGGTTCTCGGCGAGCAGCTTGTTGAGCTTGCCCTTCTCCGAGAGGAATTCGTTCTGCGGATCGGTGATGAGGACGGCGGTGTGTTCCCTGTCGAACTTCGGCAGGGGCGCGTCGCCCGCCATCGCCGCGGTGGCGAAGACGACCGGAAGGGCGAACGCGACGGACTGGAGCAGCTTCTTCATGACGTGACCTTTCGCTTGGCTCGCCGGACGCGGCCGTCGCCCGGCATGCGAGAAGGTCTAGGCCCAGCACCCCTCGTCGGGATGTGACCGAAGTTCCGGCGCGACGCCGACTTTGGGCGCGCGACCGACGGTCGCGGCGGGTTCCCCGGAGAGGCGGTCGGCCGGGGCACGAGACCCCGGCCGGACCTCGCGTCAGTGGCCCATGTGGCCGGGCATCGGCGCGGCGGCGGCCGAGAGCAGCGTCGGGTCCATCATGCCGAAGATCATCGCCACGTGGGCGACCACCAGGAAGACGCCGACGAAGGCGGCGTGCAGGCCCATGCGGGAATGCTCGTCGCGGTCCTTGGCGATCACGCCGAGATCGATCAGGGCGATCGCCCCGAGCGGGATCACGCCGGCGAGGTAGGAGAGGACGGCGATCACGTCGGCCGGGCCGCGCCAGCCGCCGCCGGAGGTCAGCGGGATCACCGCGTGGATCGTCAGCCAGACGAAGACGCCGGCGAAATAGAGCCCGCCGAGGATGCTCGCGGCGCGGTTCACCGCGTGCCAGGGGCCGGCGTAGACCCGGGTCCACAGCAGGCGCAGCTCGGTGATGGCGACGGTCTCGGCGAGGATCACCGGGACGGCCATGAAGAGGAGGAGGTTCCACGGCTGGTTGGCGGCCAGCAGTTCCATGTAGTGCGTCATGTTCATGATGTGCGTGTCCGATTGCGGGCGGCAGGTCGCCGGCCCGGATTTCGAGGAAGAGGGTCTCGAAGAATCAGACGCGCGGACGCGGTGGGGGAACGGGCGGCACCCGCTCGATCGTCTCGAGGCGGACGACGGGGAGCGTCTCGACCGGCGGGCGGACGCCCGGGCCGGAGACGTGGAGCGCCGCAGGCAGGGTCGCGGCGGTGCAGAAGGCCATGCAGAGGCACGAATCCATGCCGGCATGACCGGGAAGATGCGTCGCCCCGTCGTGATCGCAGCCGGCGCCGCAGTCCTCGGCCGCCGTCACGGCGGCGGTGGGAAGCGCGGCGGGGGCGACGACGGTCGCTTCGAAGCGATCGTGGACATGGGCCGATGCCGCGGGCGCGCCGAGGACCGACGCGGCGAAGGCCACGCTCAGCCAGACGGCGATACCTGCCAGAATGCGGATCATGTCGTCTCCTCGGGACGCCGCCAGCGTGCACGCGCACGACCGGCGAGGCAAGGGCTCAGCCCTTCTTCGCCCAACGGCCGCGGTCGTCCTGAATCCAATAGGTCGGGGCGACGCCCGCCGCCTTGACGGTCTTCCAGTTCTCGCGCGCATCGACCAGCGCTTCGGGGTCGTTGCCGTCGAAGAGAAAGACGAGGCGCTGGTAGATCGTCCAGTCGGCCGGCGGGGCGGCGCGGTCGACGAGGAAGCGCACGGCGGCGCCCTCGGCCGGATCGGGCTCGGCGGTGAGGCGGACGGCGGTCTCGGTCAGCTCCTCCGGGCGGATGCCGTGGGGCAGGAAGCCGTCGTCGGAATAGGCCCAGAGATGGGCGTCGAGCGCGTCGCGGCGCTCGACCGATCCCGCCTGAACCACCGTCTTCCAGCCGCGTTCCAGGCATTTCTCGAGCAGACCCGGCAGGGTCTCCTCGAGGCTGCGGGTCTGGAGATGGTAGAAGAGGACTTCGGTCATCGCGGGCTCCGAGGGCCGGGCGAGTGGGGGGGCCGGGAGGCGGAGACCGCCTCCCGAACCTGCCTCACTTCTCCCAGTGGTCGGCGACGAGGCGGTCGAGCAGGCGCACGCCCCAGCCCGAGGTCCAGGCCTTGTTGAGGTCGGTGGCGGGCGAGCCCATCGCCGTGCCGGCGATGTCGAGGTGGGCCCACGGCACGTCGCCGACGAAGCGCTTGAGGAACTGCGCCGCGGTGATCGAACCGGCGTCGCGGCCGCCGGTGTTCTTCATGTCGGCCCAGGTCGAATCGATCAGCTTGTCGTACTCGGGGGCGAGCGGCATGCGCCACACGGTCTCGCCGGTGGCGAGGCCGGCGGCGGTGATGTTGCCGGCGAGCGTGTCGTCGTTGGAGAAGAGGCCGGCGTTGATCTTGCCGAGCGCGATCAGAATGGCGCCGGTCAGCGTGGCGAGGTCGACGATCGCCGCCGGCTTCACCTTCTCCTTGACGTGCCAGAGCACGTCGCAGAGGACGAGACGGCCCTCGGCGTCGGTGTTGATGACCTCGATCGTCTGGCCCGACAGCGACTTGACGATGTCGCCGGGGCGCTGGGCCCCCGCGTCGGGCATGTTCTCGACGAGGCCGATGGCGCCCACCACGTTGGCCTTGGCCTTGCGGGCGGCGAGCGCGTGCATCAGGCCGGTGACGACGGCGGCACCGCCCATGTCGCCCTTCATGTCCTCCATGCCGGCGGCCGGCTTGATCGAGATGCCGCCCGAATCGAAGACCACGCCCTTGCCGACGAAGGCGATCGGGGCGGCGTCCTTGTCGCCGCCGTTCCAGCGCATGACCACCACCCGCGGCGGACGCTTGGAGCCCTGCGCCACGCCGAGGAGAGCGTTCCAGCCGGCCTTCTTCATGTCCTTCTCGGTCAGAATCTCGATCTCGACGCCGAGCTTCTCGAGCTTCTTCGCCCGCTCGGCGAATTCCTCGGTGCCGAGCACGTTGGCGGGCTCGCAGATCAGGTCGCGGGTCAGCGTGACGCCGTCGGCGATCGCCTCGCCGCGCGCCTTCCAGGCCTTCTTGGCGGCGGCGTGGGCGGCGAGCGCCACGGTCAGGGCGAGCGCGACCTCGGGTTCGTCGTCCTTCTTCTTCGCCTTGTAGCGATCGAAGGCATAGGCGCGCATGCGGGCGCCGAGGGCGACGTCGACGGCCTGCGCCGCCTCGACCGCGACGGCGTCGGCGCGCTCCAGCAGGAGGGTGGCGGCGGCGGCCTTGAGCTCGACGAGCTTGCCGGCGATCACGCCGCCGAGGCGCAGCCAGTCCTTCTCGACCCATTCGGCCGGCTTGCCGATGCCGACGAGCAGCACGCGGTCGAGCTCGGTGCCGACGGGCGCGACGACGTCGAGGGTGGCGAAGCCCTTGCCCTTGAAGGCGGCCTTGGCGACGGCGCGGCCGATCGCCCCGCCGATCGCGGTGTCGAGGGCGGCGGCCGACGGCGGCAGCACCAGATCCTCGGCGACGAGGGCGACGAGGACGCCGGAGGCGGGAGCCTTCGGTTCGGCGAACGAGATCGAGGGACGAGACATCGAGGCGACACTCCTGGGAAATCGACGGGCCCGACGCGAAAGGCCGGGAAGAAGCTGAGGCCGAGAGAGTCGGCCGGAGAGACGACGACGGCCGGAAGACCGGCCGAGCGACCGTGTCGCGCCGTGTGACGGGCGACGGGTTAGAGGGAATGTGGCGCGCGCAGGCCTCCGGGGCAAGCGTCTCGCCGCCGATCGCGTCGCGCACGACGCCACGGGAATGCCGGGTTTGCCGCGTTAACCATGTTTCCAAGCGATGCGTTAGGCATTCTCGGCGTTTGATCGATCCTTGGGGACAGACGACGTTCCGGGGTGAACACGCCGCGCGAAGCGGCTATGTCGTCTCGGTGGAGGCCGCGGCACGCGATGCGTGCCGGCGGACGGTGGAGGACGGACGGAAGAGAATGAGGCTCGTCGAGCGTTACATCTTCCGTCGTGCGGCCGGCGCCTTCCTGATGTCGCTCGGGGCGCTGATCGGCGTCGTCTGGGCCACGCAGGCGCTCAGACAGATGAACCTCGTCACCGCCAAGGGCGCCGCACTCCTCACCTTCCTCAAGATCACCGCTCTCGCCCTGCCCTTCCTGACGATCGTCGTCGCGCCCTTCGCGCTGTTCATCGCCTGCCTGCAGACGCTGAACTCGGTCAACTCCGACAGCGAGCTCGTCGTCCTCAACGCCTCCGGCGCCTCGCGCTTCGTCGTGCTGAAGCCGCTGCTGGTGCTGGCGGGGGCGGTGGCGGCGACGATGATGTTCCTGTCGGTCTGGGGCTCGCCGACCTCGCTCCGGGTGCTGCGCGAGAACCTCGCCCAGATCAACGTCGACCTCGTCGCCAACATCGTCCAGCCCGGGCGCTTCATCTCGATCGACAAGAACCTCACCTTCCACATCCGCGCCCGCGCGCCCGACGGCTCGCTCGGCGGGCTCTTCGTGGAAGACGCGCGCGATCCGGCGGTGTCCTTCACCTACATCGCCGACAAGGCGTCGATCATCGAGATGTTCGGCAAGACGCTCCTGGTGATGCGCGACGGCGTCATCCAGCGGCGCGCCACCTCGGACGGCAACCTGTCGCTGATCGACTTCCAGTCCTATGCCTTCGACCTGTCGGCGCTGACGCCGACGACCTCGGCGCCGGTCTTCCGTCCCTCCGAGCGCTCGACGCTGGAGTTGTGGACGGCGGGCGGGCCGAAGCCCGACGACTATGCCCGCAACAACGCCGGCCGCCTGCGCTCCGAGCTGCACGACCGGCTGACCCAACCGTTCCTGCCGATCGTCTTCGCGCTCTTCGCCTTCCTGGCGCTCGGCGACGCGCGCACCACGCGCGAGAATCGCGGTCTGCCGATCATCGCCGCGATCGTCGCCGTCGGCGTGCTGCGCGGCGCCCATTTCGCCGCGACCTCGGCGGCGGGCTCGTCCGACCTGGCGCTGGCGGTCCTGTGGGTGCTGACGCTCGGGACGATCGGCTGGAGCCTCTTCGTGGTGGCGACCGATCGTCGCGTCGAGGCACCGGCCTTCGTCGACCGGGCGATCGACGCCGTCGGCGAACGGGCGTCCGGCTTCGTCGGCCGCATCGTCGAGAAGCTCGGCCTCTCCTCCAACCGCGAGGAGGACGCGCCGTGATCGGACCGACGCTCGGACGCTATTTCGCCAAGCGCACCTTCCTGGCGGTGGCGGCGATCTTCGCCATCGCCTTCCTGATCGTGTTCCTGTTCGACTTCCTCGACATGGTCCGCGCCAACATCGACCGGCCGAGCTTCAGCTGGGGGACGGCGCTGCTCGCCTCGCTGTTCCGCGTGCCGGCCTTCTCCGAGCAGGTGCTGCCCTTCGCCACGCTGTTCGGCATGATGGCGGGTCTGCTCGCCCTGTCGCGCAAGCTCGAGCTGGTGGTGGCGCGCGCCGCCGGCATCTCGGTGTGGCAGTTCCTCGCCCCGCCGCTCGCCGTCGCGGTGGCGCTCGGCATCGTCGCGACCGTCGCCTACAACCCCCTCGCCGCCCATCTCAAGGGTCGGTCGGAGGAGCTGCAGACCGAACTCGCCGGCAATGCCCAGCGGCGGGCCGACGACACCGCGCGCGAGGTCTGGCTGCGCCAGAGCGGCGAGGACGGAGAATCGATCGTCCACGCCCGGCAGGCGACCCGCCGCGGTCTGCATCTCTCGGGCGTGACGATGCACATCTTCGACGCCCACGGGCATTTCCAGGGGCGAGTCGAGGCCGCCGAGGCCGACCACGAGCCGACGGGCCGCTGGCGTCTCACCGATGCCGTCGTCGCCCGTCCGGGCGAGGCGCCGGAGCATCACGACAGCTGGTTCGTCGCCACCCGGCTCAAGGCCGAACAGATCGGCGAGAGCCTCGTCGAACCCGACACCGTGTCGTTCTGGGCACTGCCGTCCTTCATCGAGACGGCGCGCGCGGCCGGTCTTCCCGCATTCCAGTTCGAGCTTCAATATCAACTGCTTCTTGCTCGGCCGCTGCTATTGGTCGCAATGGTCCTGATCGCCGCGACGGTTTCCTTGCGAGTGTTCCGGTTCGGCAACATAGGACGCATGATTCTCGGTGGCGTCGCGTCCGGCTTCGTGCTTTATGTCGCCGGAGAGGTGGCTCGGGGAATGGGAGGCGTGGGAATCGTCCCACCTGTCCTGGCTGCCTGGACACCGGCTGTGGTCGCATCTTCGATCGGTTTCACCATTCTGCTGCACCAGGAGGACGGCTGACATGACCCGCACCGTCCTCGACGGCAGAACCGTGTCGATCGCCGGCCGCCGGATCGCTCGCCTCGCCGCGGGCGTCTCGACCCTGCTTCTCGCCGCGCTCCTCGCCCATCCGGCGACCGCCGCCTCGTCCAAGGGGACGGGCGGATCGCTGAGTGCCGCGCCCAAGGTCTCCGCGCCGAGCCTGCCGCCGGGCGACCGCATGGTGCTCGAGGCCGATCAGGTCGTCTACGACGACAAGGCCGACACGGTCACGGCGATCGGCTCGGTGGCGATCTACTATCGCGGCAGCGTGCTGACGGCCCGCCGCGTGATCTACGTCCGCTCGTCGCAGCGCGTCGTCGCCGAGGGTGACGCCCGCATCGTCGACAAGGACGGCAACGTCATGACGTCGCCGAAGATGGACGTGACGGAGGGCTTCTCCGACGGCTTCGTCGAATCGCTGCGCATCGACACGGTCGACCGCTCGCGCTTCGCCGCCGAGAGCGCCAAGCGCTCCGAGGGCAACAAGACCGTCTTCGAGAAGGGCGTCTATTCGGCCTGCCAGACCTGCGTGAACGAGCCGGACAAGCCGCCGTTCTGGCAGATCAAGGCGGCCAAGATCGTCCACGACCAGCAGGAAAAGACGATCTACTACGAGGACGCCAAGCTCGAGCTCCTCGGCACGCCGATCGCGTGGGTGCCCTTCTTCATGCATCCCGATCCGTCGGAGCGGCGCAAGACCGGCTTCCTGCTGCCGCGCGTGATCAATTCCAACACCCTCGGCCTCGGCGTGCAGGTGCCCTTCTACTGGGCGCCGACGGCGGACTGGGACGCCACCTTCTCGCCGGTCGCGCTGTCGCGCCAGGGCGTGCTCGCCGACGTCGAGATGCGTCACCGCATCGATTCCGGCCTGATCACCGCGCGCGGCTGGGGCATCTCGCAGATGCATCCGGAGGCCTTCGTCGCCACCTCGGGCGATCGTCGCGAGCGCGGCGCCTTCAACACCACCGCCTCCTTCTCGCTCTCCGACAAGTGGACCTGGGGCTGGGACGTCACCGCGGTCTCCGATCGCCGCTTCCTCGACCAGTACCACCTGAGCACCAGCGCCCAGGACCGTTCGATCTCGACGGTGTTCCTGCACGGCGAGGGGCTGAAGTCGTGGTTCGAGGCCCGGGCCTATCGCTTCACCGTGCTGAACGACGACAACCCGCTCGATTCGGCCGGCAACCGCATGCTGTTCGGCGCGGGCACCCAGCTGCAGGACAAGCAGCCGGTCGTCCATCCGGTGGTCGACTGGGACAAGGTCGCCGACAATTCGGTGCTCGGCGGCGAACTCTCGGTCAAGGCCAACATCACCAGCCTGTCGCGGTCGAAGACCGACATCGACACCGCCGGACGGGTCTACGGCATCGCCGGCACCTTCTCGCGCGTGTCGGGCATCGTGGCATGGCGGCGCCAGTTCATCGATCCGTTCGGCCAGGTGTTCACGCCGTCGGTCAATCTGCGCGGCGACGTCTTCTACAACCACACCAACGACGAACGCGCGGTCGGCTTCGTCACCGACGGCACGCTCGGCCGCGTCACCCCGACCGTCGCCTTCGACTATGCCTATCCCTTCGTGATGGGCACGACGATCGGCGCACACACCTTCGCGCCGATGGCGCAGCTGGTGCTGCGGCCGAACGAGCAGTGGTCGGCGCGTCTGCCCAACGAGGACGCGCAGAGCGTCGTCTTCGACGACACCACGCTGTTCCGCACCGACAAGTTCTCCGGTTGGGATCGCGCCGAGGGCGGCACGCGCCTCAATGTCGGCGGCCGCTATTCGTTCCACGGCCCGGCCGGCGGTTCGATGTCGGCGCTGTTCGGCCGCTCCTACCTGCTCTCGGGCACCAATTCCTTCGCCTATCCGGGCTACGACCAGCTGCTGTCGGAAGCGGCGGCGGGTCACGCGGTGCCGCTGACCGCCTTCGGTTCGGGCCTCGAGACCAATGTCTCCGACTGGGTCGGCGGTCTGGCGCTCGACAGCTCGATGGGCTTCCGGGTCGGCGCGCAGGCGCGACTCGATTCCCGCAGCTTCGCCCTGCAGCGCTCCGACATCCAGGCCTCGGGCATCTCCGGTCCGCTGTCGGCGTCGGTCACCTGGGCCTACAAGCGGACGCCGCGGCAGATCTTCGACCTGCTCGACGCCTACGCCGCCTCGGGCGCCTTCGGCACCTCGCCGGTGGCGATCCGCAACACGCTCAAGGCCGACCGCTCGGAACTCCAGACCGCGGGCAATCTGCGTCTGTCGCCGACCTGGCGCCTGTTCGGCGGCGTGCGCTACGATCTGGTCGACCGCGCCATGGCGGGTGCCAACGGCGGCATCGGCTACGACAACGACAGCTTCTCGATCTCGCTGGCCTATTCGGAATCGACCTATTGGGCGGTCGACTCCGGCACGCTCAAGCAGATCCACGACCAGACGATCTTCCTCCGCTTCGGCCTGAGGACGCTGGGCGACGGCAGTCTGTCGAACAGCCTCGCCTCGTCCAACTGACCGAACGGCGGATCGACCACACATCCGCCATTTCCGCCTTGCAGGAAAACGGCCGGACCCGCAGACTTCGCAACGCCGTCGGCCATCGGCCGCCGGCGGTCGCGTCGCGTATCGCCCCGAGGAATCATTCGATGTCGAAAGCCCGCCGTCCGTTCGTCGTCGCCGCCGTTGTCGCCGCCCTGGCCGGCGGCCTGATCGCCGCGACCGTCCCCGCGCGGGCGGCGTCGCAGATCCGCGTCGTCGTCAACAACGAGCCGATCACCTCCAACGAGATCTCGGAACGCGCCCGCCTGATGCAGCTGACCGCGCGCACCTCCGCCGCCTCGGTCGAGCGCATGGCGATGGAGGAGCTGATCGACGACAAGCTGAAGCTCCAGGAAGCCAAGCGCGTCGGCGTCTCGGTCTCCGACGCGCAGGTCGAGGCCGCCTTCGCCTCGATCGCCTCGCGTCTGAAGATCACCCCGGCGCAGCTCGCCCAGGGCCTCGGCCAGCGCGGCATCAGCCCGAAGAACCTCAAGGATCGCCTGCGCGTCCAGATCATCTGGCAGCAGCTGGTCGTCGGTCGCTTCAACCGCACCGTCCAGATCTCCGATTCCCAGGTCGTCGACGCGCTCGCCAAGAAGGAAGGCACCTCCAAGGAGAATGCCGGCAAGAACGACGGCAAGACCACCGAGTACACGCTGAAGCAGGTCGCGCTGCTGATCACCAAGGCCGGCAACGACGGCGGTCGCATGAAGGAAGCGGAGGCGCTGCGCGCCCGCGTCACCTCCTGCGACGGTCTGGTCGACGCGGTGAAGAGCGTGCCGGAGGCGCTGGTCAAGAACCTCGGCAAGCGCACCGCCGAGGAGCTTCCCGAACAGTTCCGCGGCCTCATCTCCGACGTCCCCGTCGGCCACCTGTCGAAGCCGCAGCGCTCGCCGGTCGGCATCGAGATGGTGGCGGTCTGCGAGAAGCGCGATCTCTCGGGCGACTTCCAGATCCGCAACCAGGTCGAGGACGAGCTGCGCGCCAAGGAGGGCGAGGTCTTCGCCCGTCGTTACGTCAACGATCTGCGCCGCATCGCCATCATCGACTATCGCAAGTGAGGCTGTCTTGGCCGAGCGTCCCGCGGGCGGTCGTCGCCCTCCCCTCGCCCTGACCTGCGGCGAACCGGCGGGCATCGGCCCGGACCTGACGGTGCTCGCCTGGACCCGTCGCCACACCTCCCGCCTGCCGGCCTTCCTGGCGATCGGCACGGCCGATCTCTTCCGCCGCCGCGCGGAGCTCCTCGGCCTCGACGTGCCGATCGAGGTCGTCGCCCCGGAAGAAGCGGTGGAGGTCTTCGACCGCGCCCTGCCGGTGCTCGATCTCGGCCACGACGTGCCGGGCGTGCCGGGCGTGCTCGACGTGCGCGACGCGCCGCTGGTGGTCGCGGCGATCGAGAAGGCGGTCGAACTGGTCGGCGCCGGCCGGGCTTCGGCGATCGTCACCAATCCGCTCAACAAGCACGCGCTCTATGCGATCGGCTTCTCGCACCCCGGCCACACCGAGTTCCTCGGCGCCCTCGCCGCGACGCTGGCGCCGCCGCCCGACGGCGTCGCCTGGCGGCCGGTGATGATGCTGGCCGGCCCGGAGATGCGCACCGTGCCGGTGACCGTCCACGTCTCGCTGGCGCGCGCCGCCGCCGAGCTCGACGT
>DBMN01000234.1:630-23461 GCA_002298965.1 Rhizobiales bacterium UBA697 | reverse complement strand
TCGCGCGTCGGCGAGGCCTGCGTCGGCGGACGCTCGACGGGTGCGGTCGCCGCCGGCGGACGGCCGTCTCCGGTGATGCCCGACGGCGGACCCGGCTTGTGCTGCGGCTGTGCGGAGTCGACGACGGGACCGCGATCGCCGCGGGGACCACCGCGCCAGCGCCGGTCGTTCACCCAGGGGCGGGAGCCGTAGTGCGCACCCCAGTAGTCGCCGATGCCGAAGGTCAGGACCGAGAGGCCGAACATGGCACCGTCGCTCGACAGACGCGCACGCCGTCCCGACTGGAGGAAGTCGATGCGGCTGCCGGGGAACCAGCCGCGTTCGCCGTCGGCCGACACGTCGCACCAGGTGGCGCGACGCAGACAGCCGAAGATCTCGAGGCTCTCGCCGGAGGCGACGCGGGCGATGCGGGGGTAATCGGAGCCCGGCCCGGCGCGCAGGGACGACGACGAGCGGGCGAAGCCTTCGGCCGCCCAGGCGGCGCCGGGGGCGATCAGGAGGGTCAGGACCAGTCCGAGGGCGGACGTCGTGGAGCGGGTCGACATGGGATCTCTCTTTCCACGGGTCGGGCGACCCGTTCGGGTGTGGAGCCGTCGGTCATCCGGCGGTCTCGCCTCAACGCGGGACGGCGTGGGACTCGGCGAGCCAGAGCTGCCGGTCGGCGGCGCGTGAGATCTCGGTGAAGAGGTCGGCGGTGTCGGCGTCGCCGAAGCCGTTGGCCTGATCGATCGCCCGCCGCGCCGACTGGCCGAAGGCGGCGAGGCCGCTCGACAGGGCGAAGAGGTGTTTCGCGGTGTCCGCCAGACCGAGGTCGTAGGGGACGAGGAAGGACGCGGCGGCCGCCGCCTGGATGGTGCCGTGGGCGGTGCCACCCAGCCCGCCGGCGCGTTCGGCGAGGAGGTCGGACCAGGACGCGACCGTCGTGGCCATGCGGTCGAACATCTCGTGGACGGCGATGAAGCTGGGACCGCGCACGTTCCAGTGCGCCTGCTTCACCTGCGCCTCGAGATCGATCGCGGCGGCGAGGTGCAGGTTGAGGAGTTCGATCGAGCGGGCTCGGATGTCGGCGTGGAGGGTGTTGTGGGTCTTCGACATGGGAAACCCCGCCTGATCGAGATCGGCGCGGCCGACGTCGGTCGCGGCGGCCGCGGGAGCGGGCGACGGTACGGCGGCGGGCNNGACGGCGGCGATCGGGCTCGGCGTGGACGAGTTGGGTGAGAAGGACATGACGACATCACTTTCTGGTTGAGCCGACGATCCCACCGACGACGACGGCGGCGATCAGCATCGGGATCTTGTGGGCGACGACGAGACGGGCGGCCTCGCCGAGCAGGNNCGGTCGACGGCGGCGACCGGGAGGGTGGCGGAGCGCGGAGAAGACGGCGGACGACGAACACCGGCACGAGCGCGACGAGCGCGAGACCGGCGGCGACGATCAGCGGGGCGCCGGCCGGACCGACGATCGGGCGCAGCACGATCCACGCGGCGGCGGCCGTGCAGCCCAGCGCCGCCAGAGCGGAGGCCGCCGTCAGCAACCCGAGCCCGGCGACCACGGCGAGGCGTGCCGGGGAGCGGGCACCGGGGCAGGTCGAGCCCGTCGACCGGGTCGCCGCGAAGATCCGCGCGGCGAGGTCGAGCATCGCCGGAAGTCCGGTCACCGCAGCAACAGCCGGCCGCCGATCAGGCCGACCCCGACGGCGACGGCGAGGGCGGCGAGCGGATGCTCCTCGACCGCCTTGCCGATGGCGGTGGCGGCGCGAGCGCTCTCGGTACCGACTTCGTCGGCGATGCGGCGCGCACCGTCGTCGAGCGAGGCGGCGGCGCGGCCGACGCTGTCGCCGACGCGGTCCTTCGAGTGATCGAGGAGACCGGCGAAGTCGCGTTTCAACGCGGCGAGGTCTTCGCGCAGAGCGGCGAGGTCGGGATCGGTGACGGTGGCTGTGTTCATGGAGGAATCCTCCGGCCGGCAGCGCGGCGGCCGCACTCCCGAACCTGTCGACGCCACCCCGTTCGGGGGGCAGTCGGCGCGGGAGGCTCCGAACGACGAAGGGGCCGAAAGCGATCCTAGACAGGCAGACCCCGTGTCGAGCAGGGACGGAATCTACTCGAGCGAGCGCCCCGCCCGCCGCGCCCGCCGTCCCGACGGACCGTCGCGGCGACGGGCCGGCGTCGGCGGCGGGCACCGTGTCCGCCCGCCGACCGGAGCGACGGACGTCGGGCTCGAGTAGTTTCCGAGGCTGCCCGCACGCCTGCACCCCTCCTAGGCTCCACGTCGACCCCGCGTGTCGTCACCGGAACGATGCCTCCGGAGAACGCGGCGCCCTCGCTGCCGCGTCCGGGGTCGTCGGTGGTGCCTCGACTACACGGACGGCGATCGAACGATCGCACGGCCGGGGTGGAAGGAACATCGATGAAGTCGCCCATCCGGCATCTGGCCGCCGAACACCACGATCAGGCCGCGTCGCACCATCACGCCGCCGCCCATCACCATCACCAGGCCTCGCACTTCTACGACCTCGGCGACCCGGCGTCCGCCGATCGCCATGCGACGGCGGCCCTGGAACACAGCGATCTGGCACGGCGCTTCGCCGTCACCGCCCACGGCCACATCCAGGGCCGACCGGACGAGGCGTCCGAACGCTGACGACCGCCGATCGCACGTGCTCGCACCTTTCGCCGGACGGTCCGCCTCCGGCACCGCCTTCGATCGCGGATCGGCACTCCCGCCGGTTCCGCGAAACCTCGAGACACAGGAGAAAGACCATGAACAAGGACCGTATCGTCGGTTCCGCCAAGCAGGTGAAGGGCGCCGTCGAAGAGACCGCCGGCAAGCTCCTGGGCGACGCCAAGCTCGTCGCCGACGGCAAGGCCGATCGGGTCGAGGGCAAGGTCCAGAACCTCGTCGGCAGCACCCGCGACGCTCTGAAGAAGTGACCGCGCCGTCGCTGCTCCCTCGGGGCGGAAGCGCCCCGAGGACCCGACCCGCCAATCATCGAAGGAAGATGCCCATGACCATTTCGATCCGGATTCTCGCCGGCGTCGCCGTCGTCGGCTTCGCGCTCGCCGGCCCCGCCTTCGCGCAGGGCGTCGTGCAGACCATCTCGCTGATGAAGGTCGACGCGACCTCGCTGGCGAGCGGCTACCGCACCTCCAAGGTGGTCGGCGCCACCGTCGTCAACGAAGCCGGCGAGACCGTCGGCAAGATCGACGATCTGATCGTCACGCCGGCCGACAAGGTACCCTTCGCGGTGCTCTCCGTCGGCGGCTTCCTCGGGGTCGGCGACAGGCTGGTCGTGGTTCCGGCCAGCGCCCTCGAGGTCCGCGACGCCAAGATGTTCCTCGGCGGTGCCACCAAGGAATCGCTGAAGAACCTGCCGGAATACAAGTACACCAAGTGACGGCGAGGCCGGTCGGGGCGCGCGAACCCGTTCGCGGGTCCCCGGCCGGCCCTTCCTCGAAGGGAGACCATCATGAGCCTCGGTACGATCCTCCTCGTCATCCTGATCCTGTTCCTGGTCGGCGCACTGCCGACGTGGTCGCACAGCGCCAACTGGGGCTACGGCCCGAGCGGCGGCGTCGGACTGGTTCTGGTCATCGTCGTCGTGCTGCTGCTGCTCGGCCGGCTGTGACGCCATGGCTCGCGACCGCGCCAGGGCCCGTCTCGGCACCGTCGTCGCCGTCGGTCTCGGCCTCACCGGCTGTGCCGGTCATGCCGAAGGCGGGCTGGCGCCGACCGCGCTGCGAGCGGACGCCACGTCGCGCGTCGAGATGCTGGCCGTGACCACCCGCGCCCCGACCGGGCAGGTCGATGCGCCCTTCGACGGCGACCGCGGCGCGTCGGTCCGGATCGACCGCCTCGTCGTGTCGATTCCGCCGGAGGCGAAGCGGGTCGTCGGCGCGGTGCAATGGCCCTCCGGCCGGCCCACCGACCCGGCGCTCGGCTTCGCCGTCCTGCGCTCCGACGCGGTCGAGCCGCAGGCGGTGAGATCCTGGTTCCACCGATCGGGCAAGCATCGCGTGCTGGTCTTCGTCCACGGCTTCGACACGCGCCACGACGAAGCGGTGTTCCGTTTCGCCCAGCTCGTCCACGACAGCGGCACCGCGTTCCTGCCGGTCCTGTTCTCGTGGGCCTCGCGCGGCTCGGTCTGGGCCTACGACTACGACAAGGACAGCGCCACCGTGTCGCGCGACGCGCTCGAACGGGTGTTGCGCGCGGCGGTCGCCGATCCCGGCGTCACCGACGTCACGGTGCTCGCCCATTCCATGGGCAGTTGGCCGGCCGTCGAGGCGCTGCGGCAGATGGCGATCCGCGACGGCGGCGTCTCGGCGAAGATCGGCAACGTGATCCTCGCCTCGCCCGATCTCGACGTCGACGTCTTCCGCGCCCAGATCGATCGGATCGGCGGCCATCCGCGCTTCACGCTCTTCGTGTCGCGCGACGACCACGCGCTCGAACTGGCGAAGTTCGTCGCCGGCAGCGGCGCCCGCCTCGGGGCGATCGACCCGTTCACGCCCGCCAACCGCGCGCTTTTGGAGAAGCGGGGGGTCGACGTCATCGACCTGACCGCCCTCGACGGCGGCGGAGCGCTCAACCACGGCAAGTTCGCCAAGAGCCCCGGCGTGGTGCGTCTGCTCGGCGAACGCTTCCTCGCCGGCCAACCGGTCTCGGATGCCCGCGTCGGTCTGGGCGACCGGCTCGGCGCGGTCCTGGTCGGCACGGTCGGTTCGGTGACCACGCTCGTCACGGCCCCCGTCGTCGCGGTCGGAGCGGGCCGCCGCTGAGACGACGCGAGGTCGGTGCCGCGCGTGCCCGACGACCGAGGAGAACACGACATGTCCAAGGACAACGACGAAGCCGAATTCGAGGTGGTCGAGACCACGCTCGAACTGGCCAGGAAGGCGATCAAACGGACGCTGCGCGACATGCGTTCGGGCGAGCGCCGCAAGGCGTTCCAGGCCGTCAAGGCGGAGCGCCGGAAGGAGGCGGTCGACCGCGCGGTCGCCATCGGGGTCCAGATCCGCACGCTGCGGGCGGAACTCGACGTGATCTTCGAGGTCGACGCCGCGACGAAGAAGTCCTGACCGGCGGACCCGCACGGGCCCGCCGTCCCTCACCCATCGCACGAGAGGACTACGACCATGACCGTCTCCATCGGAAACATCCAGCCGATCGTCTCGCTGATCGCCGGCGTCCTGATCCTGGTGATGCCGCAACTGCTCAACTACATCGTCGCCGCCTTCCTGATCGTCTCGGGCCTTCTCGGCCTGGGCCTGTTCAAGTGACGCGACCACGGCGCGGCGATCGCGAGACGGCCCGGCGACACGCGTCGGCGGCCTCGCGGCCCCGCGTCGGCCGACGGCGTCTGTCGAGCGAAAGGACGGGGTGATGACCAAGGCCGCACCCGAACGCCATCTCGTCACCCGCATCGGCTGGCTGCGCGCCGCCGTGCTCGGGGCCAACGACGGCATCGTGTCGACGGCGAGCCTGATCGTCGGCGTCGCCGCCGCGCCGACCACCACGGCGTCGGGCATCCTGCTCGCCGGCACCGCCGGCCTCGTCGCCGGGGCGATGTCCATGGCCGCCGGCGAATATGTCTCGGTCGCTTCGCAGGCCGACACCGAAGCCGCCGACCTGCGCCGCGAGAGCCGCGAACTGATCGAGCAGCCGGTGTTCGAACACGAGGAACTCGCCCGCATCTGGGCCGGTCGCGGCGTCGAACTCGACCTCGCCCGTCGGGTCGCCGGCCAGTTGATGGCGGCGGATGCGCTCGGGGCCCATGCCCGCGACGAGCTCGGCATCTCCGCGACGACCAGGGCGCGCCCGGTCCAGGCGGCCTTCACCTCGGCCGCGGCCTTCACCGTCGGGGCCGCCATGCCGCTGGCGATGGCGGTGGTGACGCCGAGGGCGCATCTCGTCCTCGCCGTCTCGCTCGCCTCGCTGCTGTTCCTCGCCCTGCTCGGCGCCGTCGGCGCGCGCACGGGCGGAGCCCCCGTCGGCCGGGCGACGCTCAGGGTCACGCTGTGGGGAGCGATCGCCATGGCGCTGACGGCGGCGATCGGACGGTTGGTCGGCATCGCGGTCTGACACGATCGGACCGCGGGAAGGGAGAAGGCGATGATCCCGCTCCGCACGTCGCTCCGGCACGCGTTCGCCGCGTTCGCACTCGCAATCGCCGCCTTCGCGGCTCCGGCCTGCGCCGGGGCGATCGTCACGGGCGCGCCGTTGCGGGCCGACGTGGCGAAGCCCTTCACCGGCGACTTCGACGCCATGATCGCGGCCCGCCGCATCCGGGTTCTCATTCCCTTCAGCCGGCTCTACTTCCATCTCGATCGGGGCGAGCCGTCCGGTGTGGCGGTCTCCCAGATCGAACAGTTCGAGAAGCAGATCAACGCCGGGATCCGCAATCGGTCGCGGCGCATCTTCGTCTTCGTCGTTCCCACGCCGCGCGACCGGCTGCTGAGCGATCTGGTGGCCGGGCGCGGCGACGTCGCGCTGGGCAATCTCACCGTGACCGAGGAGCGGAAACGGCTGGTCGCCTTCTCGCGACCGCTGGCCACGGGCGTGCGCGAGCTGGTCGTCACCGCACCGACCGCGCCCGAGATCGTCCGTCTCGACGACCTCTCGGGCCGGACGATCACGGTGCGCCGGTCGTCGAGCTTCCGCGAGAGCCTCGAGCGGGCGAACGCCGAACTGGCGGTGCTCGGCCGTCCGCCGATCGTCATCCGCGCCGCCGACGAGCGGCTCGAGACCGAAGACCTGATCGAGATGGTGCAGGCCGGCTTGATCGAGGCGACCGTCGCCGACGATCACATGCTCGACCTCTGGGTGAAGATCTTTCCCGGCATCCGCGTCCACACCGCCGTGCCGCTCCGCAGCGACGGCGAGATCGCCTGGGCCTTCCGCCGGAACAGTCCGGTTCTGGCCGCCAGGATCGACGCCTTCGTCGCCACCGCAAAGATCGGCACGGAGGCCGGCAACATCCGTCGCCGCGATCATCTGGCGAGCGATCGATGGTTGAAGCCCGCCACCGCCGACGAGAACGTCCGGCGCCTGCGCAGCCACTGGGGCCACTTCCGCACCTACGGCGACCGTTACGGCATCGACCCGACGCTGATCGCCGCCGTCGCCTTCCAGGAATCGCGCTTCGATCCCGGGCTGGTGATGCGGCGCTCCGGGGCGACCGGGATCATGCAGATGATGCCGTCGACGGCGCGGCTGCCGATCGTCGGCATCACCGACCTGCGCGATCCCGAGCAGAACATCCACGCCTTCGCGAAGTATTTCGCCCATCTGCGCGCGGTCTACGTCGACCAGCCGGGCATCGGCGACGTCGATCGGCTGATGCTGGTGCTGGCCAGCTACAACGCCGGCCCGACCCGCATCGCCCGGCTGCGGCGCATCTCGCGCGATCCGAACGTCTGGTTCGAGAGCGTCGAATGGGCGGTCTGGCGCGACGTCGGGTCGGAGACGGTGGACTACGTCCGCAACGTCTTTCGCTACTACGTCACGTTCCGGGCGATGAGCGAGGGTCTCGACGCCCGCCGGACGCCGCCGCGGTGAGCGGCGCGGCACCCCGCCTCGGCTCGAGTAGTTTCCGACCCTGCCGAGGGCGCCGGCCGGCCTCTAGGGTCGCAGCGAAGGGCGGCGCGCCGCGCCCGAGGAGAAGATCCATGAAGATCACCGACACCGTCATCGCCGTCTTCGACGACCACAACGCCGCCGAGGCCGCGATCCACAAGCTGAACGCGGGCGGCTTCGAGATGAAGAAGCTCAGCCTCATCGGCCGGGGCTTCCACACCGAGGAGAAGGTCGTCGGCTTCTACAACACCGGCGACCGCGTCCGCTTCTGGGGCACGCGCGGCGCCTTCTGGGGCGCGCTCTGGGGCCTGTTCTTCGGCGGCCTGTTCCTGACCGTTCCGCTGGTCGGTCACGTGATCGTCCTCGGCTATCTCGCCGCCGTGTCGGTCTCGGTGCTCGAGAACGCCGTCGTGGTCGGCGGGCTCAGCGCGCTGGGCGCGGCGCTCTACGGGCTCGGCATCCCCAAGGACAGCGTGATCCGCTACGAGGGTGCCGTGAAGGCCGACGGCTTCCTGGTGTCGGCGCACGGCACCGCCGACGAGATCGCCCGCGCCCGCGCCATCCTCGACGAGACCGGCCCGGCGAGCATCGACGTCCACACCCATGCCAAGCCGACCCCGGCGAAACCGGACGGCGCGACGGGACAGCCCGCCGTCGCCTGAACGCCGAACCGTCGGCGCTCGCGGGCGAGGAACGGTCGAACTCGAGACGACACCGCCGGAGGCCTCGCCGTGGACGTCACCATCTTCAGCACGAAGCCTCATGACCGGCAGTTCCTCGCCGCCGCCGCGGGGTCGCACCGGCTCCGCTTCCTCGAGGCACGCCTGACGCCCGAGACCGCCGTGCTGGCGCGCGGGGCCGGCGCGGTCTCGGCCTTCGTCAACGACCGGATCGACGAGGCGGTGCTCGAGACCTTCGCGAGCCTCGGCGTCCGCCTCGTCGCCCTGCGGTCCGCCGGCTTCAACAACGTCGATCTCGCCGCCGCGGCGCGCCACGGCGTGACGATCGCCCGGGTTCCGGCCTATTCGCCGGAGGCGGTGAGCGAGCACACGGTGGCGCTGATCCTGGCGCTCGATCGCCACATCCACCGCGCCTATGCCCGTGTCCGCGAAGGCAATTTCGCGCTCGAGGGTCTGCTCGGCTTCAATCTCCACGGCCGCACCGTCGGCGTGGTCGGGACCGGGCGGATCGGCCGCGGGGTGGCGCGGATCATGGCGAGTTTCGGCTGTCGCGTCGTCGCCTTCGACCCGTCGCCCGATCCCGACTGCGTCGCCGCCGGCGTCGCCTACATGGACCTGCCGGATCTGCTGGCGATCGCCGACGTCGTCAGCCTGCACTGTCCGCTGACGCCGCAGACGCGGCACATGATCGACGCGACCGCGATCGGCAGCCTGAAGCGGGGGATGATGCTGATCAACACCAGCCGCGGCGGCCTGATCGACACCCGCGCGGTGATCGACGCGCTGAAGGCGGGCACGATCGGCCTGCTCGGGCTCGACGTCTACGAGGAGGAGGCCGACCTGTTCTTCGAGGATCTCTCCGATCAGGTCATCCGCGACGACGTCTTCGCGCGGCTCCAGACCCTGCCGAACGTCCTGATCACCGGCCACCAGGGCTTCTTCACCGTCGAGGCCCTGCGGGCGATCGCCGAGACCACCTTCGCCGACATCACCGCCTTCGAGACGACCGGCCGGGCGATCCACGCGGTGCCGTGAATGGGTAGATTCCGAAGCTGCCGACGGGCCGGGGCGTCGGTCATGCTGCGGTCCGTCGTTCCGTCGGCGCGGGGGCCGTGGATCCGGATCGCGTCTCGAACGCGACGACGGGAGAAGGCCATGCAGACGTGGATCCTCGCCGCCTCACTGGTCACGATACTCGCCGTTCCGATCGCCGTGGTGGCCGGGGACGGCAGCTTCGTCGACGGGCTCTTCGGCGCCGACCAGCGGCCGCGGTTTCGCGAATACGCCGTCCGCCACCACCCGGTCTCCTTCGCCTACGGCCGAAAGCTGCGGATCGGGACGGTCCTGCCCGACCGGGGCGTGGTCTATCGCGACGTCCCGCCCGAATACGGGGTCCGCGCCTTCCGCTACACGATCGTCGATCACAAGCCCGTCCTGGTCGATCCGACCACGCGGCGGGTCGTCGACATCCTGGAATGAGCCGTTCCGCGGTCGGCGGAGGCCGTCAGTCCTCCATTTCGGCGACCAGTCGCGCCAGACCCGGGAGCGACGTCGACCCGGTCTTCCGCATGATCGCGGCACGATGGTTCTCGACCGTCCGTCGGCTGATTCCGAGGTCGGAGGCGATGTTCTTGCTCGGGTGCCCGGCGAGGACCATCTCCATGATCTGGATCTGGCGCTGCGTCAGGTCGGCGAAACGGCGCCCGGCCTCCGCGCGCAGAACCGCATGCATCTCGTCGTCGCGCGCATGGTCGAGGGCCCGTCGGACGCAGGCCAGCAGTTCGGCACGGCCGACCGGCTTCTCCAGGAAGTCGACCACGCCCAGCTTCATCGCCTCGACCGCCTTGGCGACGTCGCCATGGCCGGTGATCATGATCGACGGCAGCGAGAGCCCCTCGACGTCGAGCCGGTGCAGCAGATCGAGACCGCTCATGCCCGGCAGCGACGCATCGATCAGCAGACAGGCGTCGCCGCTCGGCCGATAGGCCGCGAGAAAGGCCTCGCCGCTCTCGAAGGTCTCGACCGACAGCCCTTCCGACGTCAGCGTCGCCCCCATCGTCTCGCGCACCCCGGCGTCGTCGTCGACCAGCCAGACCCGTACCGTCGGCGCGGACGGCGGCGCCGGGTCGGCGGCCTTCGGAGAGCGCCCGGCCGCTCTCGCCGGACGCGACAGCAGACGGTCGACGACGGCGAGCAGGGCCGCGGTCGTCACCGGCTTGTCGATGTGCAGGCAGCCCCGGTCGGTGATCTCGCGCAGGGTGTCCGGCGAGATGTCTCCGGTCAGGATGATCGCCGGCACCGCATGTCGGACCACTTCGCGCAGCCGCGTCACGACCTCGAGCCCGTCGATGCCGCCCGGCAGATTGTAGTCGGCGAGCACCAGTTCCGGCCGCGAAGTCCCCTCCGACACGTGTTTCAGCGCCGTGGCGCCGTCGGCCGCGGCGACGACGAAATGACCGTCGCGCTCGAGCACCAGCTCCAGCAGATCACGCACGTCCGGCTCGTCCTCGACCAGCAGGATCGATCCGGTCCGCCGTCCGCCGTCGGCCGCCGCCGCGCGAGGCGGGACCGTGTCGGCGGCGGGGTCGGGCCGACTTGCCGCGCCGTTCGCCGCCCGCGGCACGTCTATCGCGAAGACCGATCCACGCCCCGGACGTGATCGGACGTGGACGCGGTGGCCGAGCAGATCGCCGAGCCGCTGGACGATCGACAGGCCGAGGCCGAGCCCACGGGTGCGGTCGCGCCCGGCATTGTCGATCTGATGATACTCTTCGAAGATCGCCTGGAGTTCTCCCGCCGGAATGCCGATGCCGGTGTCCCAGACCTCGATGCGGACGGTCGCGCCCTGCCGCCGACAGCCGAGCAGCACCTTGCCGTGCGGCGTGTACTTCAACGCGTTGGCCAGGAGATTGCGGAGCATCTGCTCGAGCAGCCGCCGATCGGTGCGCACCGTCTGGTTCGACGGAAAGACCCGCAACGTCAGCCCCTTGGCCTCCGCCGCATAGGAGAACTCGCCGCCCATGCGGGCGAAGACCTCGCCGATCGCCACGTCGTCGATCCGGACGCGGACCGTCCCCGCCTCGATCTGGTTCATGTCGAGCAGCGTGTCGATCATGCCGGTCATGGCGCCGAGCGCATCGTCGAGCCGGCCGACCAGACGTTCGGCGCGCTCGCCGGTGACGGCGTCGGCGAGCAGGCCCTGCAACAGGCAGAGCGTCTGCAACGGTTGGCGCAGGTCGTGGTTGGCGGCGGCGAGGAAGCGCGACTTGGCCAGACTGGCCTGCTCGGCACGGCGCTTGGCGGCATCCAGCGCCTCCGCCGTGCGCCGCCGTTCGGTGACGTCGACGAAGGTGATGACCACCCCGGCGATCCGATCGTCCAGGGTCCGGTAGGGCAGGACCCGACGGATGAACCAGAGGCCGTTCGGCGCCTCGATCTCGCGCTCGATCGGCGTCGCGTCGCGCATCACGGTGCGCGCATCGGCGAGCAGGTCGTCGTCCGGGGCGAGGAAATGCAGATCGGCGAGCGGCCGTCCGACGTCGCTGGCGATGATGCTGAAGAGCGACCGGATCGCCGGCGTGAAGAAGCGGATGTCGAGATTGGTGTCGAGGAACAGGGTCGCGACGTCGGTCGAGTTGAGGACGTTCTGCAGGTCGCTCGAGGTGGTGCGATGGCGCTCCAGCGTCTCCTGGAGCTGGCCGTTGAGGGCGGTCAGTTCCTCGTTGAGCGACTGGAGCTCCTCCTTCGAGGTCAACAGCTCCTCGTTGGTCGACTGAAACTCCTCGTTGGCCGAGAGCGCCTCCTCGTTGACCACCTTCTGCTCTTCGAGCGAGATCTCCAGGCTGGCGATCGCCCCCTGCAGTTCCCGCCGCGTGGCGTCGAGCTCGCGCTCGAGTTCGGCGACGCGCGGGTCGTCGTCGGCATCGACCGGCCGGTCGTCGCGCCGGGGCGGCCCCGGAACGTCGACGAAGCAGACGAGGAACATCGCCTCGCCCTGTTCGTGCACCGGCCGGACGTCGACCGCGAAGGCCACGTCCTTGCCGTCGCGGACGACGAATCCCCCGTCGACGACGATGCGGGCATCTTCTTCGGCGGCGCGCCGGATGGCCGAGCGCAGCTTGATGCGCAGGGTATCCGGCACCAGCGCCAGGAGGTCGTGGCTCGGAGAGCCCGGTGCCACGCGCAGGTGACGGTCGATCGGTCCGAGCGTGTAGAGGCATTCGCCATGGCGGTCGATCAGCACCGCCGCGGGCGCGTGGGACTCGATCACCAGACGGCGGCAGAGATCGGCGAGCGACGACTGCTGCTTCGGCGTTCGATCCGATTGGCGGCGGTGAGCCGGAGCGACGCCGGTTCCGCCGGGGACCGGGCCGAAGTCCGCCGACCGACCGGGTCCGATCCGGCGGAAGAGACGCCCCGGCTTCGGCAGTGCCTCGAAACGTTCGCCGTCGCCGGCCGTCTCCGCGTTGCCGAGCAGCAGGACGCCGCCCTCCCGCAGAGCGAAATGGAACAGCGCCAGAACCTTCTGCTGCGCCTCGTTTCCGAGATAGATCAGCAGGTTGCGGCAGGACACCAGATCGAGGCGGGAGAACGGCGGATCGGCGAGCACGTCCTGCACGGTGAAGACCACGACGCCGCGCAGCGCGGGCGCGACCCGCAGGCCCTGCTCCTCCCGGGTGAAGAACCGGGCGAGCCGCTCGGCGGAGAGGTTCGCCGCGACGGTGGTCGGATAGAGCCCTTCGCGCGCCACCGCCACCGCGTCCGCATCGACGTCCGACGCGAAGATCTGGAGCTTGAGATTGCGCTTCGAGGCCTCGATCGCCTCGAGGAACAGCATGGCGAGCGAATAGGCCTCCTCGCCGGTGCTGCATCCGGGCACCCAGACGCGGATCGGGTGATCGGGCGAACGGTCGCGCACCAGATCGGGCACGATCGTCGTCGCCAGACGCTCGAACACCTCGGGGTCGCGGAAGAACTCGGTGACGTTGATCAGCAGATCGGCGGCGAGCACGTTCAGCTCGTGCGGATCGCCATGCAGGGTCGCGAGATAGGCGTCGACATCGGCCGCCCCCGTCGCCGCCACCCGCCGCTCGATCCGACGTCTCAACGTGCCGGGCTTGTAGAGGCGGAAGTCGTGCGGCGTCCGCGTCCGCAGGAGTTCGACGATGTCGGCGAGGCGGTCGGGCGAACCCGACGGGACCGCCTCGGCGTCGCCGCGCACCGCCGCCGCGCGACAATGGGCGACCAGGGCCGGTCCGATCTCTTCGACCGGCAGGACCCGATCGACCGTGCCGGTGGCGATGGCGCTGCGCGGCATGCCGTCGAAACCGGCCTCGGCGGGGTCCTGGACGACGACGAAGCCGCCGGCGTCCTTCACCGCCTTCAGACTGCCGCTGCCGTCGGCGCCGGACCCGGACAGGACGACGGCGATCGCCCGTTCCCCGCAGTCGCGCGCCAGCGACGCGAGGAAGGCGTCGAAGGGCAGCCGCGCACCGTGGCGGGCGGCCGGACGGGAGACGCGGAGCACGCCGCCGTCGATCGTCAGCTCGGTGCCGGGCGGAATGAGATGGAGATGGTCGGGGCGGAGCGGCTCGCCGTCGCGCGCGGCGGCGACGGTCATCGTGGTGTGACCGGCGAGGAGATCCGCCATCAGGCTCTCGTGGTGGGGATCGAGGTGCTGCACCAGCACCATCGCCATGCCGTGCTCCGCCGGCAGGCAGGCCAGCATCCGCCGGCAGGCCTCGAGCCCACCCGCCGAGGCGCCGATGCCGACCACGACGAGGTCGTCGCGCGGCTCGATCGGCGGCGTGGCGGAATCGGCGGGAGGAGCCGGCTGGCCGTTCGACATGCGACGCGCTCCCCTGAGGGTCCACCCGGGAGGATGAACCGGTTGCAAGCCTAACACATTTGCTGCGTGTCCCGCGTGCCTTCGGCGCGCGTCCGCAATTCTCGAATGAGTAGATTCCGACCCTGTGCATCGGCGGAACCGGCGACCAGGATCCGGTCGGGTCGCGGCCGGCCGTTCCGACGGAAGCGGTGCGAGCCGCCCCTCGTCCCCTGCCTCGGACGACGACTGCGATCCGCCGGACGGTGTTCGCGTTTCCCCCGCCACACGGCTCCGGTGCCTTCGACCCGGCCGAACCGCGACGGTCGCATCGGCCCTCGCCGCCGGAGAGCCGGTCGGTGTCCGGCGCGGCCGGTGGCCCCGACGGGATCCGTTCACCGAAGGAAGCCCGCCTTCTTCCTCGCCGCCGCGGCCCGCGCCCCGAGCCGTCGGTACCCACGCCCCCATCCAAAAGGACGACCGATCATGACCGCCACCTGGAAACTCCTCCTGTCCTTCGCGCCGCTCCTCGCGCTGGGCGCCTGCGCCGATGCCTACGGCTCCCGCATGGTCGACGGTTCCGGCATGTACGGCGGCCGCAGCATGGTGATGTCGGACGTCACCCGGCCGCACCACCGCGCTTACGCCTGCCACTACAGCCCGACTCTCGACCGCCGCGTCTGCCGCCGTCGCTGACCCGGCCGACGATCGGCCGCGCGTCCGTCGCCGGGAGCCTCCACCCGGCGACGGCGTCGGGCAGGCACTGCGCCCGCCCCTCCCCACGGCACCGGCAACCACGCCCGCGCCGGTCGAACGATCGGTTTGCCCGTGGCGACGACGATGATGTTTTCCGGCCCCTCCTTCCTGCGCCGTACCCCTCCCGCACCCTGGGACGAGACGTCTCCCATCCGCGGCGAGATCTTCGGTATCGAGCGCCTGGAACAGCACGCGGCGAGCCTGGCGAGCGCCCAGTCGATCACCGACCGGCCGCCGAGGGTCCTGCCGCTGCATGCCCGCCTCGACGACAATGCCGCGGTGCTCCTCGCCGCCTATCGGACGAACGCGTCGGAGATCGAGAAGGGTCGCGACGTCGTTCCCGCGGCGGAATGGCTGCTCGACAACTACCACATCGTCGAAGAGCAGATCCGCGAGATCCGCGACGACCTGCCGCCCGGCTACTATCGTCAGCTCCCCAAGCTGGCGGACGGCCCCTTCGCCGGCTATCCGCGCGTCTTCGGCATCGCCTGGGCCTTCGTCACCCACACCGACAGCCATTTCGATCCCGAGACGCTGCGCCGCTTCATCGTCGCCTATCAGAAGGTCCAACCGCTCACCATCGGCGAGTTGTGGGCCATCGCCATCACCCTGCGCGTCGTGCTGATCGAGAACCTGCGGCGCCTGAGCGACCAGATCGGGTCGGGGCTCGTCGAACGCGCCGACGCCGACGCGCTGGCCGATCGTCTGGCCAAGGCCGGCGACACGCGTTCGGCACTCGAGGCCGACATCGCGGCGCGGTCGCCGGGGCCGCTCTCCGACGTCTTCGCCGGTCAGCTGGCCAAGCGGCTGCGCGATCTCGATCCGCGGGTGACGCCGGCCCTCGGCTGGCTCGAGGAACGGCTCGGCTGCCAGGACACCTCGGTCGCCGACGTGGTCCAGCGCGCCCAGCAACGCCAGGGCGCCTCCAACGTCTCGGCCCGCAACGTCATCACCTCGATGCGGCTGATCTCGGACATCGACTGGGCCGACCTGTTCGAGAGCGTCAGCCTCGTCGACGAGCGCCTGCGCGCCGAGAGCGCCTTCGCCGACATGGACTTCGCCACCCGCAACCTCTACCGCAACGCCGTCGAGCAACTGGCCCGCCGCTCGCCGCACGACGAACTCGAGGTGGTCGAGCACGCCCTGCGCGCCGCCCGCGCCGCCGCCGCCGACACCGACGATCCGGGCGAGGCCGAGCGCCGCGGCGACCCCGGTCATCACCTGATCGCCCGTGGTCGGCGCGCCCTGGAACAGTGCCTGCACTTCCGCCCGCCGCTGCGTCTGCGACTGAACCGGATGGATGCCGCGCTCGGCATCGGCGGCTACGTCGGCGCCTCGGTGATCGTCACGCTGGCGCTGCTGGCGGTGGCCCTGTGGGCCGTCGCATCGGCCGCGCCCGGCCTCGGCATCGGCTGGCTGATCGCCCTGGGGGTGATCGGCTTCCTCCCCGCGGGCGAAGCGGCGACCGCACTGGTCGATCGCGCCGTCGTCTGGAGCTTCGGCCCGGTCGCCCTGCCCGGTCTCGAACTCGCCGACGGGGTGCCGACGCCGCTGCGCACCCTGGTGGTGGTGCCGACGCTGCTGACCGGCGAGGCCGATCTCCTCGAACAGATCGAGCGGTTGGAGATCCATCATCTCTCGGGGGCCGGCGGCGATCTCGCCTTCGCGCTCCTCACCGACGGCGTCGATGCCGACGCCGAGACGGTCGACGGCGACGCGGCCCTGCTCGAGACGGCGCGCCTCGCGATCGACGCGCTCAATCGGCGCCACGGCCCGGCGCCGAGCGGCGACCGCTTCCTGCTGCTGCATCGCCGCCGCGTCTTCGACGCCAGCGAAGGCAAGTGGATGGGCTGGGAGCGCAAGCGCGGCAAGCTGCACGAGCTGAACCGCCTGCTGCGCGGCGCGACCGACACGACCCACGTCCCGCGCCCCGACGGCAGGCCCCAGGTCCCGACCGGCGTGCGCTTCGTCGTCACGCTCGACGCCGACACCCGCCTGCCGCGCGACGCGGTGATCCGGCTGATCGGCAAGATGGCCCACCCGCTCAATCGGGCCCGGTTCGATCCGGTCACCCGCCGGGTCGTCGAGGGCTACGGCATCCTGCAGCCGCGCGTCACGCCGTCGCTGCCGGTCGGGCGCGAGGGATCGGTGCACCAGAGGGTGTTCTCCGGTCCCGGCGGCATGGACCCCTACGCCGCCGCGGTGTCCGACGTCTATCAGGACCTCTTCGGCGAAGGCTCCTACACCGGCAAGGGCATCTACGACGTCGATGCCTTCGAGGCGGCGCTCGAGGGCCGCGTGCCCGACGACACGATGCTCAGCCACGACCTGTTCGAAGGCGTCTTCGCCCGCGCCGGCCTCGCCTCCGACATCGAGGTGGTGGAGGAGTATCCCGCCCGCTACGACGTCGCCGCCAAGCGCCAGCATCGTTGGACGCGCGGCGACTGGCAGCTGCTGCCGTGGATCTTCGGCACAGCCCAAGGACCGTTGGCCGTGCCGCCGGTCGGGCGCTGGAAGATGATCGACAATCTCCGCCGCTCGCTCGTCGCGCCGCTCACCATGGCGACGCTCGCCGTCGCCTGGATGCTGCCGGGTCCGGCGGCGCTGCGCGCCACGCTGGCCGTCGTCGTCGCGATGGCGATCCCGGCCTTCATTCCCGTCGTCCATTCGCTGGTGCCGCGTCGGAGCGGCATCCGCCTCGGCAATCACGTCCGCGCCTTCGTCGGCGACCTCGAACTGGCCTGCGCCCGGACGCTGCTCTCGATCACGTTCCTCGCCGATCGGGCCTGGAGCATGGGAGATGCCGTCGCGCGCACCCTGCGACGCCTCCATTCGACCCGACGCCACCTGCTCGAATGGACCACCGCCGCCCAGTCCCATGCCGGTCCGCGCCCCTGCTTCGTCGACGCCTGCCGCGGAATGGCAGGAGGGACCGCCGTCGGTCTCGGCATCGCCGCCGTCGCGGTGGCGATAGCTCCCTCGTCCTGGTTCGTGGTCGCGCCCTTCGCGCTGGCCTGGTTCGCGGCCCCGGCTCTGGCACCGTGGGTGAGCCGGCCGCCGGCCGCCGGCCGAGATCATGCCGCCACGCCCGACGACGCGCGGCAGCTCCGTCTGATCGCGCTCTCGACCTGGCGCTTCTTCGTGACCTTCGTCACGCCCGAAGGCAACTGGCTTCCGCCCGACAATTTCCAGGAAGACCCCGAGCCGGTGGTGGCCCATCGCACGTCGCCGACCAATCTCGGGCTCTACCTGCTCTCGGCGATCGCCGCCCGCGACTTCGGCTGGGCGGGCACCGCCGAGACGGTCGAGCGGCTGGAGACCACGCTCGCGACCATGGCCCGGATGCCCAGACACGACGGCCACTTCTTCAACTGGTACGACATCCGCGACCTGCGCGTGCTGCCGCCGGCCTACGTCTCCTGCGTCGACAGCGGCAATCTCGCGGGCCACCTGATCGTCGTGGCCAATACCTGTGAGGAATGGCTCGACGGCGCCGCGTCGCCCGAGATCCGCACCGGCCTGATCGATCTCCTCGACCAGATCCGCCGTGCCGCCGATCTCCCGACCTCGGTCAGGGGCGAGCGACATCGTGCCTTCGTCACCCTGATCGACGAGATCGAGACCGAGTTGAACGGCGCCCGGGCGATCGAGACGCTGTTGCCGGTCCTGACGCGGCTCGCCGGCAAGCTCGTCGACCTCGCGCGCAATCTCGCCCCCGCCGGCAACGGCCACTCCGATCCGACGTTCTGGTCGGGCGCGCTCCTCGGCGCGATCGCGGCGCACGACCGTGACCGCAGGGCGCTCCCGCGTCTCGGCGATCGCCTGACGGCGGTGGCCGCGACGGCGCGGGCGATGGCGACGGCGATGAACTTCGCCTTCCTGCTCGATCCCGAACGCAAGCTCCTGTCGATCGGCTTCTCGGTCGACGACAACGGCCTCGATCCCAACTGCTACGATCTGCTCGCCTCCGAGGCGCGGCTCGCCAGCCTCTTCGCCATCGCCAAGGGCGACGTCGAGACCCGTCACTGGTTCCGTCTCGGCCGCTCGGCGACCCCGCTGGGCGTCGGTTCGGCCTTGATCTCGTGGTCGGGGTCGATGTTCGAATACCTGATGCCGTCGCTGGTGATGCGCGCGCCGAGCGGCAGTCTGCTCGATCAGACCAACCGCCTGGTGGTCGAACGCCAGGAGGCCTACGGCCGTGCGCAGGGCATTCCCTGGGGGATCTCCGAGTCCGCCTACAACGCCCGCGACCTCGAACTGACCTATCAATACTCGAGCTTCGGCGTGCCCGGTCTCGGGTTGAAGCGCGGTCTGTCGCAGAATCTGGTGATCGCGCCCTATGCCACCGGACTCGCCACCATGGTCGACCCGACCGGCGCCCGCCGCAACTTCGACCACGTCGCCGAAATCGGTGGCGCCGGCCGCTACGGCTTCTACGAGGCCCTCGACTTCACGCCCTCCCGTCTGCCGGACGCGACGGCGGTGGTGATCGTCCGCTCCTACATGTCGCATCACCAGGGCATGACCATCGTCGCGATCGCCAATGCCCTGCAGGGTGGCCGGATGCGGTCGCGGTTCCACCGCGAGCCGATGATCCGGGCCTGCGAACTGCTGCTGCAGGAGCGGATGCCGCGCGACGTCGCCACCGCCCGCCCGCGGGCCGAGGAGATGAAGGCCGCGACGGGCGCCGGCGCCGCCAAGGGCCTGACGGTGCGGAGCGTCTCGGCGCCGAGCGCCGGTCCGCCGATCACCCATCTCCTGTCGAACGGGCGCTACGCGGTGATGTTGACGGCCACCGGCGGCGGCTACAGCCGATGGCTGGGCATCGCCCTGACGCGCTGGAGCGAGGACGCCACCCGCGACGAGGACGGCGCCTTCGTCTTCCTGCGCGACACCGCCAGCGGTCGGGTCTGGTCGGCCACCGCCGGGCTGCTCGGCGACGTCGGCGACGGCGACGAGGTGGTGTTCGGCGAGGACCACGCCGAGTACGTCCATCGCGACGGCTCGCTGACCACCACCGTGGACGTGCTGGTCTCCGGCGAGGACGACGGCGAGGTTCGCCGCGTCTCGCTGACCAACGCCGGACGTCGGACCCGCGAGATCGAACTCACCTCCTACGCCGAACTGGTGTTGACCGGCGTCGCCACGGACACGGCCCATCCAGCCTTCGCCAAGATGTTCGTGGAAACCGAGTATCTGCCCGAATTCGGCGCCCTGCTCGCGACCCGCCGTCGGCGCACGCCCGACGAGACGCCGGTGTGGGTGGCCCATTTCGCCGTCGTCGAGGGCGAGACCGTCGCCGAGCCGCAATGGGAGACCGACCGCGCCCGCTTCCGTGGCCGCAGCCGGCCGATCGGCGCCGCCGCGTCGATCGACGGCGTGCCGCTCTCCGGCACGGTCGGCACCGTGCTCGATCCGATCTTCGCGCTGCGCCGCCGGGTCAAGGTCCCCGCCGGCAAACCGACCCGCGTCGCCTTCTGGACGGTGGTGGCGGCGTCGCGCGACGAGGTCCTGGCCCTCGTCGACACCCATCACGACCGCAGCGCCTTCGATCGCGCCAAGACGCTCGCCTGGACCCAGGCCCAGGTGCAGCTGCGCCATCTCGACATCGATCCGGTCGAGGCGGCCGACTTCCAGCGCCTCGCCGCGCCGATCCTCTACGTCGACCCGCGCTTCCGCGCGGCGTCGGACGCCATCATCCGCGGCACCGCTCCGCAGTCGGGCCTGTGGCTCCATGCCATCTCAGGCGATCTCCCGATCGTCCTCATGCGCATCGACGACGTCGAGGACATGCCCTGTGTCCTCCAACTGCTGCGGGCCCACGAATACTGGCGGATGAAGCGGCTCGCCGTCGATCTGGTGATCGTCAACGAGCATGCGCCCTCCTACGTCCAGGCCCTCCAGGCGGCGATCGAGACCGCGCTGCGCTCCAGCCAGTCGCGCCCGAAGTTCGGCGACGAGCCGGCGCGCGGGACCGTCCACGCCCTCCGGGCCGACATGATGAGCGTCGAGGCGCGCGCCCTGATCGAATCCGTCGCCCGGGTGGTGTTGATCGCCCGACGCGGCCCCTTCGCCGACCAGCTCGCCCGCGCGGCGGCGCAGCTCGCCACCGTACCGCCGGCGGGGCGCAAGGGGCGCACGGCGTCGCTCTCGCTCGCCCGGATGCCGGCCGAGGCGCGGCCCAGCCTCGAGTTCTTCAACGGCCTCGGCGGCTTCGCCGACGACGGCCGCGAATACGTCACCCTCCTCGACGGCGATCGCACCACGCCGGCGCCGTGGATCAACGTCGTCGCCAATCCCGACTTCGGCTTCCAGGTCTCGACCGAGGGCAGCGGCTACACCTGGAGCGAGAACAGCCGCGAGAACCAACTGACCCAGTGGTCGAACGACCCGGTCGTCGACCCCTGCGGCGAGGCCATCTACGTCCGCGACGAGGCGACCGGCGAAGTGTGGAGCCCGACGGCCCAGCCGATCCGCGACGGTGGCACCTATGTCGCCCGCCACGGTTTCGGCTACAGCCGCTTCGAGCACGACGCCCACGGCATCGCCCTCTCGCTCACGCAGTTCGTGCCGGTCGCCGACCCGATCAAGATCTCGCGGCTCGTCCTGCGCAATCTGTCGACGCGGCCGCGGCGACTGTCGGTCACCGCCTATGCCGAATGGGTGCTGGGCACGCGCCGCGGCGCCTCCGCCCCCTTCGTCACCACCGCGACCGACGCGGAGACCGGCCTCCTCGTCGCGCGCAATCCGTCGAGCATCGGCTTCTCGGGTCGGGTCGCCTTCGCCGATCTCGCCGGTCGCCAGACCGCCTGGACCTGCGACCGCACCGCGTTCCTCGGTCGCAACGGCTCGCCCGCGGCGCCCGCCGGCCTGGTCGGGCGCAGGCCGCTCGACGGTCGCACCGGCGCCGGCTTCGACCCCTGCGCCGCGCTCCAGTGCGCGGTCGAGATCGCCCCCGGCGAGACGGTCGAGGTGGTTTCCTTCCTCGGTCAATGCCGCTCGATCGAAGAGGCGCGGAGCCTGATCACGCGGTGGCGCGCCGCCGATCTCGACGCCGCCTTCGCCGACGTCTCGGCGCATTGGCGGGCCCTGCTCGGCACGGTGCAGGTCACGACGCCCGACCGGGCGATGGACGTGATGCTCAACGGCCGACTGCTCCATCAGACCCTCGCCTGCCGCATCCTGGCGCGTTCGGCCTTCTATCAGGCGAGCGGCGCCTACGGTTTCCGCGACCAGCTCCAGGACGGCATGGCGCTGTCGACGGCGCTGCCGGCCGAGACCCGCCGCCATCTGCTGCGCGCCGCCGGCCGACAGTTCGTCGAGGGCGACTTCCAGCACTGGTGGATGCCGGGCACCGGCATCGGCGTCCGGACACGGATCTCCGACGACCGGGTCTGGCTCGGTCATGCCGTCGCCACCTATGTCGCCGCGTCGGGAGACGTCGCCGTCCTCGACGAGGTCGTGCCCTTCCTCGCCGGCCCGCGTCTGGGTCCCGGCGACCACGACGCCTACTTCCAGCCGATGATCGCCGACGAGAGCGCGACGCTCTACGAGCACTGCGCCCTCGGCCTCGACCGTTGCATCGAGTTCTCCGGCGTCCACGGCCTGCCGCTGATCGGGACGGGCGACTGGAACGACGGCATGAANNGTCTGGCTCGCCTGGTTCCTGCTGAAGACCATCGCCCTGTTCGCCCCTCTCGCCGACGCCCGCGATCCCGTCCGGGCCGCGCGCTGGCGCGACCATGCCGCGCTGCTGCGCGCCCGCGTCGAGGCCGAGGCCTGGGACGGCGCCTGGTATCGTCGCGCGACCTACGACGACGGAACATGGCTCGGCTCGGCGGCGAGCGAGGAATGCCGGATCGACAGCATCGCCCAGTCCTGGGCCGTCTTGTCGGGCGCCGCCGATCCGCGTCGCGCCGCGACCGCGATGGCGTCGCTCGATCGGCTTCTGGTGCGGGAGGACGACGGTCTCGCCCTGCTCTTCACCCCGCC
>DBMN01000234.1:0-446 GCA_002298965.1 Rhizobiales bacterium UBA697 | reverse complement strand
GCGGCTGGACCTGGTACACCGGCGCCGCCGGCTGGATGTACCGCGCCGGCGTCGAGGGCATCCTCGGCATCCGCCGTGCCGGCGAGACGCTGGTCGTCGCCCCCTGTCTGCCCGCCGCATGGCCCGGCTTCTCCGCCATCGTGACGATCGGCGCCTCGCGGATCGACCTGCGCGTCGAAAAGCCCGCCGGCGCCTGCACGAGAACGATCACCGAGGCGACCTTCGACGGCGTCGCGATGGCTCTCGGCGGCGACGGCGCCGCCCACGTCGACCTCGCCTCGGGGCACCACGTCGTGGTGGTCCGCCTGGGCTGAGGCCGGCGATCGGACGGCGCGGGTGCGGGACGAGGGACGCTTCGCGGGTACGACGACGATCCGCGCCGTGGGGTGCGGCGCGGTCGGGTCGGTCGTCTCGGGGAGGGAAGCGGCGGCGGCGCATGCGCCTCG
>DBMN01000305.1:2676-2964 GCA_002298965.1 Rhizobiales bacterium UBA697 | reverse complement strand
GTCTTCGGCGCCGTCGACGAGGCGACGCAGCGCCTCCTCGAGGCGAAGACGCCGTCCGCCGCCCGGCGGCGGAGCGAACCGCCGGTCGTCGTCCGCGCGATCGAGCACGCGGGGCGCGCCGAGGCGCCGCGGGGCTGCGTCGACCGACATGCACGAGGTTCCGGTTCGCTTTGCCGTCCCGACATGCTACACGATCCCGCGTCTGCCGCCATCGCCGCCGCGGGCATCCCCCTTTTTCTCCCGATCGGACCCCACCATGGTCGAGACCGTCGTCACCCGCTTCGCTCC
>DBMN01000305.1:0-2633 GCA_002298965.1 Rhizobiales bacterium UBA697 | reverse complement strand
CGCATCGAGGACACCGATCGGGAACGCTCGACCGACGCCGCCATCGACGCGATCCTCGACGGTCTGCGCTGGCTGGGTCTCGAGGGCGAGGGCGAACCGATCTTCCAGTTCGTCCGCGCGAACCGTCACGCCGAGGTGGCGCTGGAGCTGCTCGCCAAGGGCGGCGCCTACAAGTGCTGGGCGACCCAGGCCGAGCTCGAGGAGATGCGCGAGACCGCGATGAAGGAAGGCCGCCCGCCGCGCTACGACGGCCGCTGGCGCGATCGCGATCCTTCCGAGGCGCCCGCCGGCGCTCCCTACGTCATCCGTCTGAAGATGCCGCAGGAGGGCGAGACGGTGGTCGACGACCTCGTCCAGGGCAAGGTCACCTTCCGCAACGACGTGCTCGACGACTTCATNNGACGACCACGACATGGGCGTCACTCACGTCATCCGCGGCGACGACCACCTGACCAATGCCGCGCGCCAGAGCCAGATCTATCGCGCCATGGGCTGGACCGTTCCGGCCTTCGCCCACATCCCGCTGATCCACGGTGCGGACGGCGCCAAGCTCTCCAAGCGCCACGGCGCCCTCGGCGTCGATGCCTATCGCGCCATGGGCTACCTGCCGGAGGCGCTGAAGAACTATCTCGCCCGCCTCGGCTGGTCCCACGGCGACGACGAGATCTTCTCGATGGAAGACGCCGTCGGCTGGTTCCAGGTGTCGGACATCAACAAGGGCGCCGCGCGCTTCGACTTCGCCAAGCTCGAGAACCTCAACGGCGTCTACATGCGCCAGACGAGCGACGAGGACCTGTGGACGGCGTTCCGCGCCTTCCTGCCGCACACCGAGGACGGCCGCGCCCTGCTCGACAAGCTCGACGATGCCCTCGAGGCCAAGATCCGCATGGCCCTGCCGGGCCTGAAGGAGCGCGCCAAGACGCTGGTGGAGCTGCTCGACGGCTGCCGCTTCATCCATGCCGCCCGGCCGTTGCCGATGGAGGAGAAGGCCGCCGCCCTCCTCGACGAGGCGGGCCTCGCGGTGATCGCCGCGCTGGTGCCCCGCCTCGAGGCGGTCGCCGACTGGTCGGCCGAGGCCACCGAGGCGGTCGTGCGCGCCCATGCCGAGGAGGCCGGCCTCAAGCTCGGCAAGGCGGCCCAGCCGCTGCGCGCCGCGCTGACCGGACGCACCACTTCGCCGGGCATCTTCGACGTCCTGGCGGTGCTCGGACGCGACGAAACCATCGCCCGTCTGCGCGATCGGCTCGCCGCCTGAGACCCGGTCGCGGAGGGCTCCGCGCCGATGACGAAATCGCGAGGCCGCGCCGTCCGACGGTGCGGCCTTCGCATGTGCGAAGACAGACTTCTCTCGACCCTGCAAGGGGTTGACATGATACTTCTTTGAGCTGTTTCTGCGCCGCCTCATCCGTAGGAAGTGCTTGTCGACCCGAGAGGAATGGGCTACGGCTCCTAATCGGACGCACGGACCGAGACAAATCGTCTCGCCTTTCCGTCCGGTTCCTTCGAATCGGTTGGAAAGTCACGTGCCACTGGGTGATCTTCCGCGTTCGGGGGTAACTGCATGAGCGACAAGTCCGCCACTCTCAATCTGGGCGAAAAGTCCGTATCGTTCCCGGTCAAGTCCGGAACCATCGGTCCCGACGTCATCGACATCACCAAGCTCTACGGCCAGACGGGTGCCTTCACCTACGACCCTGGCTTCACCTCGACCGCCTCGTGCGAATCGAAGATCACCTACATCGACGGCGACGCCGGCGTGCTGCTGCACCGCGGTTACCCGATCGACCAGCTGGCCGAGAAGGGATCGTTCCTCGAGACCTGCTACCTGCTGCTCTACGGCGATCTGCCGACCAAGACCCAGTTCGCCGACTTCCAGGGCCGTGTCTACCGTCACACGATGGTGCACGAGCAGATGATGAAGTTCTTCACCGGCTACCGTCGTGACGCCCACCCGATGTCGGTGATGGTCGGCACCGTCGGCGCGCTGGCGGCCTTCTATCACGACAGCTTGGACATCGCCGATCCGCACCAGCGCATGGTCGCGTCGATCCGCATGATCTCCAAGATGCCGACCATCGCGGCGATGGCCTACAAGTACTCGATCGGCCAGCCGTTCGTGTACCCGGACAACTCGCTCGACTACACGTCCAACTTCCTGAAGATGTGCTTCTCGATCCCGTGCGAGGAGTACAAGGTCAATCCGGTCCTCGCCAAGGCCCTCGACCACATCTTCATCCTGCACGCCGACCACGAGCAGAACGCGTCGACCTCGACGGTTCGTCTCGCCGGTTCGTCGGGCGCCAATCCCTTCGCCTGCATCGCGGCCGGCATCGCCTGCCTGTGGGGCCCGGCGCACGGCGGCGCCAACGAGGCGGCGCTGCAGATGCTCCAGGAGATCGGCACCGTCGATCGCATCCCGGAATACGTCCGCCGCGCCAAGGACAAGAACGATCCGTTCCGTCTGATGGGCTTCGGTCACCGGGTCTACAAGAACTACGACCCGCGCGCCAAGATCATGCAGAAGACCTGCCACGAGGTGCTCTCCAACCTCGGCATCAAGGACGATCCGCTCCTCGACGTCGCGATGGAACTGGAGCGCATCGCGCTGCACGACCCCTACTTCATCGAGAAGA
>DBMN01000018.1:816-12391 GCA_002298965.1 Rhizobiales bacterium UBA697 | reverse complement strand
TGGATCTTCGCGCCGGAAAACGAGATGGCCGACGCGCTCGAGGCGGCGCTCGGCTGATCGCCCGGGATGCGCGACGCCCGCCGCTTCAGCCGACGAAGCGGCGGAGCGGGCGCAGCCGCGTCATGCCCCACACGACGCCGACCGACAGGGCGATGATCACCGCCGCCGCCGCGATCCGCGGCAGGAGCCCGGCCGTGCCCTCGCCGAGCGAGCGGTGACGGCTCAGCGTGTCGAAGACGATGATGAAGACGCCGTGGACGCAGTAGAGCCCGAGCGTCCAGCGCCCGATCGGCGCCAGCCGCCGCGCGAGCCCGGCCGGCATGTGGCCGATCGCCAGCATCGTCACGGCGACCGACCACAGGACGGTGCCGAAGACCATGTCGACGCCGGCCTGCTGCGGCGGGCAGTCGGCCCACAGCGCGCTCTGGACATATGACCGCTCGACGAGCTGCAGCGCCCATCCGGCGGCCGCCAGCGCGATCAGCGTCGGCGCGCCGATCCGTCGCCACGCCGTCGTCGTGCCCAGCACGTGGCCGACGACGAGGAAGAACAGCCAATAGACCGGACTGTCGCGCAGCATCGGCAGCCGCGTCGCCGGCGCTTCCGCCCCGATCGCCGCCATCGGGCCGGCGAGGAGATCGTAGGGCCCGATCGCCAGCCCGGCGAGCAGGGCCGCGACCGCCACGGCCATCACCACCGACCGCCGCGTCGCCGCCATGCCGAGGATGAAGACGGCGCAGGTGACGAGCATCCAGGGGATGTACCAGAGGTGAAAGGCGAAGCCGCCGTCGATCGGGATGCGGGCGAGCTCGTGCAGGAAGTCGGCGCCGAAGGGCGCGTCGCCGCGCTTCCACGCCGCCGCCGCCCGCATCGTCTGGAACACCACTTCCCAGAACACGAACACCGGCACCAGATGGACGACGCGCCGCTCGATGTTCTCGAAGGGCGTGCGGCGCGAACGGGCCAGCATCATGCCGGCGATCACGAAGAAGGCGGGGACGGCGAAGCGGCTGGTGCCGTCGATCGCGAGATGCCAGAGCGTCGCGTCACAGTAGCGATTCGGCATGACGTGGAGCAGGACCACGGCCGCGAAGCCGAGGAACCGCGTGGCATCGACGGAATCGTCGCGGACCGGCCGAAATGGGACGTCGTCGGGCATGGAACGCCATCGGGTTCAGGCGGCTTCGGCGGTCTCGGCTTCGGCCTCGGCCTCGGCGACGACGGTGCGGTCGCGTCCGGTCTTCTTGGCACGATAGAGCGCTTTGTCGGCCGCCGCCAGAAATCCGTCGGACGACTGGCCCGGCCGCCACTGGGCGACACCGGCGCTGGCCGAGACGGTCCCGTCCATTTCGCGCAGGCGGATCCGCCCGATCGCCGCGCGAAGCCGTTCGGCGACGCGATAGGCGTCGTCGAGACCGCATTCGTCGAGCAGGATCACGAATTCCTCGCCGCCGTAGCGCGCCACCGTGTCGTGACGCGAGACGTTGGCGCGCAGCACGCCGGCGACGCGGGCCAGCACCCGGTCGCCGATCGGATGGCCGAAGGCGTCGTTGATGCGCTTGAAGTGGTCGAGGTCGATGAAGACCGCGGTCAGCGCCGTGCCGTCGCGGCCGGCCCGCTCGATGGCGGAGCCCAGCCGTTCGCCGAGCAGACGGCGATTGCCGATGCCGGTCAGCGGGTCGGTCTGCATCAGCCGTTCGAGCTCGGCGGTGCGGCGCGCCACTTCCGCCTCGAGTTCGCGATTGGCGAGGCTCAGCATCTCTTCCGAGCGCTTGATGGCGGTGATGTCGACGGCCGAGGCGATCAGCCCCATGAAGGTGCCGGCCGAATCCCAACGCGGCAGGATGCGCTCGAGCACCCAGCACCAGTCGCCGTCCGACCGCCGCAGGCGATACTCGATCTCGCCCGAGCCGCGTACCGCCACCAGCGTGCCGATGCGGTCGTGATAGGCGTCGCGATCGTCGGGATGGACGTAGGCGCACCAGTCGCAGTCCTGCGCCTCGCCGTCCTCCAGGCCGACGAAGCTCGACCAGGCGCGGTTGGCGTAGCCGCGGGTACCCTTCGGGTCGCAGACCCAGATCATCGCCGGCGCGTAGTCGGAGACGAGGCGGAAGCGCCGCTCGGTCTCGCCCAGCGCGGCGATCAACACCTGTTCGACGCTCGGCCCCGCGGCCGGGTCGTGGGCGTCCTGCTCGGCCTTGAGCGCCTGGCTGATCTTTCGGTCGGAGCCGAGAATGTGGGAGACGAGCCAGGTGACGAGGAACTCCAGCACCTGTTCGGAGACGTCGGCGCGCAGGAGGTCGTCGCGCTTGGCGATCTCGCGCACCTTGTCGACGAAACCGCGATGCGACTTACGGTGACGCTCCTTCTCGCTCTCGGAGAGCGGAGCATCCGCCATGATCTGTTCTTCGTCTTCGAAGTGCTGCGCCGCATAGTCGGTGAGCTCGCCGATCAGAGCCTCGACGTGCGGAAGCCGTCCGCCCTCCGAGATCGCGGTGGCGAGGCTATTGATCAGGTCCACCAGTTTGCGATGCTGCTCGTCGATCAGCGGAATACCGATCTCGAAGCTGGCATTCCAATAGAAGAACTCCACGACGTCATTCCTCCCCGGTCGGTTCGAGGCGGGTCGGCCCTCGTCGTCGATCGGTCGTTGAGCGATCTTGGGCGCGGAGAGTTGCCAATTCCTTGTCGCGAAAGGCGACAATCTAGTTTTCGACGTGTCCGGGCTGCGACGCGCTGTCGCGGAATGTCACGTACCGCGACGACTTCCAAAGAGAATCAATAATTTCAGGGTCGGTGTCTCGATGTCGTCCAGAAACGACACCGACCTGGACTCGATTTACTTCGCGTCAGAGGATCGACCCGAACAACGAAAAAGTGGCGGCGTCGCCGCCGCCACTCGTCTCAAAGTCGTACCACCCTCGAATCACCCTGCAACGACAGGTTTATCCCACTTGAGCTTCGGGGCGCGGGCCGCCCGCGTCTCGTCGAGGCGCCGGCGCGGCGCGAAGCGCGGGGCCTGGGAAAACCGCGCGGTCTCGCCGCGTTTCGCCGCCATGACGAGGTCGCGCAGCGTCGCCGCGAAGAGATCGAGCGAGGCCTTGGATTCGCTCTCGGTCGGCTCGATCAACATGGCGCCGTGGACGACGAGCGGGAAATACATGGTCATCGGGTGGTAGCCCTCGTCGATCATCGCCTTGGCGAAGTCGAGCGTGGTGACGCCGGTGCCTTCGAGGAAGCGGTCGTCGAACAGCACCTCGTGCATCGAGGGATGGTCGGGGAAGGCGACCGTCATCAGGTCCGAGAGGCAGGCCCTGAGATAGTTGGCCGACAGCACCGCATCCTCCGACGCCTGCCGGAGCCCGTCGGCGCCGTGGCTGAGCATGTAGGCGAAGGCGCGGGTGAACATGCCCATCTGGCCGTGGAAGGCGGTGAGCCGGCCGTACGGAGTCTCGCCGGCGGCCACCGAGGAGGGATCCTCGACCAGCTTCGGCCGTCCGCCCTCGATCCGCACGAAGGGGTAGGGCGCGAAGGCGGCGAGCCGCTCGGAGAGCACCACCGGACCGGCACCCGGCCCGCCGCCGCCGTGCGGCGTCGAGAAGGTCTTGTGCAGGTTGATGTGCATGGCGTCGACGCCGAAGTCGCCCGGGCGCACCTTGCCGACGATGGCGTTGAAGTTCGCGCCGTCGCAGTAGAAGTAGCCGCCCGCCTCGTGGATCGCCGCGGCGATCTCCGCCACCTCCGGCTCGAAGATGCCGCAGGTGTTGGGGTTGGTCAGCATGATCGCGCCGACGCGGTCGTCGATCGCCGCCTTGACGTCGGCCACGGCCACCGTGCCGTCGGCGCGCGCCGGAACCGCCTTGACCTCGAAGCCGATGAGGGCCGCCGTCGCCGGATTGGTGCCGTGGGCGCTCTCGGGCACGAGGACGACCGGCTTGTCGAGGCCGCGGGCCCTGAGCGCCGCCTTGATCGCCATCATGCCGGCGAGCTCGCCGTGGGCGCCCGCCTTGGGGCTCATGGCGACGGCCTTCATGCCGGTCAGCTCGACCAGCCAGCGGCCGAGCTCGGCGACGAGTTCCAGCGCGCCCTCGACGGTCGAGACCGGCTGCAGCGGATGGACGTCGGCAAAGCCCGGCAGCCGCGCCATCTTCTCGTTGAGGCGCGGATTGTGCTTCATCGTGCAGGAGCCGAGCGGATAGAGCCCGGCATCGATCGAATAGTTCCGCCGCGATAGCCGCACGTAGTGACGCGCCGCCTCCGGCTCGGCGAGGCCGGGCAGGTCGAGCGGCGCCTTGCGGGCATGGCTCCCCAGGCGCGACTTCGCGCCCTTCGGTGCCGGCAGGTCGACGCCGGTGACGTTCGGACGGCCGATCTCGAAGATCAGCCCTTCCTCGACGTCGAGGGCGCGGTTGCCGGTGAAGGTGCCGGCCGGAGCGGCGGTTTCGGTGACCTCTTCGGGGCGGGTCGGACGGCCCTTGTCGTTGAGCGCCATGTCTCGTTCCCCTCTCAGATCGCTTCGGAGATCGCGGCGACGAGCGCGGCGCGATCGTCGGCGGTGGTGGTCTCGGTGACGGCGACGATCAGCAGATCGTCGAGCCCGGCGCCCGGCATCAGCCGCGACACCGGCACGCCGGCGATGATGCCGTCGTCCTTCGCCAGCTTCTCGACCAGCGCGGCGGCGTTCGTCGGCAGCTTCACCGTGAACTCGTTGAAGAACGTGTCGTTCAGCACCTCGACGCCGGGCAGGTTGCCGAGCGCGTCGGCGACCTCGATCGCCGCCTCGTGGTTCAGCGCTGAAAGGCGCGTCAGCCCCGCCTCGCCGAGCAGCGTCAGGTGGATCGAGAAGGCCAGCGCGCAGAGCCCGGCATTGGTGCAGATGTTCGACGTCGCCTTCTCGCGGCGGATGTGCTGCTCGCGGGTCGACAGCGTCAGCACGAAGCCGCGCTTGCCCTCCGCGTCCACCGTCTCGCCGCAGAGCCGGCCCGGCATCTGGCGGACGTACTTCGAGCGCGTCGCGAAGAGACCGACATAGGGGCCGCCGAAGCCGAGCGGATTGCCGAGCGACTGCCCTTCGGCGACGACGATGTCGGCACCCTGCGCCCCCGGCGGCTCGATCGCGCCGAGCGAGACGACTTCGGTGACGACCGCCACCAAGAGCGCGCCGACCGCATGCGCCTTTTCGGCGATGGGGGCGAGATCGACGATGCGGCCGAAGACGTCGGGCGACTGGACGACGACGCAGGAGGTCTCGCCGTCGATCGCCGAGAGGAGATCCTCGCCGCCGCCGACGTCCGGCGCGAGCCGCACGACGCTGTCGCCGGCCATGTCGGAGAGGGTGGCGATCACTTCCGCATAGTGCGGATGGAGCCCGCCGGAGACGACCGCCTTGCGGCGCTTGGTGACGCGATGGGCCATCAGCACGGCCTCGCCGGTGCCGGTCGAGCCGTCGTACATCGAGGCGTTGGCGACCTCCATGCCGAGCAGGTTCGCCACCTGCGTCTGGAACTCGAACAGCACCTGCAGCGTGCCCTGGGTGATCTCGGGCTGATAGGGCGTGTAGGAGGTCAGGAACTCCGAACGCTGGATCAGGTGATCGACGGTGGCCGGCACGTGGTGGCGATAGGCGCCGGCGCCGCAGAAGAACGGCACCGAGCCGGCGACGACGTTGCGGCCCGCCATGCGGGCCATGATGCGCTCGACCTCCATCTCGCCCTTGGCGCGGGGAAGGTCGGGCAGGGCGGCGACGAGCTCGTCGGCCGGCACGTCGGCATAGAGCGCGTCGATGGTCTCGACGCCGATCCGCGCCAGCATCTCGGCACGATCGCCGTCGGTCAGGGGCAGGTAGCGCATGGAAGGGCCTCTGCGGCTCGAATGAGGAGGACCGGGCGAGGGCGCCGCGGCCGGTGTGTCGATGCGATCGCCAGGTGGCGCCGCGGGCGCTCCCTTCTCCCCTCGCGGGAGAAGGTGGCGCGGCAGCGCCGGATGAGGGGGAGGAGCGGTGTCACGGATCTCCGAGAGGCTGTGCCCGCAGGAGCGCCGTCACCCCTCATCCGCCCTTCGGGCACCTTCTCCCGCAAGGGGAGAAGGGAAGGGCGGCGACGTTGGTCGCCGCGCCCCGCGTCCTCACAGCGTCTGGACGAAGGCCTCGTAGGCCGCCTCGTCCATCAGCTCGGAGGTGTCGACACCGGCCGCGAGCTTCATCTTGAGGAACCAGCCGTCGGTCTCGGGCTCGAGGTTGACGAGGCCCGGATCGTCGGCGAGCCGGGTGTTCGCCTCGATCACCGTGCCGTCGAGCGGCGCATAGACCTCGCTCGCCGCCTTGACCGACTCGACGACCGCCGCCTCGCCGCCCTTGGAGAGCATCTTGCCGGCGTCCGGCAGTTCGACGAAGACCACGTCGCCGAGCTGTTCCTGGGCATAGGTGGTGATGCCGACCGTGGCGACGTCGCCGTCGATGACGATCCACTCGTGGTCCTTGGTGTAGAGCTTCATGGATGTTCTCCGGTGGAGGAATCAGCGGCGGAAACGCGCCGGGACGAAGGGAAGGGCGACGACGCGGGCGGGAAGCGCCTTGCCGCGCACGATGAGATCGAGATCGGTGCCGGGCATCGACTGCGTCAGCGGCACGTAGCCCATGGCGACCGGCCCCTCGACGGTCGGCCCGAAGCCGCCGGAGGTGACGACGCCGACGACCGTGCCGTCCTTCGTGGCGATCTCCGCCCCCTCGCGCGCCGGCTGGCGCCCGGCGACGAGCAGGCCGACGCGCACCCGCGCAGGCCCTTCGGCGAGCTCGCGCTGCACGCGCGCCGCGCCCGGGAACCCGCCCTCGATCCGGCGGCGCTTCTGGATCGACCAGGAGAGCCCGCCCTCGATCGGCGAGGTGGTGGTGTCGATGTCGTGGCCGTAGAGGCAGAGCCCGCCCTCGAGGCGGAGCGAATCGCGCGCGCCGAGACCGATCGGCTTCACCCGCGGGTCCTGCAGCAGCAGATCCCACAGGCGGACGACGTCGGAGCCGGCGACCGAGATCTCGAACCCGTCCTCGCCGGTGTAGCCCGAACGCGAGACGAGGATCGGCACGCCGGCGATCGTATGGGCGGCGACGTCCATGAAGCGCATCGCGCCGACCTCGGCACCGAGCGCCTCGAGCACGGCTTCCGCCTCGGGGCCCTGGAGGGCCAGCAGCGCCCGGTCGTCGTAGGTCTCGAGCCGGACGTTTGCCGGCAGGTTGGCGGCGATGTGGGCCCAGTCGGCCGCCTTGCAGGCGGCGTTGACGACGAGGAGGATCCGCCCGTCGGCGCCGGTCTCGCGCGAGAACATCAGGTCGTCGAGGATGCCGCCTTCGGCGTTGAGCAGCTGCGAATAGCGCTGGCGGCCTTCGCCGACGTTCAGCACGTCGGCCGGCACCAGCGCCTCGAGCGCCTTGGCGGTCGTCGCGTGATCGGGGCCGAGGAGGGCGCCCTGGCCCATGTGGGAGACGTCGAAGAGGCCGGCGTGTTCGCGGGTCCAGGCGTGCTCGGCGATGATGCCGGTCGGGTACTGGACCGGCATCAGGTAGCCGGCGAAGGGCACCATGCGCGCGCCGAGGGCGACGTGCGAGGCGGCGAGCGGGGTCTCGAGAACGGCGGTATCGGCGGAAGAAGCCATGGGGCGCACTCCGGAATTCGACTCGTGGGGCGGCGATCGGATCGAGTGATCCGCTCGCGCCCCCTCTGTCGGACGACCTGAGAGTTTCCCGGCGGCCAGTGCCTGTCGGCAGGGCCTTCCGGTTACGCCTTCGGTGAGGCAGCGGGCGAACCCGTGCCTGCTTTCCAGAGTGTCGCTCGCCCCCGCGGTCCTTGGGCCTGAGAGTTTCCGGGGCGGTTTCTCCTTCGGCGCCGGACGTCCTCTCGCGAGGGTTCCGGGCTCTCCCGCCGGGGCAGCGCGCGCGGGTCCGAAGACCCGATCGCCACGGGGCGCGACGTGACCCCGATCCTTCGAGCGATAGAGAAGCGCGCGGCCCGCGTCAACGCCCGATCCATCGGGCGTTGCGCATTTTCGCGGCCTTCGTCGACGCCCGATCCGTCGCGTGTTGCGCATTTTCGCGGCCCTCGTCGACGCCCGATCCTTCGGGCGTCGCGCATTTTCGCGGGGCATCGCGCGTCGGGGCGGGCTCAGCCCTTGGTCGGGACGCGCGCCGGCTTCTTCGGCTTGCCGCCGACCTCGCCCTTGCCGTCGAGACCGACGTAGATGGTGACCGCCTGGCTCTCCTGGACCGACAGGGTGATTCCCTCGTCGACGATCGAGAACAGCGCCGAGTAGTCGGGCGCCTGCACCGTCGCCTGGGTGGTGGTGAGCCTGGAATAGAGCACCTTGTCGCCCGCGGTGACGGCGACGCGGACCGGGATGGTCACGGTGCCTGTCGCCGCGCTCTTGCCCGAGAGCACCCGGCCGGCGACGCCGACGCGCACCTTGATGCCGCCGCCGGGCGCTTCCTCGCAGTCGCGCGCCACGCGCTGGACCGCGGCCTGGAAGCGCACCGCGTCGAGGTTGCCGCCCTTGCCGGCCTCGAAGATCGGCATGAACTCGGTGCCTTCGCGCACCAACGCCTCGGGGCAGACCGGCGTCGCGGCGAAGAGCGCGGGGTCGACCTCCTTCGGCTGGTTCAGTGTGCCGGAGAGCGCCTTCATCGGCGAGAAGCTCGAACCGATGCTGTCGCTGGTACCGCAGCCTGCGAGCGCCAGCACGGCGAGCAGCGCCGCAGGGGCGATGGAAATGCGGGCACGACCGGACATCGTCTTGTGCCGGAGAGACATGATACGCGGCTCCCGTTCGTCGCTTGGAAGGGCGAGGACGCCTTCCATAGCATCGCCGCGCCGGCCTCGCCACGGTCATTCGCCGCGAAGGTGGGCAGCCGCCCTTCGCGTCCTTGACAGCGGGGCGCCCGCTCCCTCTATTCCCGGGACCTTCCCGCCCCGTCGGAGATCCGCATGGCGTCCGAGCCCCCGCTGGAGATTCTTCTCGCCTCCCCGCGCGGTTTCTGCGCCGGCGTCGACCGCGCCGTGCAGATCGTCGAGCGTGCGCTCGCCATCCACGGCGCGCCGGTCTACGTCCGCCACGAGATCGTCCACAACCGCCACGTCGTCGACGGGCTGAAGCGGCGCGGCGCCATCTTCGTCGAGGAACTCGACGAGATCCCCGACCGCTCCCGCCCGGTGGTCTTCTCCGCCCACGGCGTGCCGAAGTCGGTGCCGGAGACGGCGGAACGGCTCGGCCTCTTCTCGCTCGACGCCACCTGCCCGCTGGTGACCAAGGTCCATCGCGCCGCCGAGCAGCATCACGAGCGCGGCCGTCACGTCTTCCTGATCGGCCACACCGGTCACCCGGAAGTGATCGGCACCATGGGCCAGCTGCCCGAGGGCGCGGTGACGCTGATCACCTCGGCCGACGACGCCGAGACCGTCGTGCCGCCGGAAGGCCGCGAGATCGCCTACACCACGCAGACGACGCTGTCGGTCGACGACACCGCCGCCATCGTCGCGGTGCTGCGCCGCCGCTTCCCCGAGATCCACGGGCCGCATCGACAGGACATCTGCTACGCCACCACCAACCGCCAGGAAGCGGTCAAGGCGGTGGCGCCGCGGGTCGAGGCGATGATCGTCGTCGGTGCGCCCAACTCGTCGAACTCGCAGCGCCTGCGCGAGGTCGCCGAGCGCCAGGGCTGCCGCGCCGTGCTGATCCAGCGCGCCGCCGACATCGACTGGTCGGTCTTCGAGGGCGTGAACCGCCTCGGCATCACCGCCGGCGCCTCGGCGCCGGAAGTGCTGGTCGAGGAGGTGATCGACGCCTTCGCCGCGCGCCGCGAGGTCCGCGTGGAAACCGTGGTGGCGGCCGAAGAGACCGTCGTCTTCAATCTCCCCAAGGGGCTGCGCGACGACGCGGCCGGTGCCGAGGACTGATCCCGTGGCCGTCTACACCGAAGTCTCCGACGAGGATCTCGACGCCTTCGTCGCCGGGTACGACATCGGCCGTGTGCTCTCCTGCAAGGGCATCGCCGAGGGCGTGGAAAATTCCAACTACCTGCTCCACACCGAGAGCGGCAACTTCATCCTGACGCTCTACGAGAAGCGGGTCGATCCGAACGATCTGCCCTTCTTCCTCGGCCTGATGGACCATCTCGCCGCCCGCGGCCTCGGCTGCCCGCTGCCGGTCCACGCCCGTTCCGGCGCGACGCTCGGCACGCTCGCCGGCCGACCGGCGGCGATCGTCACCTTCCTCGAGGGCCAATGGGTGCGGCGCCCGACGGCGCGCCACTGCGGTCTGCTCGGCGAGGCGCTGGCGAAGATGCATCTCGCCGGCCGCGACTTCGGTCTGCGTCGTCCCAACGCCCTGTCGATGCCGTCGTGGCGGCCGCTGTGGCAGCGCTCGGCGGCGCGTGCCGACGAGGTCTCCGCCGGTCTCGGCGCCGACATCGAGGCCGAACTCGCCCTGCTCGAACGCGACTGGCCGAAGAAGGACGATCTGCCGTTCGGCGTCATCCACGCCGATCTCTTCCCCGACAACGTCTTCTTCCTCCACGACGAACTGTCGGGCCTGATCGACTTCTACTTCGCCTGCGACGACGCGCTCGCCTACGACGTGGCGGTGTGCCTGAACTCGTGGTGTTTCGAGCAGGATCTGTCGTTCAACCTGACCAAGGGCCGCGCCTTCCTCGCCGCCTACCAGGCGGTGCGGCCGCTGGAGCCGGCGGAGGTCGAGGCGCTGCCGCTGCTCGCCCGCGGCTCGGCGCTGCGCTTCCTGCTGACCCGGCTCTACGACTGGCTGAACGTGCCGCCGGGCGCGCTGGTCAAGCCGAAGGACCCGCTCGAATATCATCGCAAGCTGCGTTTCCACCGCGCCATCGCCGACGCCTCCGGCTACGGGCTCGAACGATGAGCGACACGGAGACCGCTTCCGACGTGGTGCGCATCCACACCGACGGCGCCTGTTCCGGCAACCCCGGCCCGGGCGGCTGGGGCGCGCTGATCGAATGGCGGGGCAAGGTCAAGGAACTGAGCGGCGGCGAGGCCGACACCACCAACAACCGCATGGAGATGATGGCCGCCATCGCCGCGCTGGAGACGCTGACGCGTCCCTGCACCGTCGAGCTGACCACCGATTCCAACTATCTCAAGGGCGGCATCACCGGCTGGATCCACGGCTGGAAGAAGAACGGCTGGAAGACCGCCGACAAGAAGCCGGTCAAGAACGTCGACCTGTGGCAGCGCCTCGAGGCGGCGATCGAGCGGCACCGCGTCAGCTGGCACTGGGTCAAGGGCCACGCCGGCCACGCCGAGAACGAGCGCGCCGACGAACTCGCCCGCGAAGGCATGGCGCCCTACAAGACGCCGCGCCCGCGCGGGGAGGGGTGAGCGGGGGAAGGCTCGATCGGCGACGGTCCGGCTCGCGTCGCGCTCGGCGATCCGAAGGCGCTCTCATCCGGTCCTCTCCCCCCGTGAGGGGGAGAGACAGAGAGGGGGGTGTCGCGTTCGAACGTCGTCGCCGGAGTGGGGAAGGGTGGTGCCCCCCCTCCCTGTCCCTCCCCCTCGAGGGGGGAGGG
>DBMN01000018.1:574-804 GCA_002298965.1 Rhizobiales bacterium UBA697 | reverse complement strand
CATGCAGGCGCCGCCGGTGAGCTCGATCGTGCCGGGCTGCGCCTCGAGCGCGAGGTCCTTCACCACGCCGTCGACCACCAGCATCGAATAGCGCTGCGAGCGGATGCCGAGGCCGGCGGCGACGACGTCGAGCGTCAGGCCGACCGCGTCGGCGAAGACGCCCGAACCGTCGGCGAGGAACAGGATCTTGCCGTCGGCCGCGTTGGCCTTCGACCAGGCGTCCATGACGA
>DBMN01000018.1:0-414 GCA_002298965.1 Rhizobiales bacterium UBA697 | reverse complement strand
CCGACGGCGATGGTCATGGGGTCGTCTCCTGGTTGGATGGACATGAAGATGCGTTGGACCTAGGGCGCTGCCCCGGTGCCGTCCAGCCGCACGACCTGTTCGACGGCGCGGGCGCCCGATCGCAGGGTGAAGCGCAGGTCGGCCGNNCCGATCGAGGCGCCCTTGGGCACGCCGTCGACGGCGAAGGTCCACCGTTCGCGTGGCCCCGCCGGTCCGTCGCGGCGCGGCAGGGGCAGTGCCCAGTCGGACGTCGGCCCTTCGACCAGCACGTCCTCCGCGCCGCCGTCCGCCGGCATGGCGACCTCGACGACCACCGTCTCGTGCGGACCGGAGCCCTCGCGACGCGCCGAGACGACGCGCGGCGGCGCCTTCGCGTCGGCCGCGACCGGCACCTGGGCCACGGCGGTCGCGATC
>DBMN01000121.1 GCA_002298965.1 Rhizobiales bacterium UBA697 | reverse complement strand
GCCCGCCGGCTCGCCGAGCGCGGCGCCGTGCCGGTCCGCGTCGATCTGCCCGAAGGCATCGCCCGCGACGCGGCGGCGCGACGGATCGACGCCGTCTTCACCGAACTCGTCCAGCGGCTCGACCGTCCCGGCACGCTGGTCGTCGCCGGCGGCGAGACCCTGCGCGGCCTCGGCGAGGCGCTCGGCGCCGACGGACTGGCGCTCGAGGGCCAGATCGTGCCGGGCGTCCCGGTCTCCCGTTTCCGCGGCGGTCGTTTCGACGGCCTGCGCGTCGTCTCCAAGTCCGGCGCCTTCGGCGAACCCGACTTCCTCCTGCGGCTGTTCGGTCGCGCGTCCGCCACTCCTCTTCCGCGAGGTTCCACCATGATTCCCCAACTCGCCGTCACCATGGGCGACCCGGCCGGCGTCGGTCCGGAGATCATCGTCAAGGCCTGCAAGGCCCTGAAGCCGCGCATCGATGCCGGCGAACTGCGCCTGCTGATCATCGGCTCCAACGCCGCGCTCGAGGAGGCGCGCCGCGCCTTCGCCCCCGACCTCGCCATCCCCGGCGTCGAGGAGGTCGGCGACTGGCCGGCGCTCGCGGCGCTGCAGGCCTGCGACGAGGGCGCGCCGATCCTGCCGGGCGTCCTGTCGACCGACGGCGGCCGCTTCGCCTACCACGCGGTCGAGGTCGGCGTGCGTCTGGCGCTCGCCGGCCGCATCCACGGCATCGTCACCGCGCCGCTCAACAAGGAAGCGCTGAACAAGGCCGGCTTCCACTTCGCCGGCCACACCGACATGCTCGCCCATCTCACCGGCGCCAAGGGCTCGGTGATGATGCTCGCCCACGGCGGCATGCGCGTCAGCCACGTCACCACCCACATCGCGCTCCAGGACGTGCCGAAGAAGCTCACCAAGGAGCGCCTGCGCTACGTCCTCGACCTGACCGAGGAGACGCTCGCCGGTCTCGGCCTCGAGCGGCGGCGCATCGCGGTGGCGGCGCTGAACCCGCATGCCGGCGAGGGCGGTCTGTTCGGTCGCGAGGACATCGAGGTCTCGACCCCGGTGATCGCCGAATGCGTCGCCGCCGGCCGCGACGTCGTCGGCCCGGTGCCGGGCGACACCGTCTTCGTCAAGCTGCACGCCGGCCAGTACGACGCGGTCGTCGCCATGTACCACGACCAGGGGCACATCCCGGTGAAGCTGCTCGGCTTCAACGTCGACCCGAAGACCGGAACGTGGGAATCGCTCTCCGGCGTCAACATCACGCTCGGCCTGCCGATCATCCGCACCTCGGTCGATCACGGCACCGCCTTCGACATCGCCGGCAAGGGGATCGCCAACGAGCTGAGCCTGCTCGAAGCGATCGACTATGCCGAGAAGCTCGCCGCCGCGCGCGTCGCCGCGGCCTGAGGGAGAATTTCGATGAATCCGCTTTCGACGCCCATCGACCTGCCGCAGCCCGGCCGCCTGATCTTCGGGTCGGCGACGGTTTCGCAGGTCGGCAGGCTCCTCGCCGAGCGCGGCCTGTCGCGCGTCCTCGTCGTCACCGACCCCTTCAACGCCACCCGCGTCGATCGTCTCGGCCTCGCGGTCGCCCCGACCGTCTGGGGCGACTTCGCCGGCGAACCGAACACCGCCGATCTCGCCCGTCTGCTCGCGGTCGCCGAGGCGGCCGACGCCGAGGTGGTGATCGGCTTCGGCGGTGGTTCGGCGATGGACCTCGCCAAGCTCGCCGCCGTCCTGCCCGGCAGCGGCCAGCGCTTCGCCGAGGTGGTCGGCCCGGACAGGGTGGCCCGCAAGGGCGCCTTCCTGGTGCAGGTGCCGACGACCGCCGGCACCGGTTCGGAAGCCGGCATCCGCGCGCTGGTCACCGACGAGGCGACCTCGGCCAAATGCGCGGTGCAGAGCATCCATCTGCTGGCCGATCTCGCCGTGGTCGATCCCGACCTGGCGCTCGGCATGCCGCGGGCGATCACGGTCGCGACGGGTGTCGATGCGCTGGCGCACTGCGTCGAGGCCTTCACCAACCGCAAGGCCCATCCGCTGATCGACACCTTCGCGCTCGACGGCATCCGCCTCGTCGGTCGCTGGCTCGCCCGCGCCGCCGACGACGGCAACGACCGCGAGGCCCGTGCCGGCATGGCGCTCGCCTCGCTGTGGGGCGGCTACTGCCTCGGCCCGGTCAACACCGCCGCCGGTCACGCCGTCGCCTATCCGCTCGGCTCGCGCTTCCACGTGCCGCACGGTGCCGCCAACGCGCTGATCTTCCCGCATGTCCTCGCCTTCAACGCGCCCGCCGTGCCGGAACGCACCGCGATCGTGCTCGAGGCGCTGGGTCTACCGGCTTCGTCCGATCCGGTCGCCGTGTTCGACGCCGCGCATCGCTGGTGCGTCGACCTCGGCTGCGAGATGCGCCTCTCCGCCCACGGGGTGGGCGAGGCCGACATGGCGATCATGGCGAAGGAGGCCCACGCCATCCGCCGCCTGCTCGACAACAACCCGCGCGACCTGTCGGAAGCCGACATCCTCGCGATCTATCGCGCCGCGGCCTGACCGCGACGATCTCCTCTTCCCAAGCAGGCCCCGACGCAATCACGCCTCGCGGCTCTCGAACCAGATGGGGAACTTCCCATGGCCAAGATCACCGGACCCTTCGTCGCCATCGTCACGCCCTTCGATGCGAACGAAGAACTGAACCTCGCAGCCCTCGCCCGTCAGGTGAAGCGCCAGGCGGGCGCCGGCAACGGCATCTTCTGCGCCGGCACCAACGGCGAGTTCTACACGCTGTCCTTCGACGAGAAGGTCGCCGTGGCGAAGACCTGCGTCGAGGCGGCTGCCGGCAAGGTCCCGGTCCTCGCCCACATCGGCGAGATCTCGACCCATCAGACCATCGCGCTCGGCAAGGCGATCGAGAAGCTCGGCGTCAAGGCGGTGTCGGTCGTGACCCCGTCCTTCATCGCCTGCTCGCAGGAGGAGCTGATCGTCTACTACACCCGCGTCGCCGACGCGCTGTCGGTACCGGTCTACCTCTACAACATCCCCGCCCGGACCGGGAACAAGATCGAACCGGCGACCGCCGCCACGCTCGCCGCCCATCCCAACATCATCGGCATCAAGGACAGCGCCGGTTCGCAGGAGAGCCTCGACGGCTTCCTCGAGATCGCGCGGACCCGTGACGACTTCGACGTCCTCGTCGGCCCCGATCACCTGATCCTGCACGGTCTGAAGAACGGCGCGAGCGGCTGCATCTCCGGCCTCGGCAACATCGCGCCGGTGACGCTGAACAAGATCCACGCCTCGCACGTCGCCGGCGATGCCGCGGCGGCGGAAGCGGCCCAGACGCACTACGGCGAGCTGCGCAAGGCGCTCTATGCCCACGGCTTCCCGCCGACCATGGTGAAGCGCGCGCTCTTCCTGGCGATGCCGGACGTGGGCCGGAGCCGCGGCCCGGCGCTGGTCTCCGACGAGGTCAACGACAAGGTCGCGGTCGTGTCGAAGACCTTCGCCGAAGCCACGGCGTGAGATCGGGTGGGCGTCCCGTGCGGGCGCCCGTTCCCCCCGGCAGGGGCCGCGAGGCCCCCGCCACCGCGGGTCGCCGAGAGCGCCCGCCCCGGAATATCGGTCGATCGGCGGCGGGGGCGCGGCCGGGGCCATCAGAGCGACGCGAAGTCGCCTCAGGGAGAGAAGACATGACCACCATCACCGATGCCGCGGTCGCGACCGCGGCGCCGCGGAGCAATGTCCGCTGGGTCATCGCGGGCCTGATGTGGCTCGCCATCGCGATCAACTACGTCGATCGCACCGTGCTTTCGGCCGCCGCACCCTTCCTGCAGAAGGAACTCTCCATCCCGGTCGCCGAGATGGGCCTGATCATGTCGGCCTTCTTCTGGTCCTACGCCATGCTGCAGATCCCGGCCGGCTGGTTCGCCGACCGCTACGGCCAGAAGATCGGCCTCGGCGCCTCGGTTCTGTGGTGGTCGGTCGCGACGTCCGCGACCGGTCTCGCCACCGGCTTCCTGTCGCTCTTCGGCCTGCGCGTCGCCCTCGGCGTCGGCGAGGCCGGTGCCTATCCCTCGAACGCCGGCATCGCCTCGAAGTGGTTCCCCGACAAGGAGCGCGCCACGGTCTCCGGCCTGTTCGACAGCGCCTCGAAGTTCGGCGGCGCCGTCGCCATGCCGCTGATCGTCTGGATGATCGCGCTGATGGGCTGGCGCATGACCTTCGTGTCGATCGGTCTGGTCGGCGTGGTCTGGGCCGTCGTGTGGTGGTGGTACTTCTCCGACAACCCGGAGACCCATCGCAGCGCCAATGCGGCCGAGGTCGCCTACATCCGCGACGGCCAGGTGCGCAAGCACGGCACCGACGCCGAGATGCCGATGCGCTGGTACGAGCTGCTGCGCTATCGCAACATCTGGGCGATGTGTCTCGGCTTCTTCACCATCAACTACATCTCGTACTTCTTCATCACCTGGCTGCCGACCTATCTGGTCAAGGAGCAGGGGATGGGGATGCTGACGATGGGCTTCGTCGCCGCGCTGCCGCTGATCTCCGGCCTCGTCGCCGAGATCCTCGCCGGCTTCCTGTCCGACCGTGTCGTGCGCTCCGGCCGCTTCAGCCTGACCACCACCCGCAAGATCTTCCTCGTCACCGGTCTGACCATGGCGCTGTGCATCGGTCTCGCCCCGCTCGCCAAGTCGGTGGTCTTCACCGTGGCGCTGCTCTGCATCGCCAAGGCCGGCACCACCATCGCCGCCTCGCAGGTCTGGGCGCTGCCCGGCGACGTCGCGCCGAAGAACATGACCGGCACCGTCGCCGGCCTGCAGAACATGGTGTCGAACTTCGGCGGCGTGATCGGTCCGATCGTCACCGGCTTCATCGTCGCCGCGACCGGTTCCTTCACCGCCGCGCTGCTCTTCTCCGCCTTCCTCGGCGTGCTGGGCATCCTCAACTACCTGTTCCTGCTGGGCCGCGTCGAGCCGATCCAGTCCGCGTAACGATCACCCGCCGGCGCGCCGCCGTGGTGCGCCGGCCCCCTCTCCGCCGATCGGCACGGCCGGTCGGCCCCGACGGAGCCACGTCATGTCCTTCACCGTCATCAGCCTGGGCGGCCCGGTCGCCCCCGAAGGCGAAGAAATCTTCCGCGCCGCCGGCGTCACCTCGCTCGCCACCGGCCCCTATCCCGCCAAGGCCGACCTTCTGGCGCTGCTCGCCGAGAAGAAGCCCGATGCCCTGGTCGTCCGCCTCGTCGAGCGCGTCGACGCCGACATCATGAAGGCTTCGCCGAACCTCAGGGTCGTCGCCAAGCACGGCGCCGGCACCAACGACATCGACGTCGCCGCGGCCGCCGCGCTGGGCATCCCGGTCCTCGCCGCCGTCGGCGCCAATGCCCATTCGGTCGCCGAGCATGCGCTGGCGCTCCTGCTGGCGCTCGCCAAGGACCTGCGCAATCAGGACGCCTTCGTCCGTGGCGGCGGCTGGGAGAAGAAGGTCTATCGCGGTCACGAGTTGCGCGGCCGCACCCTCGGCCTCGTCGGCATCGGCGCCATCGGCCGCGCCTTCGCCGCCATGGTCGAGCCGCTCGGCATGAAGACGATCGCCTACGATCCCTTCGCCCCCGACGATGCCTTCGGCCCGCACGCGACCCGCGTCGACGAGCTCGACGCCCTGCTCTGCACGGCCGACGTCGTCTCGCTCCACTGCCCGCTGACGCCGACGACCGAGAAGCTGATCGACGCCCGCGCCCTCGGGCTGATGAAGAAGACCGCGGTGCTGATCAACACGGCGCGCGGCGAGGTCGTCGACGAGGCGGCGCTGGTCGCGGCGCTGACGGACGGTACCATCGCCGCCGCCGGTCTCGACAGTTTCGCGCCGGAGCCGCCGGCCGTCGACAATCCGCTGTGGGCACTGCCCAACGTCATCGTCAGTCCGCATGTCGGCGGCGTCACCGAGGAGGCCCGCCGCGAGGTCTCGCTGATGACCTGCCGCAACGTGGTCGCGCTGCTGAAGGGCGAGACCGTGCCGCCGCGTTGCTTCGTGCGGCCGAAGTGATCGGCGATCGACGTCCTCTCCCGCCAGCGGGCGGGGGAGGGCGTCGGCCCTTTCGTCGCGACGATCAGGCGCGCGCCAGCGCCGCGGCGTGCACGCGGCCGAGATCGTCGAGCGTCAGCGCCGACAGGTCGTCGACCACCATCTGCGCCGACACGAAGTCCTCACCGAGCGTGTAGGCGCTCGGCGTGACGATCGTCGCGAGGCCCGCCGCGCGCGCCGCCGCGAGACCGATCGCCGAATCCTCGAAGACGAGACACTGTGCCGGCCGGAGCGACAGCCGCTCGAGCACGTTCAGATAGGCTTCCGGGTCGGGCTTCTTGGCGCGGACGTCCTCGCCCGTCACCAGCGTGTCGAAGACCGCGTCCGCCGGCCGGCCGAAGGCGGTGGCGACCAGCGTCTCGATGTTGACCCGCGACGTCGTCGTGGCGACCGCCAGCCGCAGACCGGCCGCACGCGCCGCCGCGATGATCCGCGCGACGCCCGGCCGCAACGGGCAGTGCCCGGCGACGATCCGTTCCGCCAGCCGCCGGTTCTTGGCCTCGTGCAGCGCCCTGAGGCGCGCGTCGTCGAAGGCCGCCGGATCCCGGCCCGAGAGCTCCAGCCAGTAGCGCATGCGCTCGCGCCCGCCGGTGACCCCGAGCAGGCGGCGATAGAGCTCGCGATCCCACCACCAGTCGAGCCCTTCCGCGGCGAAGACGTCGTTGAAGGCGATGCGGTGTTGCTCCTCGGTCTCGGCGAGCGTTCCGTCGACGTCGAAGATCAGGCAGGCGAGCGAATCCATGGGGTCTCCCGATGTCGGTGATGGCCGTTCGACGGCGCGGAGGGGATCGAATTTGTTCTTTTTGATCGTTTTTCGATGCGGTCTGCGTCCGGATGTCCGATCGGTCGTCGACCGACGATCGTCTCATGAATTCCGTCAATTCCTTGATAAACAACGATAAACTGATGATCTCTGCGCCGATCGGTCGGCCGCGCCGCCTTTTCGCATAGGGGTGAACCCGGATCGGCAAGAGAGCCCTTGCATTGAAATGAACATAAAAGCACAATACGCGCAATAGAGACGGACAAAACGATCGTCGGAGGAACGGCGCGATGAAGCTCACGGAGCATCTGCTGACGGCGAACACCATCCGGCTGGGAGCCGAGGCAGCCGACTGGCGCGAAGCCGTCAAACTCGGCGTCGACCTGCTGATCGGCGCCGATCTGGTCGAGCCGCGCTACTATGACGCCGTCGTCTCGATGACGGAAGAGCTCGGCCCCTGGTACGTGCTCGCCCCCGGCCTCGCCATGCCGCACGCCCGCCCCGAAGAGGGCGTGAAGCGCGACGGCTTCGCCCTCGTGACGCTGAAGGCGCCGGTCGCCTTCGGCTCCGAGGACAACGACCCGATCGACATCCTGATCACGCTCGCGGCGACCGACGCCAAGACCATGAACGAGGAATCGATCGTCCAGGTCGCGACGCTCTTCGACGACGACGCCCGCATCGAACGCATCCGCGCGGCCAAGACCCGCGCCGATCTCGAAGCGATCTTCGCCGAGATCTGACGCTTCCCTCCCGCGGGACGCTTCGCCGCCCCGCCGTTCACCCGAGACCGCCCCCGCTCGACGGAGCGGGCAACCGACGGCGCATGCCCTCGGACCGCCCCGTCGTGCCCGGTCGCCAAAGCCCAGAGGTTTCACGAGATGGCTCTCCCCCTCCTTCAGCTCGCGCTCGACAATCGCTCGCTTCCCTCCGCCCTCGAGGCGACGCGCATCCTGGCGGCCGAGGTCGACGTGCTCGAGGCCGGCACCATCCTCGTCTGCGCCGAGGGCATGCAGGCGGTGCGATGCCTCAAGGCGCTCTATCCCGACCGCATCGTGCTCGCCGACATCAAGGCCGCCGACGCCGGCTCGATCCTCGCCGACATGTGCTTCTCCAACGGCGCCGACTGGATGACCGTCATCTGCTGCGCCCCGATCGCCACGGTGCAGACCGCGCTCACCGAAGCCAAGAAGCGCGGCGATCGCGACGTCCAGATCGAGCTGACCGGCTCGTGGTCGTGGGAAGAGGCGGAAGCCTGGCGGGCGGTCGGCCTCAACCAGGTCGTCTACCATCGTGGCCGCGACGCCCAGGCCGCCGGCCAGTCGTGGTCGGACGACGATCTCTCGAAGATCCGCCGCCTCGCCGAGATGGGCTTCGAACTGTCGATCACCGGTGGCCTGACCATCGAGGATCTGCCGCTCTTCGCCGGCCTGCCGGTCAAGGTCTTCATCGCCGGCCGCGCCATCCGCGACGCCGCCGATCCGGCCGCCGCCGCCCGCGCCTTCAAGGCCAAGATCGCCGAACTCTGGGGCTGAGCATGACCGCGCGGACCCACCCCCGTCTCGGCCTCTACGAGAAGGCGCTGCCCGCCCCCTGGGACTGGACGCGCCGTCTCTCGGTCGCCGGCGCCCTCGGCTTCGACTTCGTCGAGATGTCGATCGACGAGACCGACGACCGGCTCGCCCGGCTCGACTGGTCGAAGGCCGAGCGCGCGGCCTTCCGCACGGCGGTGGCGACGAGCGGCGTCGAAGTGCCGTCGATCTGCCTCTCCGGGCACCGGCGCTATCCCTTCGGCAGCGCCGACGCCGGCATCCGCGCCGAGGCGCAGGCGATCATGGAGAAGGCGATCGACCTCGCCGTCGACACCGGCGTGCGCACGCTGCAGCTCGCCGGCTACGACGTCTATTACGAGCCCTCGACCCCCGAGAGCCTCGAGCGTTTCGCCGAAGGCCTCGCCTGGGCGACGGATCGTGCCGCCGCCGCGCAGGTGATGCTGGCGGTGGAGATCATGGACACGCCCCTGATGGGCTCGATCTCCAAGTGGAAGTGCTGGGCCGACCGCATCCACAGCCCGTGGTTCCAGGTCTATCCCGACCTCGGCAACCTCTCGGCCTGGGGCAGCGACGTCGAGGCGGAACTCGCCCTCGGCATCGACCGCATCGTCGCCGTCCACGTCAAGGACACGCTCGCCGTGACGCCGGACTTCCCCGGCAAGTTCAAGGGCGTGCCCTTCGGCACCGGCTGCGTCGACTTCGTCCGCTGTTTCCATGCCCTGAAGCGGCTCGGCTATTCCGGCTCCTTCCTGGTCGAGATGTGGAGCGGCGAGGCCGCCGACCCGCTCGCCGAGGTCGCCGCCGCCCGCCGCTTCGTTCTCGACAAGATGGCCGAGGGAGGCCTCGCATGACGCTCGACGCCCTGAAGCGCGATGTTCTCGCCGCCAATCTCGATCTCGCCCGATATCACCTCGCCCTCTTCACCTGGGGCAACGCCTCGGCGATCGATCGGGCGAAGGGTCTCGTGGTGATCAAGCCCTCGGGCGTCGCCTACGACGTCATGACCGCCGACGACATGGTCGTCGTCGATCTCGACGGCAGGACGGTCGAGGGCCGTTTCAAGCCCTCGTCGGATCTCGCGACGCATCTGGCGCTCTACCGCGCCTTCGACGAGATCGGCGGCGTCGTCCACACCCATTCGACCCACGCGACCGCCTGGGCGCAGAGCGGCGTCGACCTTCCCTGCGAGGGCACGACCCACGCCGACTATTTCGACGGCGCCGTGCCCTGTACCCGGCTGCTGACCAGAGCCGAGATCGCGGGCTCTTACGAGCACGAGACCGGCGCGGTCGTCGTCGAGACGCTGAAGACCCGGAATATTGCGCCCTTGTCGATGCCCGCCGCTCTGGTACACGGGCACGGCCCCTTCACCTGGGGCGCGACCGCGGGTGCCGCCGTCCACAACGCCGTCGTGCTCGAGGAGGTGGCGCGCATCGCCATCCTGTCGCGCATGGTGGCCGATCCGAAGCCGATCTCGCAGGATCTGCTCGATCGTCACTTCAAACGGAAACACGGTCCCGGCGCCTATTACGGCCAGGGAACCGATCACTGAAGCAGGATTGTCCGGGAGGACGCCATGCACACCGTCGAAGTCGAAATCGTCAACCCCACCGGCCTCCACACCCGTCCCGGCAATGCCTTCGTCAAGAAGGCGAAGGAATTCGCCGCCGACATCGCCGTGGTCAAGGGCGACAAGCGCGCCAATGCCAAGAGCCTCCTGTCGCTGATGAAGGTCGGCTGCTCGATGGGCGACCGCGTCGTGATCGAGGCCACCGGCGCCGACGAGGTCGCCGCCTGTGAAGGGCTCGCCGCCTTCGTCGCAACCCTCGAGGACTGACGCCATGTCCACCCTCACCGGCATCGCCGCCTCGCCGGGCATCGCCGTCGGCCCGGTCCACGTCCACGTGCCGGCCCGGCTGGCGATCCCCGAGGGACGCATCGCCGACGACCGCCGCGACGCCGAGATCGAGGTCTTCCGCGGGGGCCGCGAACGCGCCCGCCTCGGGCTCGAGGCGCTCACCGAGACCGTCCGCGCCACCAAGGGCGACGATCTCGCCGAGGTCTTCGAAGGCCATGCCGAGATCCTGATGGACGACGACCTGGGTGCTGCGATCGAAGCGGCGATCCGCGACGACGGACTGCCCGCGCTCGCCGCCGCCCGCGACGTCATGGCGGCGCAGAAGGCCGAATTCCTGGCGCTCGAAGACGACTACATGCGTCAGCGCGCCGACGACATCGAAGACATCGCCCGCCGTCTCATGCTGGCGATGGCCGGGATCGAGGAGACATGCCTCGAGACCGCGCCGCAGGGTGCGATCATCGTGGCGGACGACCTGACCCCGTCCGACACGGCCCGGCTCGATCCCTCCCGCGTCGGCGGCTTCGTCGTCGCCTGCGGCGGTCGCACCAGCCACGTCGCCATCATGGCGCGGACGCTGGAGATCCCGGCCGTGGTCGGCTGCCCCGGCATCCTCGAGGCGGTCGCCGGTGCGGCCGATCTCGCGCTCGACGGTTCGACCGGCCGCGTCGTGATCGCCCCCGACGCCGAGACCCGGGCCGACTTCGACCGCCGCCGCGCCGCCTATGCGGCCGAGGTCGAGGCGATGCGGGCGCTCGCGCCGCT
>DBMN01000343.1:9510-9678 GCA_002298965.1 Rhizobiales bacterium UBA697 | reverse complement strand
GGCGGCTTCGGCGGCGGCGGCGACAATTCGTCGGGCGGCGGGTTCTGAGCGTTCTTCGCCTTTCGGAAGGCCGGCGATCTGTGCTCTGCCGGGGGGCCGGCCGTTCCACCGGCCTTCATCCTCGATGGATGTCGAGGCGTCGCCGCTTCACCCTCCCCTCAGGGGAGG